>NZ_CAKUCL010000001.1 GCF_934643405.1 uncultured Actinoplanes sp.
GAAGGGGCAGCAGCGGAAGGAGGTGTGGCGGAGGGCGACGAGGCGTCTGTGGACGCTGGAGCGGGAGCGGTGGGCGCGAGAGACGGCGGGAGCTGAGCCGCGGGTTGCGGCGGCGGGGCGGGTGCCGTCACTCGGTCGAGCATTTCGTTCAAGGCCTCGGAAAGGTCGGCCACCTCGCGCGGGCTTCGCACCCGGGGCAGGCGGTCGCCCGGGCGCAGGGAGCGGGCTGCGGCTATCAGGCGCTGGAACGGGCGCAGCACCCGGCCCGTCGCGAACCAGACGCCGGCCGCGCTCAGCACGGCCGCCAGCACCACCAGGAGATTCACCCTCAGCACGTTATCGGTGTGCCGCGAACGCTGGCCCGCCAGACTGACCAGGATCTGCAACTGCGCGCCGCTGATCAGGGTCTCGGACAAGGATCGCCACTCGGCGCCACCGGCCGTCACGTTCGTGAACCCGTCGCTGGTGGGCAGCGGGAACTCAACGGCCGAGCCGACCTGCTTCCGTAGTTTTCCGGCGGCGATCAGCCGTACCGCAAACGAACCGTCGGTCGGCAGTGAGCCGGACCTGATCGCCTCGGCCCGCACGGCGGCCGCCCGCGACGACAGCGTGCGGTCCACCGCCGCTCGGTCCGCCCGGTCGTTGCGCTGCACGATGACCAGGCCGGCTGTCGCGACCACCAGGGCCACGACGCCGGCAACGACTAGGGTGAGCTGGGTACGGATTTTCATTACGGGGGCCCTGCCAGTCGGGTCACATGGGCGGTTCGCAGATCCTAGTCTCGGGTTAGGATGACAGAGCCTCGGCCGAGAGGCGCTGCGACGGACTCCTTCGGTCCGCCACGCTCGGCCCTGGTTCGATGACTCAAGGGCGCCTCCTGATGAGGGAGGAGACCCTCTTCATGAGTGAAAAGCTGCAGAACGTCAACGGCCTCGAGTTCGCCGTCGCGAACCTGTCGCTCGCCGAGGCGGGCCGTCACCAGCTGCGTCTGGCCGAGCACGAGATGCCTGGCCTGATGTCGCTGCGCAAGGAGTTCGGCGAGAGCAAGCCGCTGCGGGGCGCGCGCATCGCCGGCTCGCTGCACATGACCGTGCAGACCGCCGTGCTGATCGAGACGCTGGTCGAGCTCGGTGCCGACGTGCGCTGGGTGTCCTGCAACATCTTCTCCACCCAGGACGAGGCCGCCGCCGCCGTCGTCGTCGGGCCGAACGGCACCGTCGACGCCCCGGCCGGCACCCCGGTTTTCGCCTGGAAGGGTGAGACCCTCCAGGAGTACTGGTGGGCCACGATGCGGCTGTTCGACTTCGGCGACGGCGTCGGGCCGAACATGATCCTGGACGACGGCGGTGACGCCACGCTGCTGGTGCACAAGGGCGTCGAGTTCGAGGCGGCCGGCGCAGTTCCGCAGGCCGGCGAGAACGACAGCCACGAGTACACGGTGATCCTCGAGGCGCTGCGCGGGAGCCTCGCGTCCGACCCGCAGCGGTTCACCAAGATCGCCGAGGGCATCCGTGGCGTGACCGAGGAGACCACCACCGGTGTGGCGCGTCTCTACAAGCTCGCCAAGGAGGGCACGCTGCTCTTCCCGGCGATCAACGTCAACGACGCGGTCACCAAGAGCAAGTTCGACAACAAGTACGGCATCCGGCACTCGCTGGTCGACGGCCTGAACCGGGCCACCGACGTGATGCTCGGCGGCAAGGTGGCCGTGGTCTGCGGCTACGGTGACGTCGGCAAGGGTTCCGCCGAGACGCTGCGCGGCCAGGGCGCCCGCGTGATCGTCACCGAGATCGACCCGATCTGCGCGCTGCAGGCCGCCATGGACGGCATGCAGGTCGCGCGGCTCGAGGACGTCGTCGGTGAGGCGGACATCTTCATCACCACCACCGGTGGCACCGACATCATTCGGGTCGAGCACCTGCAGGCGATGAAGCACAACGCGATCGTCGGCAACGTCGGACACTTCGACGACGAGATCGACATGGCCGGCCTCGAGAAGGTTCCGGGCATCGAGAAGGTCGAGATCAAGCCGCAGGTCCACGAGTGGCGCTTCCCGGACGGCCACTCGGTGATCGTGCTGTCCGAGGGCCGGCTGATGAACCTGGGCAACGCCACCGGCCACCCCAGCTTCGTCATGTCGAACTCGTTCACCAACCAGGTGATGGCCCAGATCGAGCTCTGGACCAAGCCCGGTGAGTACGCCAAGCAGGTCTACGTGCTGCCGAAGCACCTGGACGAGAAGGTCGCCCGGCTGCACCTCGACGCCCTCGGCGTCAAGCTGACGACCCTCAGCAAGAAGCAGGCGGAATACCTGGGCGTGGACGTGGACGGGCCGTACAAGCCCGAGCACTACCGCTACTGATTCTGTATTCCGGTGGCCGGGCTCGCATGAGCCCGGCCACCGGCGTTCCCGGACCCCTTTCACGGGAAAGATGGACCCGTGAGCGCCGAGGAAACCCTGCTGTTCGTCCTGTGTGCGGTCGCGGTGATCGTCATCGTCCGCTGGTTCGCCGGGAAGACCGGCCTGCCGTCTGCGGCGTTGCTCACCGTGATCGGGATCGTCTACGCTCTGCTGCCGGGCCCGAACCTCAAGCTCGAACCCGACATCATCCTCACCTACGTCATCCCGCCGCTGCTCTACAGCGCGGCGCTCGACTCCTCGTTGCTGGACATCCGCCGCAACCTGCGCACGGTCATCAGCCTCTCGGTCTTGCTCGTGCTGGCAACTGCCCTGCTCGTGGGCGTCGGCTTCGATCTGCTGGTGCCCGGCGCGGCTCTCGCCGCGGGCGTCGCGCTCGGCGCGGCCGTCGCGCCGCCCGACCCGGTCGCGGCCCTGTCAGTCGGCCGCCGGGCCGGCCTGCCCGGCAACCTGATCACGCTCATTCAGGGTGAGGGCCTGCTCAACGACGCCACGGCGCTGACCATCCTCACCGTCGCGGTCTCGGCGGCGAGCGGGCGGTCGAAGTTCTCCTTCCCGCACGCGGCCGGCGAGTTCATCGTCGCGGCCGTCGGCGGTGTGGTCGCGGGCGTGGTGGTGGCGTTCGTCGTGCGGTGGCTGCGGCACATCCGGCACGATCCCATGATCGCGAACACGATCTCGCTGGCGACCCCGTTCGCGGCGTACCTGCTCGGCGAGTCCCTGCACGTCTCCGGCGTCCTCGCCGTGGTCATCGCCGGCCTGATCATCGGGCATGATTCGCCGCGGTACACCGGGGCCGCCAGCCGCCTGCAGACCACCGCGGTGTGGCGGCTGGTCGACTTCGTGCTGGAGGGCATGGTCTTCCTGCTGATCGGCCAGCAGTTGCCGACCGTCGTGCGGACCATGTCGGACTACGGCATGGGCACGGTGATGACCGCGCTCGGCGTCTCGGTCGGTGTGGTGCTGCTGATCCGCCCGCTCTGGCTGATCTTCACCCAGTGGCTTCCCGGCTCGCTGCACACCCGGCTGGGTGGGGAGGCGCAGGCCGAGGAGGCTTCCGGTTCGGTACGGGCGAGGATCCTCGACAAGGCGCTCAACGGACGCGAGGTCACGGCGTTGAGCTGGGCCGGGACCCGCGGCGTCATCAGCCTCGCGGCGATCTTCACGCTGCCCTCGACCGTACCGCAGCAGGGTCTTCTGCAGTTGTGCGCGTTCGTGGTCGTGCTGGTCACCCTGGTCGCGCAGGGGGTGACGTTCGGGCCGCTGGTGCGGTGGCTGGGGTTGCGGGCGAACCAGACCGATCTGGCGCGGGAGCGCAACGAGGCCCGGTCGGCGGCGGTGCGGGCCGCGCTGGACCGGCTCGACGAGATCCAGGAGGAGAAGCACGACAACGTCGAGGACCGCGCGATCGAGAACATGCGCCGGCAGCTCGAAATCCGGCTGGAACGCTATCGGAAGCGGCTGGACCTGCTGGAGAAGGCCGAATCGGACGAGGTGCCGACGTCACCGCAGTACGAGGCGGCGCTGATGGTGCGGCGCGCGGTGATCGGGGCGCAGCGCGAGGAGCTGCTGCGCTGGCGCGACGCGGGCAATCTCAACGACGAGGGGCTGCGGATCCTGGAGCGCGAGCTGGACCACGAGGAGCGGCTGCTGCCGGACCGGTCCTGACGAAATCCTTACAAAGCCTTGCCCTCGTCCTGATGCGGGCTGAGCAAGATCCGTCCCATGAACCTCACCCGCAAGGCATCCCTCGGCCGCCGGGTCGCCGCCGTGCTGGCGGTCGGCGCCGTGCTGCTGGGCGGATGCGATCGGCAGCGCGACACCGGCTCGCCGGGCCAGGACCCGCCGGCGGCGGCGACCGGCAACGCGACCGGCACGGGCGCTTCCGGCGCCGACGCGACCGACGCTTCCGGCTCCGACGTCAACGGCCTCCTCGACGAGGTCGACAAGCAGCTCAACGCCGACGACCAGCCGGTCGAGGACCAGGACTGAGAAGGGACTCCGATGAACCGCATCTCCCGTACGGCCGCCGTCGCCACCGCCGTGCTCGGCCTGACCCTGGTGGCGAGTGGCCCCGCCACCGCCGCCCCCTCGGACCGCGGCGTCGACGTCGTCCAGAAGGCACTGACCACCCGCATCGACAAGCGGCTCGCCGCGCTCAAGAAGTTCGACGGGACGCTGGCCGAGGCCAAGCAGGTCCAGTCCGCACACCGGTCCACGCTCGACGCCTTGATCGGCACCCAGACCGCCGGCCTCACCGCACTGCGCGCCAAGGTCCAGAAGGACACCACCCGGGAGGCGCTGAAGGCGGACGCGAAGGCCATGGTCGCCGGCTACCGGGTGTTCATCCTGACCGGCCCGAAGGTCCGCCTGACCGCCGCGATCGACACCGAGCTGGCGGTGGCCGGCAAGCTCCGCGACCGCAAGAACGTGGACGCCGCCAAGCTCGACGCCGTGGACAAGGCTCTGGCGGGCAAGGTCGACGCGCTGCTCGCGATCAAGCCGGGCCCGGACGGCGACGCCATCCGCGCGTCCGTCAAGCAGATCCGTCAGTCCGCGAAGGACGCCCGCACCACGCTGAAGTCCCTGCGCAAGACCAAGTGAAACGGTTCGCCGCCGGGCTCACGCCCGGCGGCGAACGCTGCCCGCGGTCAGCCCGGGATGTTGCGGCGGCGCAGGCCGCCCAGGCCCGCCGAGGCGAGCACCACGGCCACCACGCTCAGGGCGATCAGTGGCGTCGCCGTCACCGAGCCGCCCGGCACGTGGGGCACGTGGGTGAACGGCGAGATGTCCATCAGCCACTGGCTCAGCTGCAGGGTCGGGCCGACGAGCAGGAGCAGCAGGCAGATCGCGGGAGCCGCCCAGGCCACCAGGGACCACCGCGGCAGCAGCCCGAACAGCAGCACCGCCAGGGCGGCCAGCACCCACACGGCGGGCAGCTGGACCATCGTGCCGGTGAGGATGTCGCCGAGCCTGGTGCGGTTGTAGGTCAGGCCGGTCACGAAACCCTCGGCGAACAGGACGACGGCGGGGCCTGCCAGGGAGAACAGGAGGTGGCCGGCGGCCCAGGACCAGCGGGACACGGCCGTGGTGAGGACCGCCTCGGCGTGGCCCTTCTGCTCCTCGTCGCGCAGTCGCAACGTTGCCTGCACGGCGTAGCAGGCCGCGATCAGGCCGACGATCCCCGCCGTACTGGAGAAGTAGTTGTCGGCCAAGGAGGTTGCGCCGCCGAGGTCCGCGAAGATGTCGGCAAGGTCCTTGTTGTCCTCCGCGATGTCCAGGACGCTGCCGCCCACACCGCCGAAGACCACGCCCAGCAGCGCGAAGCCGACCGTCCAGCCGATCAGCAGGCCGCGGTGCAGGCGCCACGCGAGGGCCAGCGGCGTGCGCAGGGAAGGTGCCGCCGAGGCGGCGCCGAGACGCGCCGGCAGTAGACCGGCCGCGAGGTCGCGGTGGCCCAGCAGGTAGACCGCGACGGCCACCGCCACGGCGCTGAACAGCACGCCGAGCCCGAGTGCCCACCAGTTGTTGGTCTCGAACGCGAACACGTGCGTCACCCAGCCGAGCGGGCTCAGCCAGGACAGCCAGGAGATGCTGCCGTCGCCGATCGCCGACGTGTCGCCGGCCACCCGTACCACATAGGACAGCGCGATGGCCAGCACCGCGATGGTTCGCGCACTGCGGGCGCTGCTGGTCAGCTGAGCGGCGATGCCGGCGATCGCCGCGAAGATCCAGACGCTGACGGTGAACTCGGCGCCGAACGCGAGCGAACCCGCGACCGGCAGACCGCTGCCGAGCATGCCGGCGAACAGCACCAGGCCGAGGACGATGCCGGCGCACGCCGTGGTGATCAGGGCGGCGGCGAGCTGAGCCTGGCGGCCGACGGCGGCGGCGCCGATCAGCTCGGTGCGGCCGGCCTCCTCGTCCGCGCGGGTGTGCCGGATGACGGTGAGCGCCGCGAACAGCCCGATGATCACCGGGATGAACCCGGACCGCCAGGCGACCAGCTCACCCATCGAGTCGCCGTGCAGCGTCCCGTACAGGGCGACGAACCCGGCGTTGGACCCGCCCGCGCGGGCGTAGGCGATGCGTTCCGCGTCGGTCGGGAAGAGTCCCTCGAAGGCGCTCACATAACCGGCCGGTACCAGCCCGATCAGCACCACCCACAGCGGCATGACGAACCGGTCGCGGCGCAGGATCAGCCGGATGAGCCGGCCGGTCCCGGTCATTTGGCGCCTCGCTGGTACTGCCGCAGGAACAGCTCCTCCAGCGACGGCGGCTGACTGACCAGGCTCCGCACGCCGACCTTGACCAGCGTCTGCAATGCCGGCTCCAGCGCGACGCTGTCCACATCGAACCGCACCCGGCCGTTGTCGGTGCGCAGGCCGTGCACGCCGGCGAGTGACGCGAGCCCGTCCACCGGACCGGCCAGCTCGGCCTGGATCGTGGTGCGGGTCAGGTGACGCATCTGTTCCAGGGTGCCGGTCTCGACCGTACGGCCGTCCCGGATGATCGTCAGACGGTCGCAGAGCGCCTCGACCTCGGCCAGGATGTGGCTGGACAGCAGGACCGTACGGTCGCCGCGCTGTTTCTCCTGCAGGATGACCTCGCGGAAGACCTCTTCCATCAGCGGGTCCAGCCCACTGGTCGGCTCGTCGAGGATGAGCAGCTCCACATCGGAGGCCAGCGCGGCGACCAGCGCGACCTTCTGCCGGTTGCCCTTCGAGTACGTCCGGCCCTTCTTGCGCGGGTCCAGTTGGAAGCGTTCGAGCAGCTCGGCGCGGCGCTTCGGGTCGAGCCCGCCACGCAGCCGGCCGAGCAGGTCGATCACCTCACCGCCGGTCAGGTTCGGCCACAGAGTGACGTCGCCCGGCACGTACGCGAGGCGGCGGTGCAACGCCGTGGCTTCGGACCACGGATCGCCGCCGAGCAGCCGGGCGCTGCCGCCGTCGTGGCGCATCAGGCCCAGCAGGATGCGGATGGTGGTGGTCTTGCCGGCGCCGTTCGGGCCGAGAAAACCGTGCACCTCCCCGGTACGGACGTGCAGGTCCAGCCCGTCCAGGGCGGGCACCTTGCCGAACCGTTTGATCAGTCCCTCGGCATCGATGGCCTCGGTCATGGCTACTCCTCGGGGGAAAGGAACCGCTCGAGCGCCTCGCGCGCCCGGTCGGCCTGCTCAGGGGTGATGACAGGATGCGAGAAGATCTCCAGGGAGGCCTGCAGCACGCGGGTCCAGCCGCGCGGCGTGCGGACGTCCTCGCCCAGGACACGGGACAGCTGGTCGCTCATCGTGTACATCGACAGCTTCATGACGCCGATGACCGCGATGACCGCCCGCGGGTCCCGCACCTTCAGGTCGGTTCCGGCCAGCCACTGCTCGCCGTACTCCATCATGCGGTCGAACAGCGTGCTGGCGGCGGGCGACTCGTCCATCATGGACTGCACGATGTACCGCTGCAGACGCAGCAGCTCGGGCGTCACGCCGTCGACCATCATCGAGTCGGCGAAGCGCTGCCCGATGCCGGTGAAGACGTTCATCACGTACTCGTCGCAGGCCGCGCGCAGGCCCTCCTTGGACCCGAAGTGATGCCGTACCAGGCCGGAGGAGACGCCGGCGGCCTGGGCGATGTCCCGGATGGTGGCGCCGCCGATGCCGCGCTCGGCCATCAGCTCGATGGCGGCGTCCCGGATGCGGGCGCGGGCGGTCAGGTCGGAAGAACTACTCACGTGTGTAGGCTACTACACACACGTGTAGTCCAGGAGTGTCAAAAAGGCGGCAGAGTGCCCGGCTCGCCCAATGATCAACGCGGCGCCGGGCATCCCGAGGCGATGGGCGGCAGCCTCGGCCCCTCCGAGACACCCGGCGGGGGGCTGACCATGGTCCTCACCCTGCCGGCCGCATGAGCCGGGCCGGGCGCATCCTGATCCGGGGGCCACGCGTTAGCCGGGCGTGCGTATGTCAAAGCATGTCCGCCGCGCCGCGGTCGCCGGCGTGGCGGCCCTGGCGGCCTGCGGCGCCGCGCTTCCCGCGGCCGGGGCGGTCGGTTCGGCCGCCCGGCTGACGCCGTCGTTCAACGGCTCGGTCTACGCGATCGCCTACCGCGGTGACACCGTGTACGTCGGTGGCTCCTTCACCCGTACGGTCGTCGGCGGCCGCACGGTCGCCCGGCAGCGGCTCGCCGCGTTCGACGCCCGCACCGGGGAGCTGCGCGACTGGGCGCCGGAGGCCGACGACACGGTCCGCGCGCTCGCCGTCTCGGGCGGTTCGATCTATGCGGGCGGGGACTTCGACGAGATCGACGGCGAGGAGCGCGACGCGCTGGCCCGCATCGACGCGGACAGCGGCGAGCTCGGCACCTTCCGGCACGGCGTCGACGGCAGCGTGCGGGCCCTCGCGGTCGGCAACGGGCGGCTGTACGCGGCCGGCTCGCTCACCCGCGTGGACCGGCAGGATCGGCAGCGGCTGGCCGCCTTCTCGCTGACGACCGGGCTGCTCGACGACGACTGGACGCCGAGCGCGGACAACACGGTCAACGCGCTGGCCTACCACGCGGGCAAGGTCTACCTGGGCGGGAGCTTCCACCGCACCGACGACGTACGGTCAACCCTGCGCCTGTCCCGGGTGAGTGCGACGACCGGCGCGGTGGATCGCGAGTTCCGCCCGTCGCCGCCCGCGGTGGTGCACGCGGTCGCGGTCGACGACAGCGGCGTCTACGCGGCCATGGGTGGCGAGGGCGGCCGCGCCGCCGCGTACACGCCGGGCGGCCGCAACCGGTGGACCCGGGTGTTCGACGGTGACGCGCAGGCGATCGCGGTGCTGGACGGCACCGCCTACGTGGGCGGGCACTTCGACCGGGCGTGCGCGGACGGCGACGACGGCCGGGACGGCGAGTGCAGCGACGGCTCGGTGTCCCGGGTGAAGCTGGCCGCGGTGACCGCCGACGGATCGCTGAGCGACTGGGCGCCGCAGGCGAACGGCGTCGCCGGCGTCCGCACGATGGTGGTGGACCGGGCGCGCCGCACGATCGCGGCCGGCGGGGACTTCACCACGATCGGCGGTCAGGTCCAGAGGCGCTTCGTCGCGTTCGGCTGATGATCGCCCGCGCCGCGTTCTTCGCCGCCGTGCTCGTCGTGGTGGGCGCCACGGTCGGCCCCGCCCAGGCCGCATCCGCCACCACCGACGCCGTGCACTACACGTTCGACGGCGCGTTCCCGCTGGCCGACGTGTCCGGGCACGGCCACGACCTGACCCCGGTCAGCCGGCACGGTGGATCGTTCTCCATGGTCGCGCACGACGGCGGCAGTGCCCTGGCCTTCCCGCCGCCGTGCGAGAACGAGCCGTGCCCGCGCATCGCGCTGCGCGCCACCAGCACGTCCGGTCTCAACCCGGGCAGCCGGCCGATCCGTTACGGCGCTTCGGTCCGGCTCGCCTCGGACGAGACCACCAAGGGCGAGAACGTGCTGCAGAAGGGCTACTCCTCCCATGGCAGCCAGTACAAGCTGCAGATCGACGGCATACAGGGAAGACCCAGTTGTGTCCTGGTCGGCACCGGCCGGCCGGTCATCCACCTGGCGGTCAGCCCGGTGAGCGTGGCCGACGACCACTGGCACGTGCTGGAGTGCCGCCGCGACGGCACCCGGCTGACCATCCTGGTCGACGGGCGCACACGAGGCGTCGCGACGATCCCGGCCGACCTCTCGGTGCGCAACCGGATCCCGTTCAGCGTCGGCGGCAAGGGTTCCTTCACCGACAACGACCAGTTCCAGGGTGTGCTCGACGAGGTGTGGGTGGAGATCGGTCAGTGAGGTAGCGCGTACGGCTTCGAGACGACCTCGATCGAGCTGAACCAGGCGGACACCTCGACGCGGACCTCGGGGGTGCCGGGGACCCGCGGCACCGGCGCGAGGTGCATGGTGCGTGACGAGAAGACGGCGGAGCCCGCGAAGTCGACCTCGACGCCCTCCGGCACGATCACCTTCAGCTCGCCGAACCAGCACCGGCCGGCGATGTCGATGAGCTGCTGGTCGGTGAGCACCTCGCGCAGGTCGAGCTCGGTCGAGCCGAACGCGGTGCGAATCCACACCCGGGGCGAGCGCAACCGCCAGCGGCCGCGGCGCTTGTTCTCGCTGAAGACCGTGGTGACCCGGTCGACGGTGACCGACGAGCCGACGATCGGCGTGGCGGCCAGGCCCTCGGTGGCGCGGACCAGCTCGTCATGGGAGTCGGCGGCCCAGACCGCGCCCACCCGCACGCTGAACTCCTCGAGCGTCAGCCGGCCGTCGCCGCAGGCTCGTTGCAACAGCTCGGCGGCTCGTTCCCGGTCGTTGTCGGAGGGTGGCACCCGCATCGGTGAGGTCACCGGCCGATCTTAGGACGTGGGGCCGAGCAGCAGGGGCCGCAGCGTCGCGTAGGCCCAGGACTCCACTGTGGTCGGCGTGGTGGTGAGCTCGTCGCGGACCTGCTCGGGCCGGAATCCGTCGCCGACCGCGGCCGCCATGCCGGCGACCCCGGCCGCGGCCTTCTCGCTCAGACCCTCCGCGCGCAGGGACGTCTCGAGAACGCCGGCCGGGATGACCTCGACCCGGATCTCGCGGCCGAGCACCGCGCCCAGCCGCTCGGCCACGGCGGCGAACGACAGGTCCTCGGGCCCGTGCACGCCGGCGATCTGCCGCCCGGACCAGCCGGACAGCAGGCGCACGGCGGCGATCTCGCCCACGTCGCGCGGATCGACCCAGGCGATCGGCCGGTCGGCCGGCATGGTCGCGTGCAGCGTGCCGGCCCGCAGCGAGCCCAGCGAGCCGAGCAGGTTGGTGAAGTAGTACCCGCAGCGCAGCGTGCACACGTCCGCCCCGGTCTCGACGAGCTGCTGCTCGTTGCGGGCCAGCCCGTCGATCAGGCCGGCGCCGCTGCCGCGTTCCGCGCCGACGCTGCTGATCTGCACGACCCGGGAGACGCCGGCCGCCCGGACCGCGGCCGCCGCGTTGGCGCCCATGCGTTCCATGTCGGCCATCGGGTCGTCGGCGCCGAACACCTCCGGGGTCACCCAGAACAGGGTGTCGGCCCCGGTCAGCGCGTCGGCCAGGAAGCCGGCGTCCATCAGGTCGCCCTGCCGGTGGTCGACCGGCAGTGGCAGCCGGGAGGGGTCGCGGGCCAGGGCCCGCGGCCGCTCACCGGCCTGGATCAGCAGCTGGAGCACCCGGGACCCGACGTTCCCGGTCGGTGCGGTCACGGCGATGGTCATGCCACGGACCGTAACGCCGGGGTACGACAGTTTCAGACCTGCCGGAAATCGATGCCGAGCAGGCTCGCCGCCGCCTGGTAGTCCCGGGCGCGATGCCCGACCGACAGCGACCAGTGGTGGCCGACCCCGGAGGCGCTCCAGTCGTCGACCCACTCCCCCGGGTCCCGGCCGAAGTCGACGCGCGAGGTCGTGTTGCCGATCGCGAGCAGCGGTCCGTCCACCACCGTGCCCTCGGCCGCGATGAACGACAACGAGGAGTCCCGGTCCTGGCCGAGTCCGAGCAGGGTCACCGGCCCCGGCCGTACGTCGAACTCGACGCTGACCCCCCACCCGCGCTTGCCGTGATAGACGCCCAGCCCGCGCAGCAGCGGCTGTTTCGCCGAGACCGCGAGGTGTGCCGGGCCGTCGTGGCCCATCTCCACCACGCCGTCGGTGAAGTTCAGCGCCTGGATCTCGCAGAACGACCCGCCGGCGCCGGCCACCTGGGTGGCGAGCTGCGCGACGGTCGTCCGCAGCTCGTACTCCCCGGTCGTCGGGATGCCCCGCGCGGTGAGCAGGGACGCGCCGAGGATCATGCCGGCGCCCAGCCGCTCGTGCATCTCGCCGTTCAGCCCGCGGTGGTAGTACGCGAGGCTGTCCAGCGCGAAGTCGTCGGCGAGCCGGTCCAGCCCGACCGAGACCTGCGCGCCCCAGGCGAAGTCCGCGTCGTCGACCGAGTCGTCCAGCACGAAGATCTTGCGGGCCAGCTCCATCCGGTCGGCGATCTCGTCCTCGGTGACCGCGAGGACCCGTTCCCGCAGGTCGTCGAACTCCAGCACCTCCACGTGCGACCCGAACGTGGTGGGCAGCAGCGTCAGGTCGGTCGAGACGTCAAGCATGCCCGGGTAGAGGTGGCCCATCAGGCCGTGCCGCGCGTGCCGCAGCGCGGCCCGGATGTGCGCCGCCTGGATCCACCGGCCGATCC
This sequence comes from uncultured Actinoplanes sp., assembly GCF_934643405.1. Classification (GTDB taxonomy): domain Bacteria; phylum Actinomycetota; class Actinomycetes; order Mycobacteriales; family Micromonosporaceae; genus Actinoplanes. The sequence continues at coordinate 12,626 of NZ_CAKUCL010000001.1, forward strand.
GCTGCCACGCCGACTCCTGCCGCAGCCAGCCGGTCACCGAGCGGAACGGGATCCCGGCCCGGCGGAACAGGTTGCCCACCTCGGGCACCGGGCACTGCCCGCAGTACGCCAGCCAGGCGCCGGTGTCGAAGGTGGCGTGGTCCATCCGCTCGGTCGGCTGCAGGTCGATGACCAGCACCGGGGTGTCCGAGCGCTGGGCGATCGGCAGGATCATCGACGAGGTGAGGTAGGTGGTCAGGAACAGCACGATCAGGTCGCAGTCGGCCTGCCGCAGCCGCTCCGCGGCCACCGCGCCCTCCTGGGCGTCCGAGATGAACCCCACGTCGGTGACCTCGGCGTCCATCTCGGCGAACCGCTCCGAGACGTACCGCGCCGACTCCTGCAGCTGGGGCAGCAGGTCCGGGAACTGCGGCCAGTACGTGCCCAGGCCGCCGGCGACCAGGCCGATCCGGGTCTTGCGGCGCGGTTTCGGGGTGAGGTTCATGCTGCCTCCAGCAGGATCACGTGCAGATTTCGCGGGCCGTGCACGCCTTCGACCCGGTTGAGCTCGATGTCGCTGGTCGCCGACGGTCCACTGATCCAGGTGAGCGGGCGGCGCGGGTCGAGCCGGGCCACCGCCTCCGGCACCGACGCGACCACCTGGTCCGCGCGCAGCACGCAGATGTGCAGGTCGGGCAGCAGCGAGATGATGCGGCGGCCCTGGTCGGGCGAGGCGTCCAGCACGATCGTGCCGGTCTCGGCGATCGCCACCGCCGCCGCGGTGACCACGCCGTCGGCGGCCGCGAGGCGATCGGCGGGCAAGCCTTCGTCCGGTAGCACCGACATGCCGGAGATCCAGTCGCGAGGCAGACCGGGCGGAATGATCACCACGCCGGTACCGACGATGGTCCTGATCGTCCCCGGGATGTCGCCGGTGCGGTGGACCACCGCCTTGTAGTCGACCAGGCGATCCACCAGCAGATCGAGGTCGGCGGCCGGGAAGGACCGGCGATAGTCGCGCGGGATCGTGCCGTCGAACGTGGCGCGCGCCGCCCGTATCCGGCCCAGGATCACGTCTTTCGAGGTCATCGTCCTCGCCACCAATCCCGGAAGGTCTCCCTGGGCGGCGCGGGCAGGTCGCGGCTGGCCGCCCAGCCGTTCAGCGGCGGTGGCAGTCCGCGGCCACGCCGGCCGGCGATCCGGGCCATCTTGGCGGCCCGCTGCGCCCGGGCGTACAGCCTCGGCCTGTCCATCGTGTACGCCGCGGCCGCCATCACCGCCGCCTCGGTCCGCGGGTGCGGCGCCTGATCGCGCAGGTGCACCAGGATCGACGGGATGTCGATCTTCACCGGGCAGGCGTCGAAACAGGCACCGCACAGCGACGACGCGTACGGCAGGCTGGCGTTGTCCTCGACGCCGGTGAGCTGCGGCGACAACACCGCACCGATCGGGCCGGGATAGACCGAGCCGTACGCGTGCCCGCCGGTCCGTTCGTAGACCGGGCACACGTTCAGGCAGGCCGAGCAGCGGATGCAGTGCAGCGCCTGGCGGCCCACCTCGTCGGCGAGGACCGCGCTGCGGCCATTGTCGAGCAGCACGAGATGGAAGTTCTGCGGGCCGTCGCCGGGCGTGACCCCGGTCCACATGGACGTGTAGGGGTTCATCCGCTCGCCGGTCGAGGCGCGCGGCAGCAGTTGCAGGAACACCTCCAGGTCCTGCCACGTGGGGACGAGCTTCTCGATGCCCATCACGGTGATCAGGGTGTCCGGCAGGGTCAGGCACATCCGGCCGTTGCCCTCCGACTCGACCACGGCCAGAGTGCCCGTCTCGGCGATGCCGAAGTTCGCGCCGGACACGGCCACGCCCGTACTCAGGAAGGTCTCCCGAAGGTATTGCCGGGCCGCACCGGCCAGCCTCGGCGGATCGTCGGTGAGCGCCGGGTCGACGCCCGGCATCGCGCGCAGGAAGATCTCCCGGATCTCCGCACGGTTGCGGTGGATCGCCGGCACCAGGATGTGGCTGGGCTTGTCGTCGCCGAGCTGCACGATCAGCTCGGCCAGATCGGTCTCGACGGGTGTGATCCCGGCCGCCTCCAGCGCCTCGTTGAGCCCGATCTCCTGGGTGGCCATCGACTTGACCTTGATGACCCGCCGCTGTCCGGTCGCGCGGACCAGGTCGGTCACGATCCGGTTGGCCTCGTTCGCGTCGGCCGCCCAGTGCACCACCCCACCCGCGGCCGTCACGTTCTCCTCGAGCTGTTCCAGCAGGGCGGGCAGATTCCCCATCGTGTACGCCTTCAGCGCCGAACCCGCCGCGCGGAGGTCCTGCCAGTCCGGCAGTTCGCCGATGACCCGGCCCGACTTGGCGCGGATGGTGCTGGTCGCGTGGTGCAGGTTGCGCCGCAGTTGAGGGTTCGCCAACGCCGCACGCGCCGCCTGCGGGAACGTCTCGTCGCCGCGCAGATGCCCGACGCCGCGCGGCGCCCGGACCGGCATGCCGAGGAAGGTGGTCATCTCAAGCCTCCGTGGACGCGAGGATCTCGGCCAGATGAACCGTCCGGACGCCGGTGTTCAGCCGGGACAGGCCGCCGCCGATGTGCATGAGGCAGGACGCGTCGCCGGCCGTGCAGACGTCCGCGCCGGTGTCGAGCACGTGCCGCATCTTGTCGGCGAGCATCGCGGTCGACGTGTCCGCGTTCTTCACCGAGAACGTGCCGCCGAACCCGCAGCACTGTTCCGCCGCCGGGAGCTCGACCAGGTGGAGACCGCGGACGTTGCGCAGCAGGCGCACCGGCTTGTCGCCCACGCGCAGCACACGCAGCGAGTGACACGTCGGGTGATACGTGACCCGGTGCGGGTAGTACGCGCCCACGTCCTCGACGCCGAGCACGTCGACGAGAAGCTCGGACAACTCGTACGTCCGCGAGGCGACCTGCTCGGCGCGCGCGGCCAGGCGAGAATCCCGGGCGGCCACCATCGCGTGCTGATGACGGACCGAACCGACGCAGCTGCCCGAGGGAGCGACCACCACGTCGTACGGCTCGAAGGTGCGCACGTGGCGCCGGACCAGCGGCAACGCGTCCTTCTGATAGCCGGTGTTGATGTGCATCTGCCCGCAGCACGTCTGCTCCGCAGGGAAGACGACCTCGTGGCCGAGCCGCTCGAGCAGCAGCACGGTCGCCTTGGCCGCCGCGGGGAACATGGTGTCGGCCAGGCATGTGACGAACAGGGCGATCCGCACGCGTACCTCCTATCCGGCAGTCATCCGATCTCTGCGGTTATCCGGGCTTCCGCGGCACGCCAGGCCCGGCCGTGGCCGCGCGGCTCGTACCGCACGATCTGCTGAGTGTCTCGCAGAACCGAGCGCAGCGCTGCCAGGCCACCGCGCAGAATCCCGGCGGCCCGCGCCTGGACGAGCACGTTGCCCAGCGCGGTGGCCTCGACCGGGCCGGCCAGCACCGGGAGTTCGCAGGCGTCGGCGGTCAGCTGGCACAACAACGCGTTCTTCGCCCCGCCGCCGACGATGTGGACGGCGTCGACCGTACGGCCGGAAAGCTCTTGCGCCTGGTGAACGGCCTTGCGGTGCGCGAGTGCGAGGCTGTCCAGAATGCACCGGGTGACCGTGGCGGGATTCGCGCCGGCCGTCAGGCGCGCCGCGTCGATCACGCGCCGCGTCATGTCGCCCGGTGGCAGAAAGATCGGATCATCGAGGTCGACCACGGCGCCGAACGGCTCCTCGTCCGAGGCGTCCCGCAGCAGCCCGGTGATGTCCGGCGAGCCCCACTCCCGCATGCACTCCTGCAGCGGCCAGAGGCCCATCACGTTGCGCAGGAAGCGGATCGTGCCGTCGACACCGCCCTCGTTGGTGAAGTTGGCCTTGCGCGACGCGGCGGTGAGCACCGGTCCGGGCAGTTCCAGGCCGACCAAGGACCAGGTCCCGCAGGAGATGTAGGCGAAACGGTCGTTCTCGGCCGGCACGCCGACCACCGCCGAGGCCGTGTCGTGGGAGCCGACCGCCACCACCGGGGTCTTCCCGAGATGGCCGATCGTGGTGCCCGGCTGGTGGATCGGCGGGAAGAGCGAGGGTCTCAGGCCCAGCTCGGAGATCAGCGGCAGGGACCAGTCCCGGGTGCGCACGTCCACGAGCTCGGTGGTGGACGCGTTGGTGTACTCGGCGCCCAGCTCGCCGGTCAGCCAGTAGGCGAGCAGGTCCGGAATGAGCAGCACCTGCTGGGCCAGCTCGAACTGCGGGGTGCCCCGGGCCGCGATCAGCTGGTAGAGGGTGTTGAACGGCAGCTTCTGCAGGCCGGTGATGTCGTAGAGGCGTTCGTCGGGGATGGCGACCTGCACGTTCTCGGTGCGGGCGTCGCGGTAGTGGATCGGGTTGCCCAGCAGCGCACCGGTCGCGTCGAGCAGACCGTAGTCGACCGCCCAGGAGTCGATGCCGATGCTGTCCACCGGGCCCGCCCGGCGCAGACCCTCCTGGACGCCGCGGTAGAGCGCGAGGATGTCCCAGTGCAGGGTGCCGGCGACGCGGACCGGTTCGTTGGGGAACCGGTGCACCTCGGCGAGATCCATCTCGCCGCTCCGGACGCGGCCGACCATGACGCGCCCGCTGGACGCGCCGAGGTCGACCGCGGCGAAGCTCTTCATCGCAGGAAGGCAGCCGCCACCCCGGCGTCCACCGGGATGTGCAGGCCCGTCGTGTGGGTGAGGTCGCCGCCGGTCAGCGCGAACACCGCGTTCGCCACGTGCTCCGGCAACACCTCCCGCTTCAGCAGGGTGCGCTGGGCGTAATACTCGCCCAGCTTCTCCTCCGGTACGCCGTAGACCGCGGCCCGCTGGGCGCCCCAGCCGCCCGCGAAGATCCCGGAGCCGCGCACGACACCGTCGGGGTTGATGCCGTTGACCCGTACGCCGTACGCGCCCAGCTCCGCGGCCAGAAGCCGTACCTGATGGGCCTGATCCGCCTTGGTGGCGCCGTAGGCGACATTGTTCGGGCCGGCGAACAGCGAGTTCTTGCTGGAGATGTAGACGATGTCGCCGCCCATGTTCTGGGCGACGAGGACGCGGGCCGCCTCGCGGGAGACCAGGAAGGAGCCCTTGGCCATCACGTCGTGCTGCAGGTCCCAGTCCTGTTCCGTGGTCTCCAGCAGCGGCTTCGAGATGGACAGGCCGGCGTTGTTCACCACCAGGTCGATGCCGCCGAACGCGCGGATCGCCTCGTGCAGGGACCTCTCGATCTCGGCGGCGCTGGTCACGTCCACCGTGGTCGCTATCGCCACGTCCGCGCCGCCGATGCTCCGGGCGACCTCCCGCGCGTTGTCCGCGTCGCGGTCGGCGACGATGACGCAGGCGCCCTCCGCGGCCAGTCGCCGGGCGATGGCCGCGCCGATGCCGGAGCCGGCGCCGGTCACGTAGGCGATGCGGGTCGCGAGGGGCTTCGGCCGGGGCATCCGCTGCAGCTTGGCCTCTTCGAGCGCCCAGTATTCGATGCGGAACTTCTCCGCCTCGTCGATCGGGGCGTATGTGGACACCGACTCGGCGCCGCGCATCACGTTGATGGCGTTGACATAGAACTCGCCGGCCACCCGCGCGGTCTGCTTGTTCGCCCCGAAGGAGAACATGCCCACGCCCGGCACCAGCACGATGGCCGGGTCCGCGCCGCGCATCTTCGGGCTGTCCGCGTCCGCGTGCCGTTCGTAGTAGGCGCGGTAGTCCTCGCGGTACGCCTCGTGCAGCTCCTTCGCCCGCGCGACCACCTCGTCCAGCGGCGCGTCCGGCGCCGTGTCCAGCACCATCGGCTTGACCTTGGTGCGCAGGAAGTGGTCCGGGCAGGAGGTGCCCTTCGCGGCCAGTTCCGGCAGCCGCTCGCTGTTCACGAAGTCCAGCACGACGTCGGTGTCGGTGAAGTGGCCGACCTGCGCGCGGTCGGTGGACGCGAGTCCGCGCAGGACGGGGAAGAGCTCGGCGGCCCGCGTCCGGCGCTCCTGCTCCGGAAGGCTCTGGTGCATGCGCGCACCGAACGGGTCCGGGCGGCCGTGCTCGGTGAGGTACGCCGCGGCCGTCTCGATGATCTCGAGCGAGTTGCGTTCGCACTCCTCGCTCGTCGCGCCCCACGCGGTGATCCCGTGGCCGCCGAGGATGACCCCGATGGCTTGCGGGTTGGCGCGGTGCGCGTTGGCGATGTCCAGCCCGAGCTGGAATCCGGGCCGCCGCCACGGAACCCACAGCACCCGATCCCCGAAGATCTCCTTGGTGAGCGCCGGCCCGTCCGCCGCGGTCGCGATGGCGATGCCGGAATCGGGGTGCAGGTGGTCGACGTGCGGTGCGTCCACGAGCCCGTGCATGGCCGTGTCGATGCTGGGCGCCGCCCCGCCCCGGCCGTGCAGGCAGTAGTCGAACGCCGCGACCATCTCGTCCTCGCGCTCGACCCCCGGGTAGGTCTTGGTCAGAGCCCGCAGCCGGTCCAGCCGGAGAACGGCGAGTCCCTTCTCGGTCAGCGTGCCGAGGTCGCCGCCGGAGCCCTTCACCCAGAGCAGCTCGGCCGGTTCGCCGGTGACCGGGTCGGTCTCGGTGCCCTTGGCCGAGGTGTTGCCCCCGGCGTAGTTGGTGTTGCGCGGGTCGGCCCCCAGCCGGTTGCTGCGGTCGAGGAGCGCACGCACTGCGGGATTAGTCATGACGTCCCCTGGGTCCGTTCCAGTAGGTCAGCCGCTTCAGTGGCGGCGGCGTCTGTCGTTGCTGTCGCTGTTGCCTCGTCCGTCTCACGGCGGCCCTCGCCGTTCCCCGGCCGCCCGGTTCCCGGCTCGCGCCGTTCCCGGCCCGCGCCGTTCTCCGCCCTAGCTGCATCCGGCTCGCCGGCCGCGGCGCCCGCCGTGCCAGCTCACCAGCGCCGCCCCGGCCATCCCCGGCTCGCGCGGCCGACGCCGGACGTGAAACGTTTCATGCGTTGCCGTCACGTTACGGGGAGGTCGCCACGCCGGTCAAGATGCCGACACCGGCGAAACGTCCCGCCGGCCTTCGGTGTCAGGTGCGCGGGCGAGTCGCGGTCGACGCCCTTGCCACCAGCTCGGGCTCGAACAACAGCTGCTGGTGCCGGTGGTCGGGGTTGGTCGCCTCGTCGAGGACCAGCTGCGCCGCCGCCCGGCCCAGTTCCTGCCTCGGCTGCCGCACCGACGTCAACGGGACGGCCGCGGCAGCCGCGAACTCGATGTCGTCGAAGCCGACGATCGCCAGGTCGTCCGGAACCCGCAGGCCGGAACCGATGCTCTGCTGCAGCAGGCCGAGCGCGAGCAGGTCGTTCGCGCAGAAGGCGGCGGTCGGGCGGCGCCGGACGGGCAACCCGGCCAGCCGCTCGCCGGCCGAACGGCCCTCGGCCACGGTCAGGGCCTCGGTGGGCAGGTACACCAGGTCGTCGGCGGGCAGGCCGAGCTCGGACCAGATCTCGCGGGCGCCCTGCAGACGCTCCCGCACCTGGCCGATCGCATCCGGGCCGCCGATGAACGCCACCCGGCGGTGCCCCTGCTCCGCCAGGTGCTCGATCGCGATGCGGCCGCCGAGCACGTCGTCCACGGCCACCGAGCAGCAGCCGTCGCCCTCGCGCACCCGGTCCACGATCACCAGCGGAACGCCGCGCCGGACGAGCTCGCCCAGGTGCGGCGCCGACGGATCGACGGGAGTGATCAGGATGCCCTGGACCCGCTGTTGCAGCAGGCGATCCAGGTGCAACTCCTCCCGTACGGACCTGCTGTTGCTGTTGCAGATGAACAGCGACAGATCAGCGTCCTCGGCGGCCATCTCGATGCCTTGGGCCACGTCATGGAAGAACGGGTTGGTGCCGTCGAGCATCACGTACGCCAGCGTGCGGCTCGTGCCCGCGCGTAGCTGCCGCGCCGACTCGTTGCGCACGAACCCGAGCTCGGCCATCGCCCGCTCGACCCGCTCCCGGGTGCGCGAGCTGACCACTTCAGGACGATTCATCACGTTGGAGACCGTGCCCAGCGAGACACCGGCGGCCGCGGCCACGTCCTTCACCGACGGCGTCCTGCCGTTCAGCACGGGAACCTCCCATTGAAACGTTGAAGCAGCAATCTTACGGCACGAGCGAAAGCGGAACGGCGGTGTTTCCAGAACGTTTCGCGCCAACGCTTGACATGTGTGATCGGGGCCACCTACGTTCAGCGTACGCGATCTGAAACATTTCAAATGCGACGGCGACGCAGAACGCGACGGCGAGAGACGAGCACCTGACGGCGGGTGACAGCGCCCGGCGGGCCCGGAACTCACCCGAGCGCGATGGGTCCAACATCCGAAGGACCAAGCGCCCGAGGGTGGTGCGGCGCCCGCAACACGGGCGAGGAGACGGTTGACAGGAGGTCGGCGGCGGAGGGCACGTGCCGCCTCGGCCGAACGAGGGCCCGAGGGCGGGAGACCACCTCCGAGGGCAGGCGTCGAGGGCCGGCACTGCGGTCCAAGCGCCGCCCGCCAAGGCAGGCGCCCGACGGCGGGAGACAACGCCCGAGGGCCGGCGAAAAAGACAACAAGCGCCGCCTGGCAAGGCAGACGGCCCGACGGCGGGAGACAACGCCCGAAGGCAAAGGCAAGCGCCAAGACCTGGTGGCGACAAGGCAAGCGCCGGACGGCCGGGCGTGCGGCCCCCGGCGCGGGAGGCGACGTCCACAGCGAACGCCCGGGCGGGAGGCGCCGCCGGAGAGGAACGCAAGCACCGGCGGGCCGGGCACGGCTCGACGGCGGGACAGGCGCCGGACGGCGGCTACGGGCCGGACGGCGAAGACGGACGCCGCGTGGCGTGGGACAGCGCCGGGCGGCGGCAGACTGGGAGGTGGTCCGTGGCGGAGGCACCAGCCCTGCTCGAGGTCCACGACGTGACGAAATCGTTCGGCGCGGTCGCGGCGGTGCAAGGGGTCAGCTTTCCGCTGTACGGCGGCGAAGCGCACGCCCTCGTCGGCGAGAACGGGGCCGGCAAGTCGACGATCGTGAAGATGCTGGCCGGCGTGCACCGGCCGGACACCGGCACCCTCAAGGTGGACGGCGCCGCCGTGGACTTCGCCGGCCCGGGTGACGCGAAGGCGGCCGGCATCGCGGTCATCTACCAGGAGCCGACGCTCTTTCCCGATCTTTCCGTCGCGGAGAACATCGCGATGGGCAACCAGCCGCTGACCCGGCTGCGCCAGATCGACCGCAAGGCCATGCACGCCAATGCCGAAGCGCTCTTCCGCCGGCTCGGCGTGCACATCGACCCCACCCGGCCGGCGCGCGGACTGTCCATCGCGGACCAGCAGCTCGTCGAGATCGCCAAGGCGCTCTCCAGCGAGGCGCGGATTCTGATCATGGACGAGCCGACCGCCGCGCTCTCCGCGGTCGAGGTCGAGCGGCTGTTCGCGGTGGTGCGGTCGTTGCGCGACGAGGGCGCGGCGATCATGTTCATCTCGCACCGGTTCGAGGAGATCACCGCGCTCTGCCAGCGCGTGACGATCATGCGGGACGGCCGGCACGTCACCACCGAGCCGATCGCCGGCCTGTCGGTCGACGACATGATCCGGCGGATGGTCGGCCGCGACCTCAGCGCCCTGTTCCCCAAGCAGGACGTCACCCCCGGCGACGTGCTGCTCGAGGTCGAGGGCCTGTCGCGCGAGGGCGTCTTCCGGGACATCTCCTTCTCCGTACGGGCTGGGGAGATCGTGGCTTTGGCCGGCCTGGTCGGGGCCGGACGTTCCGAGGTCATGCAGGCCGTGTTCGGCGTCGACCCGTACGACAAAGGGACCGTGCGGTTCCGCGGCAAGCGCTTGAAGCCGGGCTCGCCGCGCGCGGCGATGGCCGCCGGCCTGGCCCTGGTCCCGGAGGACCGGCGGCAGCAGGGTCTGGTCATGGAGCTGTCGGTCGAGCGCAACGTGACGCTGCCGCGCGCCCGCAAGCTGAGCCGGCTGGGCCTGCTGTTCGGCGGGGCCGAGCGACAGGCCGCGGCCACCTGGACGCAGAAGCTGCAGACCAAGCTGGGCCGGCTCAGCGACGCGGTCGGCACGCTCTCCGGCGGCAACCAGCAGAAGGTGGTGCTGGCCAAGTGGCTGGCGACCGGCCCGCAGCTGCTGATCGTGGACGAGCCGACCCGCGGCATCGACGTCGGCACGAAGGCCGAGGTGCACCGGCTGATGTCGTCGCTGGCCGCGGACGGTCTCGCGGTCGTGATGGTGTCGTCCGAGCTGCCCGAGGTGCTGGGCATGGCCGACCGCATCATCGTGCTCCGCGAGGGACGCATCGCCGCCGAGTTCAGCCGCGAGGAGGCGACGGAGGAATCCGTGATGTACGCCGCGATGGGACAAGAGGTGGCGGCATGACCGACCGCACCGGAGCAAGCGCCGCGGGCGCAGGGCCGGGAGGCACCGCATGACACAGATCGCGCAGCCCCAGCAAGCCGCGGTTGCCGACAAGACCGCCAAGCGGCCGCGGAGCTTCCTGAAGACCAGAGAGCTCGGCATCGTCCTGGCCCTGGCCGCTCTGGTCATCTACACGACGATCGACAACCCGCGGTTCCTGTCCGGGCAGAGCATCCGCGACAACCTGCTGAACACGGCCATCCTCGCGGTCATGGCCGCCGGTCAGGCCGTCGTGGTGATCACCCGGAACATCGACCTGAGCGTCGGCTCGGTCCTCGGCATCAGCGCCTTCACGGTCGCCACGATGATGAGCGACCACCAGGGTCTGCCGATGATCGTCGCAATCGTCGCCGGTCTCGCGGTCGGCGCCGCGTGCGGGCTGCTCAACGGCGTCCTGGTCCGGTACGGCAAGGTCCCGGCGCTGGTCGTCACGCTCGGCACGCTCTACATCTACCGCGGCATCACCTACAGCTGGGCCGGCGGTTCGCAGGTGAACGCGGACGAGCTGCCCAGCCATTTCCTGCGCTTCGCCAACGACGACGTCCTCGGCGTGCCGTGGCTGGTCCTCATCGCGGTGATCGTCGTCGGCGGCGTGTCGCTGGTGATGCGCAACTACCGGGCGGGCCGCGAGCTGTACGCGATGGGGTCGAGCCCGCAGGCCGCCGAGCTGGCCGGCATCAAGGTCGCCCGGAACCTGCTCGGCGCGTTCCTGCTGAGCGGCGCGCTCGCCGGGCTGGCCGGGGTGCTGTTCGCGGCTCGGTTCGGCACGGTCGACGCCTCGGCCGGCAACGGTTACGAGCTGAACGTGGTGGCCGCGGTCGTCGTCGGCGGCGTCGCGGTGTTCGGCGGCAGCGGCACCGTCTGGGGTGCCGGCCTGGGCGCCCTGCTGCTGACCGTGATCAGCAGCGCGCTCGCCGTCCTGGACATCAACCAGTTCTGGCAGCAGGCCATCGTCGGCGCCCTGATCATCCTGGCCATCTGCGCGGACCGCCTGGTCGCCGTGCGGATCGCCCGCAGTCTGCGGAAGAGGGACGCGCATGTCTGAGACCCGGGTCGAGCGCCGCGATCTCCGGGGCGTATTCGCCACGTGGGACAGCGCGATCATCGCGCTCACCGTCGTCGTGTTGCTGATCGCGTCGTTCGCCGTCGACAACTTCGGGACCGGCCGGAACTTCACCTTCATGGTCCTGGACCTGATGCCGATCATCCTGGTCGCGCTGCCGATGACGTTCATCATCATCACCGGCGAGATCGACCTGTCGGTGGCCAGCACGCTGGGCCTGACCAGTTCGCTGATGGGCTGGTTCTGGAATCAGGGCCTGTCGATCGAGACGATCATCCCGCTCTGCATCGTGATCGGCGCGGTCGCCGGCGTGCTGAACGGATTCCTGATCACCGGGCTGGGCCTGCCGTCGCTGGCGGTCACCATCGGCACGCTCGCGCTCTACCGCGGCCTCGCCTTCGTGGTGCTGGGTGACGGCGCGGTGGCCGATTTCCCGTTCAACTACACGGGCTGGGTCACCGGAACGATCGGCGACGGTCCGGTACCCAATGTGTTGATCCTGATCGTGGTCCTGGCCTTGATCTTCGGTGTGGTGCTGCACGCGACGCCGTTCGGTCGCTCGCTGTACGCCATCGGGGCGAACGCTCAGGCCGCGCACTTCTCCGGCATCCGGGTGGCCCGCACCAAGTTCTGGCTGTACGTGGTCAGCGGCGCGGTTTCCGGCCTGGTCGGGGTGCTCTGGACACTGCGCTACTCCAGCGCCCGCGCCGACAACGGCGCCGGCCTCGAACTCGCCGTGGTCGCGGCCGTTCTCCTGGGCGGCGTCTCGATCTTCGGTGGCAAGGGCAGCCTGCCCGGCGTCCTGGCCGGCGTGGTGCTGCTCGCCGCGTTGCAGAACGCGCTGCGCCTGGAGGACGTCTCCGGGCAGGCGCTGAACATCGTCACGGGCGTGCTGCTCGTGCTGTCGGTCCTGCTTCCCAACATCGTCAACGGTATCCGCGGCAGCTGGCAGCGCCGGAAGGTGCGCCAGGCCGCGGCTCATTAAGGGAGACCCCATGAGGAGACTGCTCACGGCGGGTGCCGCCTCAGTTCTGGTTCTCGGCATGGCCGCGTGCAGCGGTACCACCAAGAACAACTCTTCCGACACCGGCGGTGGGTCGCAGGCCGCGGCCAGCGCCGACCCGAACGCGAAGATCAAGGAAGGCTTGAAGATCGCGTACCTGCCGAAGCAGCTGAACAACCCGTACTCGGATGTCGAGGTCGGCGGCGGCAAGGTCGCGGTCGGCGAGCTGAAGGGCGAGTACAAGCTGGTCGGTCCGAACGACGCGTCGGCGTCGTCCCAGGTGTCGTACATCAACACGCTCATCCAGCAGCAGCAGGACGTGATCGTGGTGGCGGCGAACGACCCGAACGCGGTCTGCCCATCGCTGAACCAGGCCCGGGCCGCCAAGATCAAGGTGATCACCTTCGACTCGGACGCCAACAAGGACTGCCGGGACGCGTTCATCAACCAGGCGACCACTCAGGGCATCGGCGAGTCGCTGGCGAAGATGGCCCTGGAGCAGGCGGGCGCCGCCGGCGGTGACATCGCGGTCCTCTCCGCGACCCCGAACGCCACGAACCAGAACTCCTGGATCGCGGTGATGAAGGAGGAGCTGAAGAAGCCGGAGTACGCGAAGCTCAAGCTGGTCAAGGTGGCGTACGGCAACGACGACGACCAGAAGTCGTTCCAGGAGGCCCAGGGTCTGCTCCAGTCGTACCCGAACCTCAAGGTGATCGTCTCGCCGACCACGGTGGGCATCTCGGCCGCCGCCCGGTACATCTCCTCCTCCGCGTACAAGGGCAAGGTCGCGCTGACCGGCCTCGGTCTGCCGAACCAGATGCGCGAGTACGTCAAGGACGGCACGGTCAAGAAGTTCGCGTTGTGGGTTCCGTCCGACATCGGCTACCTCGCCGCCTACACCGGCGCCGCGATGGCCTCCGGGCAGATCACCGGCAAGGAGGGCGAGAAGTTCACCGCCGGCAAGCTGGGTGACTACACCATCGGCAAGGACGGCGAGATCGTCCTGGGTCCGCCGACCGAGTTCACCGCGGCGAACATCGACAAGTTCAACTTCTGATCTGAGCGACGACGACAAGATGGCTCGCTACTGCTTCCAGCTCCAGATCCGGCCGGACCGGATGGCGGAGTACGTGGAGCGGCACCGGTCCGTGTGGCCCGAGATGCAGCAGGCACTTCGGGCCACCGGCTGGCGCAACTACTCCCTTTTCCTGCGCTCCGACGGGCTGCTCATCGGCTACGTGGAGGCGGACGATCTCGCGGCGTCCCAGGCGGCGATGGAGGCGCTGGACGTCAACACCCGGTGGCAGGCCGAGATGGCGCAGTTCTTCGACGGAACCGCGCCGACCGACGGCTTCCCGCTGCTCACCGAGGTGTTCCACCTTTCCGAAGATCCTTTGGAGACATCATGACCGACCTCGCCGCCGTGAAGCGGGCGCTGGCCGCCCAGCGCATCGAGACACCGTCCTGGGCGTACGCCAACTCCGGTACCCGTTTCAAGGTCTTCGCCCAGCCCGGCGTCCCCCGCAACCCCGAGGAGAAGATCGCCGACGCCGCCCAGGTGCATCGGTTCACCGGTGTGGCGCCCTCGATCGCGCTGCACATCCCGTGGGACAAGGTGGACGACTACCGCGGGCTGACGGACTTCGCGACCGCCCAGGGCGTCGAGATCGGCGCGATCAACACCAACGTCTTCCAGGACGACGACTACAAGCTGGGCTCGGTGACCAACCCCGACGCCGGCATCCGCCGCAAGGCCACCGATCACCTGCTCGAGGCGATCGACATCATGGACCAGACCGGCTCCCGCGACCTCAAGCTGTGGTTCAGCGACGGCATCAACTATCCGGGCCAGGACGACCTGCGCAGCCGCCAGGACCGCCTGGCTCTCGCGCTGCGGGAGACCTACGACCGGCTCGGCGGGAACCAGCGCCTGTTGCTGGAGTACAAGCTGTTCGAGCCGGCGTTCTACGCCACCGACGTCCCGGACTGGGGCACCTCCTACGCGCACTGCATCGAGCTGGGCGAGCGGGCCACGGTCTGCATCGACACCGGCCACCACGCCCCCGGCACGAACATCGAGTTCATCGTCGCGTTCCTGCTGCGCCAGAAGAAGCTGGGCGCGTTCGACTTCAACAGCCGTTTCTACGCCGACGACGACCTGATGGTGGGTGCGGCCGACCCGTTCCAGCTCTTCCGGATCATGTACGAGATCGTCCGGGGCGACGCGCTGGACCCGGCGTACGGCATCGCCTTCATGCTCGACCAGTGCCACAACATCGAGCGGAAGATCCCGGCGATCATCCGTTCGGTGATGAATGTCCAGGAAGCGACCGCGAAGGCCTTGCTGGTCGATCGCGACGCCCTGACCAGGGCCCAGCTGGCGGGCGACGTCCTGGAGGCGAACGCCGTGCTGATGGACGCTTACAACACCGACGTACGGCCATTGCTCGCGTCCGTGCGGGAGGATGCGGGCCTGGATCCGGACCCCGTCGCCGCGTACCGCCGCAGTGGCTACGACGAGAAGATCATCGCCGAGCGGGTCGGCGGCGTTCAGGCTGGTTGGGGCGCCTGAATCCGGCCAAATGTCGGTAGAATGGGCAAATCGACCAACAGCGTAAGCCTCGACTCCTGGGGTACGGTCCGCGCGCCGCGGCCCGGCAGTGTGCCGTGCTCCTGGTGCTGGCCGGCGCGCTGGCACTGCTGGGCGTCGGCATCGATCCCGGGCACGCGAACCGGCTGACCGTCGTCGCGGCACTCGACCTCCTGATCGGCGCCGTCACGCTGCTGCTGCCCTGGCACCGCGGACATCCGGTCTGGCCGGCGCTGCTCGGCCTGCCCGCCTTCGCTGTGCTGGGGCTGTCCACCTGGTCGTTCGGCGGGGTGGCGGCCGGCACCGGGCCGTTCCTGGTGCTGATCTTCGCGTGGGCGGCCCTGCACTTCCCGCGCTGGGTGCTGGCCGCCTACGCGATTCCGGCGATGATCGCGTACGTGGTGCCGCTCGTCCTGACCCGGCAGCCGCCGATGATCGTCGGCAGCGCGTTCGTGCTGCTGCCGGTGGCTCTCGCGGTCGCCTTCCTGATCGAGTCGCAGGGCCGCCGCCTGCGCGACGACCGGGAGCGGCTGGTCCGGATCGAGCGGTGGCGGGCGGCCCTGATCGGCACGGTCGCCCACGACGTGCGGTCTCCGCTCGCCGCCGTGCAGTTCGTGCTGGAGGACCTGCGCGACGACGCCACCAGGACGTCCGTGCCGATGCTGGACGCCGCCCTGCGCCAGACCGCGCGCATCACCCGCCTCGCGAACGGCCTGCTGGACCTCAACCGGATCGACAGCACCGGCCGGCTGAACCTGGACCGGCGGCCGGTCGGCGCCCGCGACCTGGTCACCACCGCGCTCTCCTACGTCCGGGCGGCGGACGTCGAGGTGGACGTGCCGGAGGATCTCCAGGTCTGCGTCGACCGGGAGCGGTTCGAGCAGATCATCATCAACCTGGTCGGCAACGCGCTGCGGTACGGGCAGCGGCCGATCACGGTGCGGCTGTCGCGCGACGGCGCTGTGGACCGGCTGGAGGTCCGGGACCACGGCCCGGGCATCCCGGACGAGCTGCGCACGAGCCTGTTCTCCCGCTTCGCCGCGTCAGACGGCGGCGCCTCCTCCGAGGGGAGGCCGAGAAGCGGGGGCGCGGCGAACGCGGGGGCGGCGAAGGAGAGCGCGTCCGGCGAAGGCAGCGTCGGCCTCGGCCTCTGGATCGTCCGGCGGCTGGCCGAGGCGCACGGCGGCGAGGCCCACGCCGAGGCCCGCGAGCCCGGCGTCGCCATGGTCGTCACGTTCCCCGCACTCGCTGCGGCCGGAGCCAAAGGCTAAGGCCGCGTGACCGGCGGCCGATTCTTGGGGCCGACCTTCACCGACGAACAGACACCGGTGGTAACCCGATGGATCAGTACCTCAACACGGCCTACGACGTGACGACGCAGCTGTTCGGCCCCGAGTCCGGCATTCCCTGGTGGGCCTGGGCCTTCGTGCTGGTCGCGGTGTTCTTCAAGGTGCTGGTCCCACAGCCGGGAACGGTCCGCGAGGCCACCGAGGAGCGCGACGCCATGATGCTCGACGAGCTCCTCGGTGACGGCGGCAAGAAGGGCAAGAAGGGTAAGAAGTAGCGGGGTCAGGCCGGCACCTTGTCCGGCGGTGGCTGGGCGGCGCCGGTCATGATCGCCACCGCCTCGGACATCGAGTGGGACTGCGGGGTGATGACCGTCGCCCGCTTGCCGAGGCGCTGGATGTGGATGCGGTCGGCGATCTCGAACACGTGCGGCATGTTGTGGCTGATCAGGATGACCGGCAGGCCGCGGTCGCGCACATCGCGGATCAGCTGCAGCACCCGGTTGCCCTCCTTGACGCCCAGCGCCGCGGTCGGCTCGTCCAGGATCACCACCTTGCTGCCGAACGCCGCCGACCGGGCCACCGCCACCGCCTGGCGCTGGCCACCGGAGAGCGACTCGACGGCCTGGCCGATGTTCTGCAGCGTGGCCACGCCCAGGTCGCTCATGTGCCGTCGCGCCTCGTCGCGCATGTGCTTGCGGTCCAGCATCCGGAAGACCGAACCGAGCACGCCGGGGCGGCGCTCCTCCCGGCCCAGGAACAGGTTGTCGGCGATGTCCAGGCCGGGCGCCACCGCGAGGGTCTGATACACGGTTTCGATGCCGGCGGCTCGCGCGTCCATCGGCGTACGGAAATGGACCTGTTCGCCGTCGAGAAAGATCTCGCCGCTGTCCGGGACCAGCGCGCCGGAGAGCGCCTTGATGAGGCTGGATTTCCCGGCGCCGTTGTCGCCGATGACCGCGAGGATCTCGCCGGGATAGAGCTCGAGATCGCTCCCGTCGATGGCGACCACCCGGCCGTACCGCTTGGTCAGACCCTTCGCTTGCAACACGGGCGTGGTCACGGCTGTGCCTCCTTCGACGTGCCCTTCTGGTCCTCGCCTGCGAGGCCGTGGCGAGGTGCGGCTGAGTGCCGCTCGGTGCCGGCGGTCACGTCTTCACCTTCCTGATCCACTGATCCAGCGAGACGGCGACCAGGACCAGCAGGCCGATCGCGAAGCCCTGCCAGACCACCTCGACGCCGGCCAGCTGGAGGCCGTTGCGGAAGACGCCGACGATGAGCGCGCCGATCAGGGTGCCGATCACGCTGCCCCGGCCACCGAAGAGGCTGGTGCCGCCGAGCACCACCGCGGTGATCGAGTCGAGGTTGTACTCGGTGCCGACGTTGGGGCTGGCGGAGGCGAGCCGGCCGATCAGGATCCATCCGCCGATCGCGTAGAGCAGGCCCGCCACGGTGTACACCGAGAACAGCACCCGATTGGTCTGGATGCCGGCGAGCCGGGCGGCCTCGACGTCGTCACCGGTGGCGTAGACGTGCTTGCCCCAGGCCGTGCTGCCGAGCGCGTAGAAGAAGAACGCGAACAGCAGCAGCATGATGATCGAGCCCCAGGTGAGGTTGAAGTTCCCGATCGGTATCGCGTTGCCGGTCCAGGTCATGATGCCGGGCATGTCCGCGCCACGCACCGTCTCGCTGTTGCTGACCACCGCGTTCAGCGAGAAGAAGATGGTCAACGTGCCGAGGGTGACGATGAATGGTGGCAGTTTGATCCGGGTCACCAGCAGGCCGTTGATCGCGCCCATCGCGGTGCCGAAGGCCAGGCCGAGCAGCAGCGCGATGATCCCGGGCAGGCCGGCCTTGGTGCAGAGGTTCGCGGCCAGGATCGAGGAGAAGACCGCGATGGCACCGGCCGACAGGTCGATGCCGGCGGTCAGGATGATCAGCGTCTGGCCGAGTGCCAGCGTCGCGATGACCGTGACCTGCTGAAGAACCAGCGAGAGGTTGGTCGCGGTGAGGAACCGGCCGTTGACGATCGAGAACGCGATGATCGCCACGATGAGCACGGCCAGCGGGCCGAGCACCGGGTTCGAGTGCAGGAGGTGTTGGATGCGCAGGCCGAGCGAGTCGTGCCGGCGCACCTCGAAGTCAGCAGTGGCAGCGGTCGCCATATCAACCCCAACAGTTCTGCTTGCCCCACGCGGAGTCCTTGGCCTCCACGCCGGTCTGCGGGTCGTCGGTGATCAGTTGGGTGCCGGTGTCGAAGAAGTCCTTGCCGGGAGTCGCCTGCGGCCGGGTGCCGTCCTTGGCGAATTTGGCAATGGCGTCGACGCCCATCTGGGCCATCTTGAGCGGGAACTGCATGGACGTGGCCCCGATGACGCCCTTGGACACGTTGTCCACGCCCGGGCAGCCGCCGTCGATCGAGACGATCACGACGTCCTTGTCCTTGCCGGCTGACTTGAGGGCCTGGTAGGCGCCGGCTGCGGCGGGTTCGTTGATCGTGTACACGAGGTTGATCGACGGGTCCTTCTGCAGCAGGTTCTCCATCGCGGTCCGGCCGCCGTCCTCGGCGCCGTCGGTGACGTCGTGCCCGGCGATCTGTGGGTCGTTCTCGTCGCCGATCTTGTTGGGGTCACCGACCTGGATACCGAAGCCGTCGAGGAAGCCCTGGTCGCGCTTGACGTCGACGGAGACCTGGTTGGCGTTGAGGTCGAGCATGGCGATCTTCGCCCGTTTGCCGTCCTTGGCGAACTTCGCCTTCGCCCACTGACCGATCAGCTTGCCGGCCTGGTAGTTGTCGGTGGCGAAGGTGGCGTCCGCGGCGTCCGGCGGGTCGACCGGCGTGTCCAGGGCGATCACCAGCATCTTCTGCTCATGCGCCTTGTCGATGGAGGGCACGATCGCCTTGGAGTCGTTCGGGGTGATCAGGAAACCCTTGGCACCGAACGACATCAGGTTCTCGATCGCCTGTACCTGAGCCTCGTTGTCGCCGTCCTGCTTGCCGGCGAAGCTCTGCAGCTCGACGCCCTCGGCCTTCGCCTCGCTCTGTGCGCCCCTGCGCATCTGCACGAAGAACGGGTTCGTGTCGGTCTTGGTGATCAGCCCGACAACGTCCTCGCCGGAGCCGCGGTTGCAGGCGGCGGCCGACCCGAGTGCCAGCGTCATCACGCAACCGGCGGCCAGCATCCTTCCTGCCCGGGACATGGTGGGATCCCGCATGTCTCCTCCAAACCGATTTAGCACGGATCGAAAGACAACGTTGTCCCGAAGTAGACGCTCCCGGTCAAGCCATGTCAACAATGAGTTCCCAACACGTTGCGGTTCGTGATAGACATCGACAGGACTCGACCAATGTCGCATCGCCCGACCATGAACGACGTGGCCCGGACCGCCGGGGTGAGCCTCAAAACGGTGTCCCGGGTCGTCAACGGCGAGACCACCGTCGCGGCGGATCTGGCCGCGCGGGTGCACGCCGCCGTCGAGACGCTGGACTACCGCCCGCACCTCGGCGCGAGCCTGCTGCGGCGCAACGACCGTCGCACCCGGACGATCGGGGTGCTGCTCGAGGACGTGGCGAACCCGTTCTCCTCGGCGGTGCACCGGGCGATCGCGGACGAGGCGCACGCCCACGGCGTGCACGTGCTCACCGGCAACACCGACGACGATCCGCAGCGGGAGCGGGACCTGGCCGAGGCGTTCGGCCGGCGGCAGGCGGACGGGCTCATCATCGCGCCGACCCGGGCCGACCAGCGGCATCTCGCCGCGCTGGGCGGCATGCCGATCGTCTTCGCCGACCGGGAGGCGACCGGGGTCGAGGCGGACACGGTGGTGTCGACCAATGTGGCGGGAGCTGCGGGGGCCGTACGCCATCTGGTGGGCCACGGGCACACCAGGATCGCCTATCTCGGCGACTTCCAGCGACTGCCCACGGCCCGGGACCGGTACCGCGGATACCGCAAGGCGCTGGGCGGCCGGACCGGGCCGGTGGTGCACGGCCTGCACGACGCGGTCGCGGCCGAGAAGGCGGCGATCGGCCTGCTGCGCGCCCCGAACCCGCCGACCGCGATCTTCACCGGGCAGAGCCGGATCACCGTCGGGGTGGTGCGCGCGTTGCGCCGGCTCGAGCGGCACCGATCGGTGGCCCTCGTCGGGTTCGACGACTTTCCGCTGGCCGACCTGCTGGAACCCGCGATCACGGTGGTCGCTCAGGATCCGGCACGCCTGGGCCGTACGGCAGCCGGGATCTTGTTCGAACGCATCGAGGGCCACGACGGACCGCCGCGCGAGATCAGGATCCCGACGACCCTGATCCCGCGCGGCAGCGGTGAGATCACCTGACGAGCTACGGGAAGTTGGTCACCGTACGGGGCACGACCTGGTCCGCCGTGGCCGCCGCGCCGATGTTGTTGACCACGTGGTCGATCGTCCCGGAGGCGAGCGAGATGGTGAAGATGTTGTGCAGCCTCACCCCGCCGTTCGCCGGCGCCTGGAACCCGTTCGCCGAGTGCACGGCGGGGTTCACGTTGAAGTACGCATAGCTGCCCATGCCCCACGCCTCGTGCGAGGTCACGCTGTCGGCCACCTTGTACGCCGGGTACCCGGTGCCGTCACTGCGCCACGCGGCGTTGGACGGCGGGTCGTACGGCTGCTCGTTCTGCAGGAAGTACGTGCGGCCGCCGTTGCCGTTCCAGAGCACCTCGTTCTTCTGGTAATGCTCGACGAACAGCCCGTACGCCGTGACGTTCTGGCCGTTCACGATCAGCCCGCTGTCCGCCGTGTTGATCGTCCAGCCGTAGGTGCCGGCGTTGCCGTGGTCGGCGCGCCACGCCCAGATGTGGTCGATGATCGTGTTGTTGCTGTTGACCAGCAGGCTGTTGGTGGCCTTGCCGGCGATCGAGCCGCCGATCCGGAAGAACACGTCCTGGATCGTGGTCGGGTTGGCGGCGTGCGAGGCACTGCTTCCGCCGGGGCCCACGACCAGCAGGTTCGCCGAGTTCGTCGTGCCCGCGTCGAACAGCACGCCGGCGATCTTCACACCGTCCACGTCGGCCACCTGCATTCCGGTGACGCCGTTGTCCGGAATGATCGTCGCGTAACCGAGGCCGAGGACCACGGTGTTCGCCCGGTTCACGTTGATCGTCTGGTTCACGTGGTAGACGCCCGGCTGGAAGATCAGGTTCAGGCCCTGCGCGAGCGCCTGGTTGATCGTCGCCGCGGTGTCACCCGGTTTGGCCACGTAGAACGACGTCAGCGGCAGGCTGGTGCCCGGCGTGTTGCCGTTCACCCAGGTCGGCCCGGACGTGTTGGTCTGCAGGTTGGGGACGAAGACGGCGTAGTTGCCGCCGGTCTGGTACAGGTACGGCTTCTCCCGGATCACCGGGGTGCTGCCGATCGTGGTGTACGGCGGGTTCGGGAAGCTGGTCGCCGGCGCGCCCTGGACCCCCACGAAGACCTGGTTCCAGACCGCGTTGGAGTTGGAGCCGATCGAGCTGTTGCGGGTGAACCACTGCTGCTGCGAGTACTGCCCCTCGACGCCGCTGATCCGCGAGTCGGCGATGTAGCCGCCGGACGCCCAGCCGTAGCCGTTCGGCGCCAGGTTCACGCCACCGTGGACGTCCATCCGGCGGAACGGCGCGGCCTGCGAGACGGCCCAGCGGTCGTCGCCGGACACCGGGTAGAGCGACAGGTTCTCCACCGAGCGCCAGAAGTTCTGGGTCGCGTTCCCGCCCATCCAGCCGGCGTCGACGGTGATGTCCCCGTTGATCCGGGTGTCCTGCGGGTTCTGGCCGAGGCCGACCACCGAGGTGTAGAAGCCGACCTGGATGTTCAGCCCGTTGTAGGTGCCGGGCTTGAACGCCAGCACGTACCGCTGCGTGCCGAACTGGTTGCGTTCCTGCTGCCGGAAGATCGTGTCCGCCTGGCTCTGGATCGACGAGCTGGACATGCTCGGGTCGAAGACGATCACGTTGGCGCCCAGGCTGCCACCCCCACCGGTCGGCGGAGGGTCGGTCGGAGTGGTCGAGCCGCCGCCGTAGACCTTGAATTCCCAGAGCGAGTAACCGTAGCCGGTGGTGCGCTGGGTGCCGTACATCCGCACGTACCGCCCGGTGCCGTTGACGGTGAGCGACTGGTTGCCGCCGGTGCTCGTCGTCGTCGAGTAGATCGAGGTCCACGTGCCGGCGTTGTCCGACACCTGGATCTGGAACGCCTTGGCCGCGGCGGTCTCCCAGTTCAGCTCGACCCGGGTGATGCTCTGCGAGCTGCCCAGGTCGACCTGCAGCCACTGCGGGTCGCTGGCCGCGGACGACCAGCGGGTGCCGAGGTTGCCGTCGACGGCCTCGGAGGCCAGGTAGGCGCCGGCGGCCTGGGTGGACGAGGCGGTCGCCGGCTTGCCCTGCGACAGCAGGGTCTCGGCGGCGCTCGCCTCGACGGCGGTGACCGCGGTGAAGCCGGCGACGACGCCGGCCACCAGGCCACCGATCGCGGCGAGGCGCCAGGGGGAGCGTCTCCGCGGAGGTGCGGAGTTACTGGGGATGGTCATTGCTTCTCCTAGGGCGGGGAACTGCAAGGGGGACTGCATGCACCCGGGGGAAGCCGACCTCTCCACATGTACGGGGAGAGCGCTCCCCCGCCATCGAAGCTAGGGACGGGTTTCCCGCCTGTCCAGGGGCGCGCGAGGTTCCGGAACCAATCGACAACGGTCGAGGGCTTGCGGCTGTCACCGGCGTTCGTCATGACGCCGTGCCCCTCGAGGCATCGACCCTGCTAGATCGGTCGCGGCTGATTCCCGTCCGCACCCCGCGACGCGCCAGGGACGCGTCGATAACACAGACCGCGGAACCGGTTCCGGCGCGCTCTGCCACAACGCCCTTAGCCGTACTTTCCGGACCAGTGTGGCGAGAAAGCGCTTCCCCGTCCTAGCGTGACGGCATGCGGCTGGTTCTCACGAGCGACACCCACGTGCCCAAGCGGGCGCGCGACCTGCCCACTCCCCTGTGGACCGCCATCGACGCCGCGGACGTGGTCGTCCATGCCGGCGACTGGGTGTCTTCCGCCGCCCTGGACGCGGTGTCGTCCCGAGCGACCCGCCTGATCGCCTGCTACGGCAACAACGACGGCCCCGACCTGCGGTCCCGGCTTCCGGAGATTGCGTACGCGACGGTGGCCGGCCTGCGCTTGGCGGTGGTCCACGAGACCGGCCAGTCCACCGGCCGCACCGAGAGATGCGCGGCCCGCTTCCCGGACGTCGACCTGCTGGTCTTCGGCCACTCCCACATCCCCTGGGACACCACGGCGACTTCCGGTCTGCGCCTGCTGAACCCCGGCTCCCCCACCGATCGCCGCCGCCAGCCGCACGCGACCTACATGACCGCCACCATCGCCGACGCCGCCCTGGCCGACGTGCGGCTGCACCAGCTCCCGCGCCGGTGATCACGTACTAGCCTGCTGGTGTGGGAGCCGAACTGGAGGAGTTGATCGTCGCGGACGCCGCGGCGCTGCGGGCGTGGCTGCTGGACAACCACGCCACGTCGACCGGGGTGTGGCTGGCGCTGGGCCGCAAGGGCGGCACGGTCACGACGCTGACCTGGCAGCAGGCGGTCGACGAGGCCTTGTGCTTCGGGTGGATCGACGGGCAGGCCCGCAAGGGCGATCAGGACGTCTCGTGGATCCGGTTCACCCCGCGCACCGCCCGCAGTTCCTGGTCGCAGCGCAACGTCGCGCACGTCGCCCGGCTGGAGGAGCAGGGGCGGATGCTGCCGGCGGGCCGCGCCGCGGTGGAGGCGGCGAAGGCGGACGGGCGATGGGCGGCCGCCTACGCTCCGTCCTCCGAGGCCGAGGTACCGGCCGACCTCGTCGCCGCGATCGCCGCCGACCCGGCCGCGCAGGCCATGTTCGACGTGCTCACCAAGACCAACCGGTTCGCGCTGATCTACCGGATCAACGCGGTCAAACGGGCCGAGACGCGGGAGCGGAAGATCGGCGAGTTCGTCGCGATGCTGGCCCGGCACGAGACGATCCACCCCCAGAAGGCCAGGCCGGCCGTCCCGCCCCCGTCGGACTAGGCCGGTCAGAGCCACTCGCTGATGATGGTGATGGTTAGTACGGCCTGGAGGCGGACGGCTAACTTGTCGTAGCGGGTGACCACGCCGTGGGCGCGCGACCAGGTGCAGAGCATCTCGCCCCTGCCGCAGCACAGGTCCACGATCCGGTCGCCCGGACGCAGCTTGATCACCTCGGCCGGGGTGGCCGGCTTGGCCGGCGAGAACGGGTCGAGGATGCCAGGTCACCCTCGCGGATCACGAAGCTACGGGGAAGTTCCATCGCCGGTCACGCCGGGGACGCCGCGGCCGCCCGGCAATGCATTGTGGGCGGTATGCTCGGCCACGGGCCGTGACTGGCGCGTCAAGGTGGGGCCAACCACCGGGGAGCGGCCTCGTCGACTGACGACCTGCCGTGCGCCTGGGCCTCTGCACCGTGATAGGGAGGTCCCATGTCCGAGCTCAATGCCGAATCCACCGCCTTCCGGTCCGCGCTCGAGGCCGTGCGCGCCGTCGAGCCGCGCATCGCCGACGCGATCGCCAAGGAACTGCACGACCAGCGCGAGTCGCTGAAGCTGATCGCCAGTGAGAACTACGCGTCGCCGGCCGTGCTGCTGGCGATGGGCAACTGGCTCTCCGACAAGTACGCCGAGGGCACCATCGGCCGCCGCTTCTACGCCGGCTGCCAGAACGTGGACACCGTCGAGGCCGTCGCCGTCGAGCACGCCAAGGCCCTGTTCGACGCCGAGTACGCGTACGTCCAGCCGCATTCCGGCATCGATGCCAACCTGGTCGCGTACTGGGCGATCCTGGCCGACCGGGTCGAGGTGCCGCACCTTCGCCGTTTCGCCAAGCGCCAGGTCAACGACCTCACCGACGCCGAGTGGGCGGAACTGCGGGCGGCGTTCGGCAACCAGCGGATGCTGGGCATGTCGCTGGACGCGGGCGGCCACCTCACCCACGGGTTCCGGCCGAACATCTCCGGCAAGATGTTCGACCAGCGCAGCTACGGCGTCGACCCGGCCACCGGCCAGATCGACTACGCGGCCCTGCGGGAGACGGCCCGCGAGTTCAAGCCTCTGATCATTGTGGGCGGCTATTCGGCGTACCCGCGCAAGGTGAATTTCGCGAAGATGCGGGAGATCGCCGACGAGGTGGGCGCCACCTTCATGGTCGACATGGCGCACTTCGCCGGCCTGGTCGCGGGCAAGGTCTTCACCGGCGACTACAACCCGGTGCCGCACGCACACATCGTCACGACCACCACGCACAAGAGCCTGCGCGGTCCGCGCGGCGGTGCGGTGCTGGCCACCCAGGCCCTCGCCGACCAGGTCGACCGCGGCTGCCCGATGGTGCTCGGCGGCCCGCTCAGCCACGTGATGGCGGCCAAGGCGATCGCGTTCGCGGAGGCCCGGGACCCGTCGTTCCAGGCGTATGCGCAGAACATCGTCGACAACAGCCAGGCGCTGGCCGAGGGCCTGGCCAAGCGCGGCGTGCGGCTCGTGTCCGGCGGCACCGACAACCACCTGGTGCTGCTCGACGTGCACCCGTTCGGGCTGACCGGGCGGCAGGCCGAGCAGGCGCTGCTGGACTCCGGCGTGGTCACCAACCGCAACGCGATCCCGCAGGACCCGAACGGCGCCTGGTACACCTCCGGCATCCGGATCGGCACGCCGGCGCTGACCAGCCGGGGCCTCGGTACCGCCGAGATGGATCAGATCGCCGAGCTGATCCACACGGTGCTGGCGAACACCAGCCCGGCCGAGGGCTCCAAGGCCAAGTACGTGCTGGACCCGGCCCTGTCCGACCGCGTCTCGAAGCAGGCGACCGAACTGCTCGCGCCGTTCCCGCTGTACCCCAGCGTCGACATCTGATCGTCGCGGGATGTGTGCCCTCGCGATCGCGGGGGCACACATCCCCGCTAGTGCGACCGCCGTCACTCACCGATTTCCTTCCGTAACGGCTGGTCAAAACGTTAGACAGGCCGCATGCCCCTCTCGGTGGTCCTCGGCCTGCTGTCGGCGCTGCTGTTCGCCGCGTCGGCCGCGATGCAGCAGCACGCGGCCCACCAGGCGGTCAGTGCCGCGCCGGTGCCGCCGAAGAACACCGGGGTCGAGGCGGCCCTGCCGGTGCTGCGAACCGCCCGGCGGCTGGGCCGTGACCGCATCTGGCTGTACGGCACCGCCGCGAACGTGGGCGGCTCACTGGTCCAGGCCGCGGCGCTCTATTTCGGCTCGGTCGCGGTGGTCCAGGTGCTCCTGGTCAGTCAGCTGATCTTCACGCTGTGGATATCGGCGATGTGGGATCGCCGCCGCCCCGGGGTTCTGGAGCTCAGCTCCGCGGTGGCCATCTGCGCCGGCATCGCCATCTTCCTGTCCGTGCCGGGCACCGCACCGGCCGCGGGCGACGTGAACCGCCCCCGCCTGCTGGTCGCCACCCTCTGCGCGGGCGCCGTGGTCGTCCTGCTCGTCTTCACCGCGGCGGGCCGCCACCAGGCGGTCCGTGCCGTCCCGATCGCCATCGGCGCCGGTGTCTTCTTCGCGATCAGCGCCGCCCTGCTGAAAATCACCACGGACGACCTGTTCAACCGCGGGATCGCCGCCACGGCGATGGACTGGCCGGGCTACCTGCTGGCCGCCGCGAACGTGAGCGGGTTCGTGCTGGAACAGGACGCGTTCGCCACCGGGTCGCTGCCGTCCGCGGTGACCGCGATGACCATCACGAATCCACTGGCCAGCTACTTCATCGGGGTGCTGGCCTTCAACGCGCACTTCCCCAGCAGCCCGGGCGGTCTGACCGCCCTGGCCGGCGCGGCGGCGCTGGTGGTGGTGGGAGTGGCCGGCCTCGCTCACTCGCCGGCGGTGATGAGACACAAACCCGCGCCCGCCTGAGGCGGGCTCAATCCGGGCGAGCGTCCGCCGCGGGAAGAACCCGGCCCAGCCGGGCCAGCGGGGACAGCGCCATCAGCGTCGGGGACATCATCATCCCGGCCGCGGCGATCAGCAGGGCGGTGCGCAGCCCCCAGCGGTCGGCGAGGATGCCGCCGAGCAGCGAGCCGGCCGGGGTCGCTCCCATGCCGGCGAAGGTGATCGTGGCGGTGATCCGGCCTTGCATCGCCGGCGGCGAGACGGCCTGCCGGACGGCCATGATGGTGACGTTGACCAGCTGGCCGAACGCGCCGACGAGGAGGTTGACGACGATCAGCGCGACGATCGTCGCCGGAGAGCCGCCGCGCAGGCCCGGGACGAAAAGCATCACGCCGTCACCGATGGCCGCCGCCGCGACCAGGACCGGCCCGTAGCCGAGGGCCGCCGGAAGACGAGCCGCCAGCAGGGAACCGGCCAGCGCCCCCGGTCCGGTCGCGGCGAGCACCAGCCCGACAGCGGCGCCGGACAGGTGCAGTTCCCGGGGCAGGAAGACCAGGTAGGCGGTCATCACGGCGGCGAACGAGAACTGGAACGCCGCCGAGGCGAGGCACACCGTACGGAGCAGGGAGTGTCCCGCCACGAAGCGCAGGCCCTGGTGGATCTGCCGCCACATCCGCGCCGGCGAGGCCGGAGGCGCGGGGATCGTCTCCCGGTGGCGCATCCGGGCGATGGACACGAAGGAGACGACGAAGAACAGGGCCGCGGAGGCGGCCGCGATCGGGGCGGACAGCAGGGAGGTCATCGTTCCGCCCAGCGCCGGGCCACCGATCTGAGCGGCTGACCGGCTTCCCTCGATCGCGCTGTTGCCCTGCAGCAGCTGGTCGCGACGCACCAGCCGGACCAGGGAGGACTGGTAGGCGACGTCGAAGAGGACCGACAGCGAGCCGAGGAGGAAGGCCACGGCCGCCAGGGCGGGCAGGCCCAGCGCCGCCGCCAGAGCGGCCGTGGTGGCCAGTGCCAGGGCTCGGCCCAGATCGGCGAGGACCATGACGGTGCGGGTGCGCCACTTGTCGACCCAGACGCCGGCGAACAGCGTGAGCAGGAACAGCGGTGCCTGGCCGACCGCCCGCAGGGCGCCCACCTGGTCCGCGCCGGCGTTCAACGTCAGGACGGCGATCAGGGGCACGATCACCAGGCTCGTCTGCTCCCCCAGTTGCGAGGCGGTCTGACCGGCCCAGAGGCGGCGGAAGTCGGGGTGGCGCCACAGGCTTGGCGTGGTGGTGGATGGCACGGGGAGCCCTCGGGTTGATCGGGCCCCGACGGTAGCCCTCGGCCCTCCGGCGCGAAAGGCGATTACCGACCGGCGGAGGCAGGGACAACCTGTCCCTGGATCAAGTCGGCCTTCTTCTCGATCGTCGGCTGTTGCAGGCTTGTCCTGTCGCCAACGAGGGGAGGCTCTGAAGACATGGACCGCGCACAGCTCGCTGACTTTCTCCGGACCCGGCGGGAAGCGCTGCAACCCGAGGACGTCGGGCTGCCGCGTGGGCCGCGCAGGCGGACCGGGGGGCTGCGGCGGGAAGAGGTCGCCGCCCTCGCGGGGATGTCGGCCGACTACTACAGCCGCATCGAGCAGCAGCGTGGGCCCGTGCCGTCGGAGCAGATGCTCGCCGCGCTCGCCCGTGGGTTGCACCTCAACCTGGACGAGCGGGATCACCTGTTCCGGCTCGGCGGGCATCCGGCACCGCAGCGGATCTTCCGGGATGACCACATCAGCCCGGGGATGATGCGGATCGTCGATCGTCTCGAGGACACCCCGGCCATGGTGATCTCCCGGTACGGGGAGACCCTGCGCCAGACACCTCCGGCGGTCGCGCTGTACGGGGACGAAACGCGGTTCACCGGCCTGAACCGGTATGTCGTATACCGCTGGTTCACCGATCCGAAGAGCCGGCTGATCTACCCGGTCGAGGATCACCCCAAGCACGGCCGGGTCTTCACCTCCCAGCTCCGCCAGGCCTACGCGGCGGCGCCGCACGGACGGGCCAAGGAGATCGTCGACGCGCTGCTGGACCGCAGCGAGGAGTTCCGCCGGATCTGGGCGGAGCACCACATCGGCGAGACCTACACCGACCGCAAGCGGCTCCTCCACCCCCAGCTCGGCGAGCTCGACCTGTACTGCCAGACGCTGAACGACCCGGACCAGTCGCAGACCCTGCTGGTCTTCACCGCCGTCCCGGGTTCGCCCAGCTACGAGAAGCTCCAACTCCTGGCCGCCGTAGGCGGCTGAAGAAAGGCACAGTCATGCCCAAGATCGCCCTCATCACCGGCGGCAACCGCGGCCTCGGCCGCGCCACCGCGCTCGAACTGATCGAGCAAGGCATCGAGGTCATCTACACCTACCGCAACGACCCGGGCGAGAAGATCGACGCCGTCGCGCTTCAGCTCACGGTGGGCGACCTCGACGCGTACGACAGCTTCGCCCAGGAACTGAAGACCGTGCTGCGGGACCGCTACGACCGCGAGAACTTCGACTTCCTGATCAACAACGCGGGTGTCGGCCTCGCCGCCACCGTCGCGGAGACCACCGTCGAGGACTTCGACGAGATGATGAACGTGCACTTCCGCGGCATGTACTTCCTGACCCAGAAGATGCTGCCGCTGATCGCGGACGGCGGCCGGATCGTCAACTTCTCCAGCGGTCTGGCGCGCTTCACCGGCCTGGGCGTCTATCCGGCCTACGGCGCGCTCAAGGCCGCCGTCGACACGTTCAGCCGGTACCTGGCCAAGGAGCTCGGGCCCCGCGGGATCAGCGTCAACACGATCGCGCCCGGACCGACCGCGACAGAGTTCGGCGGCGGCGCGCTGGCCCGCAACGAGCAGGTGCGCGGCCTCATGGCGAGTCAGAACGTGTTCGGCCGGATGGGCGAGCCGAAGGACATCGTCCCGGTGATCGCGTCGCTGCTGCGCGACGACATGGGCTGGGTGACCGCGCAGCGCATCGAGGCGTCCGGCGGCATGCTGATCTAGGCGGCGAAACCGGAACCGGGGAACGGTTGCCAGAGCGAAGCTCATCGATGAAACTCATCTGTGAGAGCGCTCTCAGCCGCCGTTCCCCACGCCGGCTCTCCGGCGGGCGGCCGGGCGCACGCCGTACGCCAATTGGAGATCCCCATGCCTCACGCCGTCCCCCGGCGGCGCCCGCTGCTGTCCGGCGCCGTTCTCCTGCTCCTTCTGGCCGTGTTCACGGCCGTCACCGCCGGCCCGGCGCACGCCGCCGATCCGCTCATCTCGCAGGGCAAGACCGCCACCGCGTCGAGCACCGAGAACGCGTCGTTCCCGGCGAGCGCCGCGGTGGACGGGAACACCGGCACACGCTGGTCCAGCGCGTTCAGCGATCCACAGTGGTTGCGGATCGACCTCGGTGGCACCGCCACGATCACGTCCGTGACGCTGAACTGGGAGGCCGCGTACGCGAAGGCCTTCCAGATCCAGACGTCGGCCGACGGCAACACCTGGACCACCGTCTACAGCACCACCAACGGGACCGGCGGCGTCCAGTCGATCTCGCTGACCGGCTCCGGGCGTTACCTCCGGCTCAACGGCACGTCCCGGGCCACGCCGTACGGTTATTCGCTCTGGGAGTTCCAGGTCTTCGGGTCGGTGACCGGAACACCGCCGCCGACCGGCGGCAGCACCATGCCGGACTCGTTCTGGGGTGACACCGCCGGCATTCCGCCGGCGCGCAACGTCGTGCAGGTGAAGGTGCTGAACCGCACCAACGGCAAGTACCCGGACAGCCAGGTCTACTGGAGCTTCAACGGCCAGACCCACTCGATCGCCGAACAGCCCTATCTGGACATGCCGGCGAACTCGGCCGGCCGCATGTACTTCTACCTGGGGACGCCGAACAGCCAGTACTTCGACTTCATCGAGTTCACCGTCGGCGCGAACGTCTTCAACGGCAACACCACCCGCGTCGACGCGTTCGGCCTGAAGATCGCCATGCGGCTGCACTCGCGCGACGGCTACGACGTGCAGGTCGGCGAGGACTACCCGACCTTCACCGAGGACCGCACGGCCACCTTCGCGAAGTTCCAGAACGAGGTGCCGGCCGAGTTCAAGCACCTTGCGACCGCCACCGCGCCCTACCGGATCCTCGCGCCCGGCAGCGACGCCATGTTCCGGCAGGGCGGGCAATACCAGAACTACATGTCCTCGTACGCCGCGGCGCACGGCATCAACGCGATCACGTCCGACGTCTTCGGCTGTGCCGGGGTGCTCGCGAGCCAGCCGCAGCAGTGCGCCGCGCTGAACCGCCACACCATCGACCTGCCGCAGCCGCAGTGGGAGACGGTGTCCAACTTCTACCGGGCCCCGCCGGCGAACTACTACGCGAAGTTCTGGCACGACCACGCCCTCGGCAGACTCGCCTACGGCTTCCCGTACGACGACGTGGCCGGCCAGAGTTCCTTCGTCTCCCACGGAAGCCCGCAGTACCTGCTGGTCGCCGTGGGCTGGTGATCCCCTAGGCGGTACGCCGCCGGCGCTGGAACTTGTCGGTCAGCGCCGGCGGCTGGTACCCGCGGTCGCCGAAGGACAGCGTCACGCCCGGCGGCACGATCTCGTCGATCCTGTCGAGGATCTCCGGGGTCAGCGTCACATCCGCGGCCCCGAGCTGCGACTCGAGGTGATCCATCGTGCGCGGCCCGATGATCGGCGAGGTGATCGCCGGGTGCTGCAGCACGAACGCGATCGCCAGGTGGACCAGCGGGATGCCGGCCTCGTCGGCCAGCTTGCCGAGCTTGTCCGCGGCCTCGAGCTTGAGCTGGTTGCCGGGGATGGACAGGTCGTACCGCTGCGGCAGCCGGTTGCTGCGCGTCGACGTGGGCTGCGGCGCGTCCTTGCGGTACTTGCCGGACAGCCAGCCGCCGGCCAGCGGGCTCCACGGCAGCACGCCCATGTGGTAGCGCTGCGCGGTCGGCAGGATGTCCGCCTCGACGTGCCGGACCAGGATCGAGTACGGCGGCTGCTCGGTGACGAACCGGCCCAGCGCCCGCCGCTCGGCCGTCCACTGCGCTTCGACGATCTGCTCGGCCGGGTACGTCGACGAGCCGAACGCCCGGATCTTGCCCTGACGCTGAAGCTCGGTCAGCGCGCCCAGGGTCTCCTCGTGGTCGGTGTCCGGATCGGGCCGGTGGATCTGGTAGAGGTCGATGTAGTCGGTGTTCAGCCGGCGCAGGCTCGCCTCCACCTCGCGGACGATCCAGCGACGCGAGTTGCCGCGCTGATTGGGGTCGCCCGGGGCGCCCGCCGGGGCTCCCGCCGGCACGCCCATCTGGCCGTGCACCTTCGTGGCGAGAACGACGTCGTCGCGTCGCCCGCCGGCCAGCGCCTTGCCGACGATGACCTCCGATTCGCCCTGCGAGTAGACGTCCGCGGTGTCGATGAAGTTGATCCCGGCGTCCAGGGCGGCGTGGATGATTTTGATCGAGGTGTCGTGATCGGGCTCACCCCACGCGCCGAACATCATGGCGCCGAGACAGAGCGGGCTCACCTGGATTCCGGTTCGTCCGAGGCTGCGATATTCCATGGCTCGACGTTATGCCCAGAAGATGCCGCGCTAGACCTTGAGGGCCAGCCACAGCGCCAGGACGCCCGCGACCAGCGCGGGCGGCACCGTGAGCAGGCCGAGCCGCAAGAACTCGCGGGCGTCCGGGGACTCGTCGCGCGTGTGCAGGATCTGCCGCCACAGCAGGGTCGCCAGCGAGCCGACGTAGGTCAGGTTCGGGCCGACGTTCACGCCGATGAGGACGGCCAGGAGCAGACCAGGCGATTGATGTACGGCCGGGAGCAGCACCAGGGTGGCGGGGAGGTTGTTGAGGAGGTTCGCCAGGACCGCCGCGAGCGCCGATACGATCAGTAACCCGATCAGGCCGTCCCGGTCGGGGACGATCGCGTCCACCAGGGAACCCAGGCCGTGTTCGCGGACCGCCAGCACGACGACGCCGAGCGCCAGGACGAAGGCGCAGAATGCCGGGTTCGCCGCCGATATCAGCGTTCTTGGTGATGGTCGCCGGGGAATCGCCAGGGCCGCGGCCCCGGCCACGGCGACCCACCCCGGGGGCACACCCATCGGCTGCGCCACGGCGAAGCCGATCAAGGTGAGGGCCAGGACCGCGAGAGCGTAGCGGGGGGCCATCTCGGGTGGCTCCTCCGCCACGGGTTCCGCCGGCTCGGTCAGGTCCGCGCGGAAGAACCAGCGGAACGCGGCGTACTCGACGGCGATCACGGCCAGCCAGGGCACCGCCATGACCGCCGCGAACCCGAGGAACGTCAGGCCGCTGGCGGCGAACGCGAGCAGATTGGTGAGGTTGGACACGGGCAGCAGCAGCGACGCCGAGTTGGCCAGGTGGGCCGAGGCGTAGACGTGCGGTCTCGGGCGGGCGCCGATGCGCGCGGCGGTCGCGAAGACCACGGGAGTGAGCAGGACCACGGTCGCGTCCAGGCTGAGAACCGCGGTGGTGATCGAGGCCGCCCCGAAGACCGCCAGCAACAGTCGCCGGGGGCTTCCTCCGGAGATGCGGGCCACGGCCTGTCCCGCGTACCGGAAAACCCCGTGTGATCCGGCGAGCTGCGCCAGGACGAGGACCGCCGCCAGGAACCCCACCGTGGGGCCGAGCTCGCGCACCTCGGCGAGCGCGTCCCGCCAGGGGACGAGGCCGAAGGCGAGGACGAGAAGCGCTGCGGGCACCGCGACGACCGCCTCGGGCAGACCCCGCGGACGCCCGACCGCGAAGGCCAGGACGCCGGCGAGCAGCACCGACGCGACGACCAGCGGCATCGTCAGGCGCCGAAGAGCTCCATCGCTCCCGAGACGGTGAGCACCCGATCGACCAGTCCGCGGGCGTTCGTCACGCGGAAGCCCACGTCGCGGGCCTGGCAGGCGTTGTAGCCGTCGATCAGCGCACCGAGCGCCTCGGAATCGATGAAGGTGACCGCGGCCAGGTCGACCACGATGTCCGTCGGGCCGGCGTCGAGATTCTTCAGGATCGCGTCGTGCACGTCCTCGCGCGCGTTGATGTCCAGTTCGCCGCTGAGGCGCAGGAGGGCCACGGTCCCGTCGGCCGCCCGATCCCCCTGGCCGATCTGGTAGGAGTCCGCCACAGGGGCCTTTCTACCAGCCTTCCCGGATTTCAGCCCGGGAAGCTCGCCCACACGTGCTTCGTCTCATCCGCGATGTACCAGCCCACATCCGCGGCGAACGTCTGTGCCAGCCGCAGCCCCAGCCCGCCCTCGCCGAGCGGCCGGTCCGCCGGCTCCGGCGAGGCGGCCAGATCATGGTCGGCCACGTCGACGATGAGCCGGTCGCCCTGACGCATCAGCCGCACCACGGTGGGCGGCAGCCCGTGGCGCAGGGCGTTGGTGGCCAGCTCGGTCGCCACCACCGCGATCCGGTCGCACAGGTCGTCCTGATCGCCCAGGGCCAGCCGGAGGGCCGCCCGGAGTTCCCGCAGTTCCTGGAAGTCGTCGAGCGTCCACCGGCGTAGCTCTGCCGCCGCCGCAGGCGGGACCGAGATGCGCAACGAACTCATGAACCCATAGTGCCCGCCGCGCGCGACCCGCCGCGCAGCCCGCCCGGCACTTTCCACGCCCCGCTCCTCCCGACATCACGTTCGACTTGTGCCCGACCCAGCCGGCGCGGCTGATCCGGCCAGCGTGGCCCGTTCAGCCGGCGTCGCCCACCCAGCGACGCCCCCACCCGGCCGGCGCTACTTCCCACACCGCGCCTTCCCTCAACACGTGCGGGCTGCCGCCACCCGACCGGCGCCTCTTCCCGCCGCCCTCAACGCGCGGGGGCTGTGGCTGACTCGACCGGCCCTCCGCATCCCGCCCTTCCGGGCACCCGGCCAACCGCCCACTCCACCGACACCAACCCTCCGGCCTCGCCGGCCTCCGCCGCCCCGGTTCCTGCGGGAGAGCCGGATGGGCGGTTGGCGGGTGGGCGATTTCCGAGTGGCGGGTGGGCGGGTGGCCCGGAGTGGGGGCTGGCCGGGTGGCCGGGTGGGGCGGTTTACCAGCAAAAATCAGGTGAGGTGGATTGGCTGGAGGGCGCTGGGGTACACGGCTTAAATAGGTGACGGGCAAGATCCGGGGCGTACATTTCCTATCACGTAAAGTAACTCATACTTTCGGCTAGTCTTTTCTCGGACTCTCGGCTAGGTTGTTCTTACCCGAACGGCCTAGTGTGCGCGGTTGAGGACGGGGCACAACCGTTTTTGACCAGTGATAGGGACACCCGACCGACCCGGGTCCAGCAATGGACCGGCTCTCCGGACAGGTGCCAGGGAGGACCACAGCATGACCGTCACCGAGACTGTTTCGCCTGCGACCGAGGCCGAAGCGCTCGCCGAGAGCGCGTCTCTGCGCAGCAGCGCCGCGCTCACCGACAGCGCCGCCGAGCTGCTCAACGCGATGGCCGCGATGCCGCAGGGCCACCCGTCGCGCGCCATGATGCGCGACCGCGCGATCGAGGCCTGGCTGCCTCTCGCGCGTCACCTCGCCCACCGTTACTCGGGGCGCGGCGAGCCCACCGACGACCTCGTCCAGACCGCCACGGTCGGGCTGATCAAGGCGGTCGACAAGTTCGACCCCGAGCGGGGCGTCGACTTCGCCGGCTACGCGATCCCGACCATCATCGGCGAGATCAAGCGGCACTTCCGCGACCGTACGTGGAGTGTTCGCGTCCCCCGCCGCCTGCAGGAGCTGCGGCTGGCGATCACCGAGGCGAACAGCACCCTGACCCACTCGCTGGGCCGTTCCCCGACGGTCGCGGACGTCGCGGCGCACCTGGGGATCAGCGAGGAAGACGTGCTGGAGGGCCTCGAGGGCGCCCGCGCGTACAACGCCACCAGCCTCTCGACCCCGATCTCCGCCGACGGCAGCACCGAGCTGGGTGACACGCTCGGCGGCGAGGACTACGAGTACGAGCTGGCCGAGACCCGCGTCGCCCTGGGGCCGGCGCTGGCCACCCTGGACGAGCGTGAGCAGAAGATCCTCACCTTGCGCTTCTACGGCAACCTGACCCAGTCGCAGATCGCGGACCAGATCGGCATCTCGCAGATGCACGTCTCCCGGCTGCTGACCAAGGCGCTGACCAAGCTGCGCGGCCAGCTGGCCGCCGATTCTCTCTGAGCCACGAACGAATGATTCTCGAAGGCCGGTCCGGTTCGGACCGGCCTTCGGACTGGGTGCGTCACTCCGTGTGGTGGCACGTCTACCCGCTGGGGTTCACCGGCGCGTACCCGCCCCGGCCGCAACACCCGAAACCCCGGCTGGAGGCATGGCTGGACTACGCGATCGAGCTGGGTGTCTCCGGTCTCGCGCTCGGTCCGATCTTCGCGTCCGAGACGCACGGCTACGACACGATCGATCACTTCCGGATCGACCCGCGGCTCGGTGACGACGCCTGCTTCGACGCGCTGATCAAGGCGGCCCACGATCGTGGGCTGCGGGTGCTGCTGGACGGGGTCTTCAACCACGTGAGCCGCACTCACCCGGCCTTCCACCAGGCCGAGAAGCGGTCGTGGTTCCGCTGGCAGGACGGCGTTCCCGGGTACGCGACCTTCGAAGGTCACGCCGAGCTGCCCGCGCTGAACCACGCCGAACCGGCCGTCGCCGACCTGGTGGTGGACGTGATGCGGCACTGGCTGGCCCGGGGTGTGGACGGCTGGCGGCTGGACGCGGCGTACGCGGTGCCGACCGCCTTCTGGCGCACGGTGCTGTCCCGGGTGCGCGCCGACCACCCGCAGGCCTACTTCGTCGGCGAGGTGATCGGCGACGACTATCCCGCCTTCGTGCGCGATTCCACGGTGGATGCGGTCACCCAGTACGAGCTGTGGAAGGCGATCTGGAGCTCGCTGAACGAGGCGAACCTGTTCGAGCTGGCCTGGGCCCTCCAGCGGCACAACGGCTTCCTCGACACGTTCGTCCCGTTCACCTTCGTCGGCAATCACGACGTCACCCGGATCGCGAGCCGCCTGAACGACGAGCGGGACCTGGCCGCGGCCCTGCTGATCCTGTTCACGGTGGGTGGCACGCCGGCCGTCTACGCGGGTGACGAGCAGGCCTTCCGCGGCGTGAAGGAGGATCGGGCAGGCGGCGACGACGCCGTCCGGCCCGCCTTTCCGGAAACACCCGAGGAGCTTGCGCCGTACGGCCGGGAAACCTATCGCCTGCACCAGGAGCTGATCGGGCTGCGTCGCCGGCATCCGTGGCTGCACACCGCCCGGGTGCGGCAGGCGCACCTGACGAATGAGCAGTTCGTGTACGAGGTCACCGATGGTTCCTCGTCGTTGTCCGTGGCCCTCAACGTGGCCGATGCGGTGGTGAGCGTCCCCGTCGCGTACGGGAACCGGGTCCTGTGGGGGAACGCCGACCTGGAGGGCGCCGGCTCAGCGCAGGCGACCGCTCAGCTCGCGCCGCACGCGTGCGTGGTGCTGGAGCGATGAGACGGCGGCAGCCGGACGCACACGCACGTGGTCACTCTCACATGCACCGAGAGTTCCGTCACGCTGTGAATTGAATGGGAACCGGCCACTGGACGGCACTCTCAAGGTTTCGGCGAGTCGGCTCCGGCTACGGTATTACCGATGCCTCCCAACGCCGACCTGCCCGGATTCCTGCACGGAGTCGCCCCGATTCTCGACCGATGGGGTTACCTCGCCGTCGCGGCG
The DNA here is from genome assembly GCF_934643405.1 of uncultured Actinoplanes sp. Lineage (GTDB taxonomy): Bacteria > Actinomycetota > Actinomycetes > Mycobacteriales > Micromonosporaceae > Actinoplanes. Next base: position 50,576 of record NZ_CAKUCL010000001.1, read on the forward strand.
GTCATCGGTGTGGAGAGCTTCGGAGTCCCCGCACCAGGTCAGACCATCATGGTCGCGGCCGCGATCTACGCGGGCGCCGGCCGGCTGAACATCGTGGCCGTCGCCGCCATCGCGTTCGTCGCGGCGGTGATCGGCGACAACATCGGGTACTGGATCGGCGTGCGTGGCGGCCGCAAGGTCGTGCACCGCTGGGGCAAATACGTCTTCCTCACCCCGGAACGCCTGGAGCGCGCCGAGGGCTTCTTCGCCCGCCGCGGCGGCCGGATCGTCCTGGTCGCCCGGTTCATCGACGGCCTGAGACAGTTCAACGGCGTGATCGCCGGCATCACGGCGATGCCCTGGCGCACGTTCCTGCTGTTCAACGCGATCGGCGCGGCCCTGTGGGTCGGCTGGTGGACAACCGTCGCGTACTTGCTCGGCACCCATCTCGTGGAGATCATCGAACACGCGCACAAGTACAAATGGTGGGCGATCGCGCTGGTCGCGGTCGCCGTCATCACCTACGTCACGCTGCACGTCCGGCACATCAAACGCCGTCGTGCCAAAGCCGCCGCGCCGGTGGCCGAGGAGACTTCCTCGTAGAAGATTCGCTCGACGACGCGCGGGTAGCCCGTTAGGGGATAACGGAAGGAGACACCGTGACCCAGACACAGCTCGATCGTCGCCGGGAGCAAACCGCGGCCGCCCACGCCGCCGCCGAGAAGGCCGAGACCGCCGTGACGGAGCTGGCCAACCGTCTGCAGACGAATGCCGACCTGACCCAGCAGCAGAGCCAGGCGCTGCGCAATGCCGAGGCCGAGGCGAAGCGGCTCAAGCGATCCCTGAAGACGCAGGCGCGTGATCGGGCGCGCCTGGAGAAGGCGCACAAGAAGGCGGTCGCCAAGGCGGAGAAGGCGAAGAGCCGGGCCGAGGCCGTCGAGGAGAAGTACTCGAAGAGCGTGCTGGCCGAGATGGTCCAGCGGGAGAAGGAGCGCGACCGGGCTTCGGCCGCGACGCCCACCGCCGGGTCCCCCGGCTCCGACGCCGCCGGGATCTCGGATGCCGCAAGCTCGTCGTCGGACACCGCCGGGAAGTCCGCCTCTGCCGGCCCGTCGGATGCCGCCGGGACGTCCGCCTCCGCCGGCCCGTCGGATGCCGCCGGCGAGTCCGCTGCCGACGGCTCCGGTTCTCCCTCTCGCGGCCGGGCCGCGCGGTCCTCGTCGACCACCGCTGCTCCGGGCCGCAGCCGGACCGCCCGCTCCGCGCCGCTTCCCCCGGCTTCCGACGGGTCCATCGAGCCGCCGGCCTCGGAGAGCCCCGCGCGCGCCACCGCCGCCCGCGCCACCGCACGCCGTGCCTCCAAGACCGCGAGTTCCGGCCGTACGACCTCGGGCCGCGCGACCAAGTCCACCACCGGCACCCGCCGCACTCCTCGCTCCTGACTGTGACGGCCCCGACTTCGGGCCGGGGCCGTCCCCGCAGCGTGGGACGATCGGAGAAGGTCCCACGCGCATCGGGAGGTCCGACTTGTCCGAGATCAACCCGTCCGACATCGAGGCGATCCTCTTCGACATGGACGGCACCCTCGTCGACTCGGACGGCGCGGTCGAACGCGCCTGGCTGACCTGGTCCGAGGAGTACGGGGTGGACGGTGCCGCCGCGATCCGCCTGGCCCACGGCAGCCCGAGCGAATCCACCGTCCGCAAGCTGCTGCCGCACCTGGACGGGGACGCCGTCCGGGCCGCGTCGGCCCGCCAGCTCGAATTGCAGTACGACGACCTGGCCGACGTGGTCGCCACGCCGGGCGCCCACGAGCTGCTCGCCCTGCTCGCCGAACTGAGCCTTCCCTGGGCCGTGGTGACCAGCGCCGACGCCCGCCTGGCCAAGGCCCGGCTGGACGCCGCCGGCATCGAGCCCGCGGTGCTGGTGACCACCGACGACATCGCGACCGGAAAGCCGGACCCCGCGGGCTACCGTCTGGCCGCCGAGCTGCTGCACGTCCCCACGGGTGCCTGCCTCGTCGTGGAGGACGCCGAGGTCGGCCTGGAGGCGGCCCGGGCGGCCGGCGCGTACACGGCGGCGCTGCGCGGCCTGACCGGAGACCTGACGCTGACCGGTTTGCCGGCCCTGACCGAGTTCCTGCGCCGCCGGTAACGGGGCCGCCTAGGAGCGGTGGCAGGACCGGGGCGCCGATGCCGCCACCGCCCCGCGGCCGGCGAACGCGAGGCGATTCACCGCTTCACCCGGGCGAAGGTGACGTGGCCGTCGTCGATGCGGCCGAACCGCATGGCCGGCATGTCGACCAGGTAGTTGTTGCGGGAGCGCCACGGCGTACGGGAACCCTGTTTCGGCAGGATCGATGCGGCGCGCTGCACGTAGCCCGAGCTCAGCGCCATGAGGGGTGCGTCGGCCGGGGAGGCGCCGGGTGGCCGGGACGGCGTGACGATGTCGATGCGGTGTCGCGTCATGTAGTTGAGCAGGCGGCACACGTACCGGGCGGTGAGGTCGGCGCGCAGCGTCCAGGACGCGTTGATGTACCCGACGCACCAGGCGAGGTTCGGCACGCCGTCGAACATCATGCCCTTGTAGACGTGCAGGTCGCCGCTGTGGACCGGGCTGCCGTCCACCTCGATCGCGATCTCGCCGAACGTGACCATGGTGAGCCCGGTGGCCGAGACGATGATGTCCGCCTCCAGCTCGGTGCCGTCGGTGAGCCGGATGCCCTTCTCGGTGAACGTCTCGATCATGCCGGTGACCACGGAGGCCCGGTCCTCGCGCATCGCCGCGAACAGGTCCCCGTCGGGCACCACGCACAGTCGCTGGTCCCAGGGCGCGTATGCGGGCGTGAAGTCGCGCTCGACCGCGACGCCGGGTGGCAGCTGCTGCACCACCCCGCGGCGCAGGAAGGCGCCGACACGCGACGGAAAGCGCCGGGCGGCCTGGTACAGCAGGGCGGTGGCCAGGATGTTGCGGCCGCGCCGGAAGCGGTAGCGCGCCAGGCTCAGCTCGCTCCCGTCGCCCGAGGCGGTCGGCAGGGAGATCATGTACGTGGGTGATCGCTGGAGCATCGTGACGTGCTCGGCCGTCTCGGCCATGGCGGGTACCAGCGACACCGCGGTTGCGCCGCTGCCGATCACCACGACGCGTTTGCCCTCGTAGTCGAGATCCGCCGGCCAGTGCTGCGGGTGCACCACCGGGCCGGCGAAGTCGTCCTGGCCGGGGAAGCGCGGCGAGAAGCCGGACGAGTAGCGGTAATAGCCGGTGCAGAGGAAGAGGAACGAGCTCTGGAACTCCTCCCCCGACGCGGTGCGGACCGTCCACGTCGCGTCCGGTGTGGACCAGCTCGCGGCGACCACGCGCCGCCCGTACCGAATGTGCTTGTCGATGCCGAAGCGGGCCGCGGTGTCCCGGACGTACGAGAGGATGGTCTCCCCGGTGGCGATCGCCTGGGGCTGCCGCCACGGGCGGAACGGGTACCCCAGGGTGAACATGTCCGAGTCCGAGCGGACGCCGGGATAGCGGAACAGATCCCAGGTGCCGCCGATCGCGTCACGGCCCTCGAGGATCAGGAAACGGCGATCCGGACTCTCGGTCTGAAGCCGATACGCAGCGTCGACGCCGGACAGGCCGGCCCCGATGATCAGAACGTCGACCCGATCACTCATCGGCCCATTATGCTGCGACGACCCTTAAACTGCGGCGCATGACCGAGCCGCGCTCTGTTGCCCCGCGAGTCGCGCCACAGGCGGTGCTGGCCCCGCTGACCGATGCCGCGATCTTTCTGGTGATGACGGTACGGCCGGGCGGTGAATCGGTCGTCCGGGATCTGCTGGAGGACGTCAGCGCGCTGCAGCGCTCGGTCGGTTTCCGGCTGCCCGCCGCGAAGCTGTCCTGCGTCACCGGCATCGGCTCTGACCTGTGGGATCGGCTGTTCGCCGGTCCGCGTCCGGCCGGGTTGCACAGATTCCGGGCCTGGAGGGGCCCGAAGCACGTGGCGCCGTCCACGCCCGGCGACCTGCTGTTCCACCTGCGGGCCAGCCAGATGGACGTCTGCTTCGAGCTGGCCTCGAAGATCGGCGAGCGGTTGCGGGACGTGGCCGACCTCGTCGACGAGACACACGGCTTCAAGTACTTCGACGAGCGCGACCTGCTCGGCTTCGTGGACGGCACCGAGAACCCGACCGGGCAGGTCGCCTCCGACGCGGTGCTGGTCGGCGACGAGGACCCGGCGTTCTCCGGCGGCACCTACGTGATGGTGCAGAAGTACCTCCACGACCTGACCGCATGGAACTCGCTGAAGGTCGAGGACCAGGAGGCCGCGATCGGCCGCACCAAGCTGGACAACATCGAGCTCACCGACAAGGCGCCGAACTCGCACGTGCTGCTCAACACGATCGAGGACGCCGACGGCAACGAACTGAAGATCCTGCGTGACAACATGCCGTTCGGGTCGATCAAGGCGGGCGAGTTCGGGACGTACTACATCGCGTACGCGGCCACCCCGGACGTGCCGGAGCAGATGCTGCGGCAGATGTTCCTGGGCAATCCGTACGGCACGTACGACCGCATCCTCGATTTCTCGATCGCGATGACCGGTTGCCTGTTCTTCGTGCCGACCGCGGAGTTCCTCGACGACCTGCCCGAGGCGCCCGGCGAACCCGCGCCCTAGAAGGCGGCGAAGCGGCGGCGGTCCTGCCCGGCCATCACGGTGAAGTCGCCGCCGGCCTCGAGCGTGCGGGAGACGCGGTTGACCGCCAGGACACGCACGCCGATGACGCCGTTCGCCTGCGGCGCCCAGGGGGCGAGGTCGCCGGTGCTCGTCACGGCGGCGAGCTTGAACCTCGGCGACGATCCGTCGGCGCAGGCGCCGTGCGCGCCGTTCTTGCTGGTCAGGCACGCGCTGTCGAAATGGCCGCCGACGTAGGTGATGCCGCCGGCGGTGGCGATGGCGGCCGCGTCGCCGTCGAAGACCCGCTGCCAGCGCACCTTCCCCCGGAAGGAGTAGGCGATCGCGCGGCCGCCCACGCCGGCCGTCGCCACGGATACGCCGTCCGCGTCGACCGCGATGGCGCGCACCTCGGCGGGAGCCCGGGGCAGGAAGTTCTGGTCGACCGCGCCGGTGGTGGCGTGCACCGCGGCCAGTCGCAGGGTGCCGCTCACCGACTGCACGGTGTGGAAGCCACCGCCCACGAAGACCCGGGAGGCCCGGATCGCCAGGGCGTGGACCGCGTCGTCGGCGGCCGGCCGCCAGGTGCCGTCCAGCGCGCCGGTGATCAGCGAGAACGCGGCCAGGTTCGCGCGCCGGTGGCCGTCCACGTCGGTGAAGCTGCCGCCCAGATAGAGACGATCATTTCCCACGGCCAGGGCGTACGCCGTACCGGTGAGACTGTGCCGGAAGGAACTCACCGCGCCGGTCCCGGGGTGCAGCCGCACCAGCGAGTCGCGGTCCCGGCCGCCGACCTCGTGGAAGTCACCGGCCGCGTAGACGCTGTCGCCCGTGGCGGCCAGGGCCCGGACGGTCGCGTCGGCGGGAGGCGCCCACGGCAGGAGTGCGCCGCTGCGCGAGTCGAAGGCGGCCAGGCGAAGACGAGGGTAGGTGCGGCCGCCGGACGAGGCCGCGGTGAACTCGCCGCCCACGTAGGTGACGTCGCCCCGGTGGGCTATCGCGTAGACGCTGCCGTTGAAGGCCGGCGTGGTGGCGCGCGGGCGGGAACTCACTGCTTCGGCGGGGACTCCGGCCACGACGACGGTGGTGACGGCCAGGAGCGCGGCGGCGACCCGGGGGATTAGCGGCACGAAAGGACTAACCGTCGTACGTCCGGGAAAGTCTCGGGGCGGTCTGATCGAGATGCTCGGCCGGGTGGGCGTCGAGCGCATCGTGCACCTCGCGGGCGCGGACGGCCGGCTCGCTTCGCAGGCCCAGCATGGCGAGCCACTCGACCAGCTGCCGGTGGATCGCGTCCGGGCCGTCCAGCTCCGGCTGGGTGATCGGCCAGCGCGCCGGATGGACCAGCATGGCCTCGGTCTGCCAGCCGCCGAGCCCGCCGTGCGAGCCGACCAGCTCCTCGAACGCGGCCACCTCCTCGGTGACCGGGTCGACCGAGCTGATCAGGACCAGGTCTCCGTTGTGCACCGACTCCTGGTGACGCAGGAGATCCCGGCGGGCGTGCGGGCCGTACGGGAGCAGGGGGTCGATGCCCTCGACCCGGCCGTCTCGCAGGTGATGGCTGCCGGAGGTGCCGACCGCGACCGGGCCGCCCTTGTCGCGGACGACGACCAGGCCGATGCCGGGGTGGGCGGCGAGTCCGCTGATCAGGCGCGGGTAGGCGGTGTCGATCTCGGCGCGGGTCAGCCGGTGGGTGTAGCGGGTGAGGTAGACCAGCGACAGGTTGCCGGAGGACACCACGATCAGCGGGGACATCTCCTCGATGTCGGACTCGTCGAGGACGTGGTGGGCCGTCTCGCCCAGGCGCGAGACCACCTCGTCGAGGGTCTCACCGTACCGCTGACGGAACGTGGCACCCTGGCTCTGGCCGTGGTCGGACAACACGACCAAGTGGTAGCGGCGAGCCGCCTCGGGCGCCAGGCGTTCCAGCACGCCGAGCATCCGGTCCAGGCTCTCCAGCTGCCGCATCGACTCCGGCCGGGCCGGGCCGGCGTGGTGTGCCACCTCGTCGTAGTCGACCAGGTCGCAGTAGATCGCCGGGGCGCCGCGGGCCATCTGCTCGGCGATCAGCGAGACGTTCACGTCGCGCAGCAGCATCGAGGCCGGCCGCAGTGCCAGGAACCAGCCGGAGCGGCTCACCCGGGGCAGCAGGTTGCGGCGGCGCTGCAGGCGCGCCTGGTGCAGCTCGGTGAAAACCTCGCCGATGCCGAGGACCAGGGCACGGGTGAAGCCGTACGGCGAGGCCATGAACGCCGCCCAGCCCCGCGCCGACCGGCCGGGCAGGGCCGCATGACTGACGGTGAGCAGGTTGACCGCGGCATCCCCGCTGAACGCGTTGCCGATGCTGACCCCGCCGTCGCGCAGCAGTCCCCGCCCGTCGCTGAGCCGCGGCTCGATCACCGCCGCGTCCCGTGGCCGGTTGGTGACCATGAGCCGGCCGGTGTCCTTCTCGAACCAGCGGAACGCGGGTACCTGCCGCGACGCGCCGTGCAGGATGCCGGCCTGGGAGGCGGGCGTGGTCGAGGGCAGCCCGGTGTGCCAGCCGCGCATCGCGTGGCTGCCGGAGCGCAGCCAGTGCCCGAGCGTGGGCAGGTTCCCGGCGCGCACCGCCCAGCGCAGCACCGGCTCGGACAGGCCGTCGAACTGGACCATGATCAGGCCGGGCTCGGTGCCCGGCCGGGGCCGGCGCAGGGTGATCAGCGGACCGCCGGCCTGCCGGGCGAGCCGTCGCCGCACCCCGCGCATGAGCCGCTTCGACTCCTTGACGAAGGTGTCGTCGGTGCCGCTGTCCAGCATCCAGTCGAGGATCGCGGCGAAGACCACGGCCAGGATCGCGGCGATCACCAGGGACGGCAGGCCGCTGATCCGGTTCGCCGGGTCGAGCTCGAGGGCGACTACGATGACCGAGATCTGGGCGACCACGCCGAGCAGCATCGCGCCCCAGCCGCCGAGCGCCACGATGCCGACCAGCAGCAGCGGGCGCAGCACCGCGCCCACGCCGGCGACCAGCAGGACCAGCCCGAGCGTGTCGAGGACGTCGGCGCCGCGCACGCCCGGCATCAGCCAGAGCGTGGCGGTGAGCACGACGAAGGTGACCACGGCCGAGCGCAGCACGGCTCGCGCCCGGTTGACGACGCGGCGCACGCTGAGAAGGGCGCGTAGCTCGGCGCGCCAGTCCCGCGCGGTCGGCAGGGATGGGGGTTCGTGGGGACTGAGGGCCACCGGGAAACGATCGCACAGGTCGAGGTTTTCCTGGCCGTCCGTGCCGGGAATCACCCCGGCACGGAAGTGACACCCGTTCGGGGGATGGATCGATCCCCGTCTCGCATAGCTTGGATAGGTTCAGCCCGGTGCGATTTCGACCTGCATTCCTCGTGATCCTTCTTCTGGCCGCGGTCGCCGCGTGCAGTGACGGCCGGTCGGCGTCACCACCGGCCGCGTCGTCCCCGAAGGTCGTCGGGTACTTCACCGGCTGGGGCGTCTACGCACGCGACTTCCAGGTGAAAGACCTCGACACCAACGGCACAGCGGGCCGGCTCACCCATCTCCTGTACGCCTTCGGCAAGGTTGACAACGGCAAGTGCGCGACGGCGGACAGCTGGGCCGACTACGAGAAGCCGATCGCCGCCGCCGACAGTGTGGACGGCGCGGCGGACGCCGACAACGCCGCGCTGCGCGGCAACTTCGGGCAGTTGCGCAAGCTCAAGCAGAAGCACCCCGGCCTCAAGGTGCTCTGGTCGTTCGGCGGCTGGACGGGCTCGGCCGGGTTCACCGCCGCCGCGAAGGACCCGGCCGCCTTCGCCGCCTCCTGCAAGCAACTGGTGCAGGACGCGCGCTGGACCGGCGTGTTCGACGGCGTCGACGTGGACTGGGAGTATCCGAACGCCTGCGGCCTGGCCTGCGACAAGAGCGGCCCGGACGCGCTCGCCAAGGTCCTCGGCGGGCTGCGGACGGCGCTCGGCCCGCAGGCGCTGATCTCCGCGGCCGTCCCGGCCGACGTCACCAAGCTGGAGGCGAACGACTACGCCGCGGCGGCCCGGCAGGCGGACTGGCTGGGCGCGATGACCTACGACTATTTCGGCACCGGCGGCGACGGCGAGGCGCGCGGGGCCGGCGGCGGTCAGGCGGACGGGACCGACGCGGCGGACGCCGGTCACACCGCCGAGCATTCACCACTGACCACGTATCCGGGCATTCCGCGCGAGACGTCGACCACTGAGGCCACGATCGACAAGATGCTGAGCCTCGGCATCCCGTCCGGCAAGATCCTGCTGGGCCTCGGTTTCTACGGTCGCGGCTGGACCGGCGTGACTCAGGCGGCCCCGGGCGGCTCGGCCTCCGGCCCGGCGAACGGCAAGTACGAGAAGGGCATCGAGGACTACAAACTCCTGGCGACGCGCTGCCCGCCGACCGGCACGGCGGGCGGCACCGCCTACGCTCACTGCGGCTCCGAGTGGTGGTCCTACGACACGCCGGACACGATCAAGGGCAAGATGGCCTACGCCGCCGAGAAGCAGCTGGGGGGCGCCTTCGCCTGGGAGCTGTCCGGGGACACGCCGAAGGCCGACCTCCTCACCGCGATGGCGGGCTGAGCTCAGCCGATCGTCACCCAGACGTTGTCCAGCGCGCCGTTGAACTGGTCGTTGTCCCGGAAGGCACCCTTTCCGCCGATGCTCAGCGGGCGGTTGTTGCGCACCGAGAGGCTCGCCGGGACCGCCGTCCGGCCGCGGGGGACGCCGTCCACGTCGACCGTCAGCGAGGTACCGGCGCGGCGGCACCGCAGCGCGTGCCAACGGCCGTCGGCGACGCTGACCGTGCTGGTGGCTATCCGGATGCGGGGCTTGCGCTCGTCGACCAGCACGCAACTGGGCCGGCCCGCCATGCCGTCCACCTGGAGCTTCCACTGGCTGCTGGACTTCGAGTAGCCCTTCTGGACCACGTTCTGGCCCTTGCTGGTCTGGCCGGGCGCGAGCAGGACGTCCGCGCCGTACGCGAAGTTCCTGGTTCCCGGGTTGAGGTCGGCCGTGGTCGGGGCCTGGAGCGCGACGTGCGGGCACACCCGCGAGGTGCAGCGGGCCGGGAACGCGAGGGCCATGCCCCGGCCGTGCACCACCTGGCGGACGACCCCGCCGTGGCCGGAGATCACCCGCAGGGTGTGGCCGTTGCCGGAGCCGTCCAGGACCAGCCTTCGGACGTCGAACGGGTACACGGCGATGGTGCCGGGCGGCGGCGCCCCGACGGCCGGGACCGCGGCCCCGACCGAGGAGACGGCGGCAAGCAACACGCCGAACCAACGTGATCGCATGACCGAATTATTACTTGTGACGCAAATGTCTCAGCCCATGGGGGCGCTCTCCACCGGGAGATCCTCCTTGTGCGCCCGGACCATCACGGCCGCCACGACGGCGGCCAGCAGGATCAACCCGGCTGCCCAGGTGAAGGCCGCCGAGTAGCCGTCGATCTGCGCGAGCAACCCGAGCCGCTGCCCGTCCTGCGGCGAGGTGGGCACGTGGCTGGTCATGTACGCCGTGATCGCGCTGGTCGCGATCGTGTTCAGCAGGGCGGTCCCCAGCGACGCCCCCACCTGCTGCGTGGCGTTCAGCGCGGCACTCGCCGCGCCCGCGTCGTGCGACGGCACCCCGACCAGCGCCAGGCTGGACAGCGGCACGAACGTGAAGCCCAGGCCCAGGCCCAGCAGGATCTGCGCGGGCGCGAGATGGGCCCAGAACGACGTGTCCAGGTCGATCGTGCGCAGCCACACCATGCCGAGCGCGGAGATGATCGGCCCGCCGATCATCATGATCCGTGGCCCGATGCGCGGCAGCAGGTTGCTGGCCAGCGTTGCCGAGATCAACACACCCGCGGTGACCGGCAGCGACGCGTACCCCGCCTCCAGCGGCTTGTAGCCCAGCACGTTCTGCAGGTACAGGGTCAGGAACAGGAACGCGCCCAGCAACCCGGCGCCGACCAGGGCCGAGGTGATGTACGCGCCGCCGCGGTTGCGGTCCGCCACGATGCGCAGCGGCAGCAACGGGTTCCGCACCCGCCGCTCGATCAACACGAAGATCAGCACCAGGACGACCCCGCCGATGATGAAGGCCAGTGTCTTCGGCGAGTCCCAGCCGCCGCCCGGCTTGGCCGCCTCGGTGAAGCCGTAGACCAGCGCGGCCAGGCCCGCGGTCACCACGATCGCGCCCGGCACGTCGTACGAGGTGTCGCCGTAGGCCTTGCTCTCCGGCACCAGCGGGATGGCCAGCACCAGCGCGGCCAACGCGACCGGGATGTTGACCAGCAGGCACCAGCGCCAGTCCGCGTACTCGGTGAGCACTCCGCCGAGCAGCAGACCGACCGCCGAGCCGCCGCCGGCGATCGCGCCGTACACCGCGAAGGCCTTCGCCCGCTCCCGCGCCTCGACGAACAGGACGGTCAGCAGGGCCAGCGACGCCGGAGCGAGCAGCGCGCCGAAGGCACCCTGCAGCGCCCGCGCGGCGAACAGCATCTCGCCGGTCTGCGACAGGCCGCCCACCGCGGACGCGACCGCGAAGCCGACCGCGCCCACGATGAAGGTGCGCTTGCGCCCCCAGTAGTCGGCGATCCGCCCGCCGAGCAGCAGCAGACCGCCGAACGCCAGCGTGTACGCGGTCACCACCCACTGCCGGTCGGCGTCGGTGATGTCGAGCGCCCGCTGCGCGCTCGGCAGCGCGATGTTCACGATCGTGGCGTCCAGCACGACCATCAGCTGGGCGATGGCGATGACCCCGAGCGCAACCCAGCGCCGTGGATGTGGCTGGTTCAGTTCACTTTCCGTACCCGGCGCTTCCGCGGCTGCGGACATCGGCGGCCCCTTCCCCCCAGGTGTGCCATCCGCCTCGACCGTATGAACGGTTTCCGGCGCCGAACACCCTCTGAGCAGGGAATGAGACGTGGCTCTCCTTTATCCGCGGGCCGCTCCGGCGGACTGCGAGGTGGAGGTGTCCAGCGGCACCTCGTCGCTCTGCACCAGACCGAGCTGCACGCTCTGGCGCGGCAGGAGCGCGTCGAGGAGCCAATCGCTCGCCACCCGCACCCGGTTCCCCGGCATCGACAGCAGGTGGTACCCGCGGGTGACCACCTTGGCGATCACACCGCGCAGCGGGATGCCGAGCGGGTTCGCCGCCGAGTCCAGACCGCCGAGATCGACCACAAAACCAAGATCATGGTGCCGGTACGGGCGGCGCCGGCCATGCCCGTACGAGGCCGCGATGTTCTTCGCCGCGGCGGTGCCCTGTCGCGTGGCGTGCTGCGCGGTCATCCCGGTGAGTTCGCCCGGCCGGGTCAGGTCGGGCACCGCGGCCGCGTCCCCGATCGCGTAGACGTCGGGGTAGCCCGGCACGTTGAGGAACTCGTCGACCACGACCCGGCCCTCGCGCAGCGGCAGCCCCAGCCCGGCGACCACCGGGTCGGGCCGCACCCCGACGCACCAGATCAGCGACTTCGTCGCCAGGAACTCGCCGGTGGACAGCAGGACGCCGTCCATCGTCGCCTCCTTGACGCTGGTCTTGGTCAGCACCTCGACGCCGCGGTCGCGCAGCACGTCGTCGGCCGCGACAGCCAGCCTCTCGTCGAGCGACGGCAGCACCCGGTCGGCGGTGTCGATCAGCAGCCAGCGGGGCTTGCCCCACAGGTGCGGCCACTTCCGCACCAGCGAGTCGGTGTAGAGCACGCCCTGCGCGGCCACCTCGGTGCCGGTGTAGCCGGCGCCGGAGACCACGAACGTGCAGCGCGCCTGCTGCTCGGCCGGGTCGGTGGCGATGGCCGCCATCTCGATCTGGCGGGTGATGTGGTCGCGCAGGTACAGCGCCTCCGCGATGCCTCGGAAGCCGTGCGCGTACATGCTGACGCCGGGCACCGGTAGCAGCTTGTTGACGCTCCCGGCGGCGATGATCAAGCGGTGGTAGCCGATGGTCCCCTGCCGGCCGTCCGGGTCACGGTAGGTCACCGTGCGGCCGTTCAGGTCGAAGTCGTCGACGTGGCCGAGGATCACCGTGGCCTGCGGCAGCGTCGCGCCGAGCGACACGGTTACCCGTCGCGGCTCCAGAATCGCGGCCGAGACCTCGGGCAGCAACGGCAGGTACAGGAAGTAGTCGGTCGGGTTGATCACGACGATCTCCGCGCCGCCGCGAGCCAGCTTGCACAATTCTCGGGCGGCCGTGAACCCGGCGAAGCCGGCCCCGACGATCACGATGCGTGGGCGTGCCATGGGTCCCCCTGAGCAGTCCGGATCGATCCTAGGTTCACGCTAATGCAAAGCGGCCGCGTCAGAAGTGACCCGGACAACACCCTGAGCAACACCCGTTCGGCCGAGCGCTTCCTGACCGAACGGACGTCATCCGGCCATCGACGCATGCGCGTCTGGACATGTGCCGGGCGATGCCCACACGGGGAGGCATCGACCGAGCCGGACGGAGTGGGGGGAGACGTGAACGGGAGCGCGGTTCTTGATCCGCGACGGTACGCTCACGTCCCCCCGCACTCCCCGATCGGACTTCCCCGCATGGACGCCCGCGAGGCTGACTACGCGCTCTTCGTCCGCACCCGGACACACGCGTTGTTGCGCTCGGCGTACCTGCTGACCGGCGATCAGCACCTCGCCGAGGATCTCGTTCAGGAGGCCCTGGCCCGCACCCATCGGGCCTGGTCCCGATTGGACCGGCCGGAGAACGCCGAGGCCTACGCGCGCAAGGTGATGTACCACGCGCAGGTGTCCGTCTGGCGCCGGCCGAAGGTGGCCGAGGTGCTGCCCGGCGAACTGGACCCGGCCGCGCTGACCGGCGAGGACGACCCGGCCGAGGCCACCGTCCAGCGGCTCGCCCTGCGCCGGGCGCTGCTCTCGCTGAGCCCGAAGCAGCGCGCGGTGATCGTGCTGCGCTACTTCGAGGACCACACCGAGGCCGAGGCCGCCCAGGTGCTCGGCGTCTCGGTCGGGACGGTCAAGACGCAGAGCGGCCGCGCGCTCGACCGCCTGCGCACCCTGGTGCCCGACCTGCGGATGCTGACGACGGAGACGGGCCGATGACCGAGCCGCGGGACGATCTGCGCGATTCGCTGCGCCACCTGGCCGACGCCGCCGAGCCCGTCGACCTGTACGAACGCGCGGTGGACCGGTCCCGGCGCATCGCGCGGCGCGAGGCGGCCGTCGGCGGGGTCGCGGCCCTGGTCGCGCTGGGACTGCTGACCAGCGGGCTGTGGCAGCTGCCGGGCGACGCCGGCGAGACGAGGACGCCGTTGTCGTCCGCTTCGCTGCCCGCGCTGTCCCTGGGCCCGCTGCAGCCGAAGGCGCCGGCCCAGGAGCGGCCGCCCAGCACCCCCGGCCACACCTCCACCGCCACCGTCGCGCCCCGGCACACCGAGAGCCGTCCACGGATCACCGAGCCGACTCCCGCGCCGCTGTCCCGGTCGCTCGCCGACCTGCCCGGCCGGGTCTTCTACGAGCGCACCGGCAGGCAGCGCGACGTCGTGCGCCTGTCCCCCGGCGACCGGTCCACCGAGACCGTGCTGGCCGGCGCGCCCTCGCCGGTCGGCATCTCCCCGGACGGCGAGCGGATCGCGTACGCGCAGAACGGCTCGCTGCTCGTCGCGCCGGCGGGTGCCGGTGCCGCCGAGCGGGTGGCCGACGGGGTGAGCACCGCCGATCAGGCGCCGGTCTGGTCGCCCACCGGCGACCGCCTGCTGGTCGACGCGGCGTCCCCCGCGGTGGTCGACGTGGGCTCGGGAACCGTCACGCCGCTGCCCGGCGCTCTCGGGAACGGACGGCATTTCCGCTGGTCGGGCGACGGCAACAAGCTTGTGTACGCGACCGGCTCGTGCGACCTGGAGGTGGCGGCGAGCACCTCGGCCGTCGGTACCGCCGTCCCGGGACCGGCCTGCGAGGCCACGAGTGTGGACGCCACCGGCGGCCGGATCACGGTGGCGCTTCCGGCGGCGGTGGTGGACACCGCCACCGGCGCCGCGGTCTCGTTACCGGTCACCGGCACGGTGGTCGGGGCGGTCTTCGACCCGGACGGCGACCTGCTCGTGCGGACGGTTCATCGGGGCCGTACCCAACTGTCGCTGATCGCCCCGGACAACACGCTGGTGGTCCAGGCCGACGAGCCGGCCGCCCTGCGCGACCTGGATCTTCTGGCCTACACGCGCTGATCGTCAGCGGGCGGGGGGCGGCGAATGCGAGCATGATTCGGATGGCCCTGCAGCAGCAGACCGCCCGGCCCACCACCGGCTCCGCGCCCTGGTGGCGCCGGGGACCCGCCGTGGCCGTCGTCGTCGTGCTCGTGCTCGGCGCCGAACTGATCATCGGCTGGTCCTCGCTGGTCGGCGCGCTGGCCGAGCTGCGCACGCCGCGGTGGGGCTGGGTGGCGTGCGCGCTCACCGCCGAGATCGCGTCGATGAGCATGTACGCCCGGATGCAGCGCGCGCTGCTGCGCGGCGCGGGCACGAAGGTCAGCGTCGGCCGGCACATCGCCATGGCGTACGCGGCGCACTCGCTGAGCGCGACCCTGCCGGGCGGCCCGGTCTTCTCCACCACCTTCAACTTCCAGCAGATGCGCCGGTTCGGGGCCTCGCCCGCGGTGGCTTCCTGGTGCATCGCGCTCAGCGGCACCCTGTCGGCCGGCGCGCTGGTGGTGATCGGCGCCGTCGGAGGACTGCTGACCAGGGACAACGACAGCTGGCACACGCTCGTGACCTACGCGGTGGCGGCCCTGGTGACCGCCTTCGGGGTGCGCACGCTGGCCCAGCATCCCGAGTGGCTGGACCGCCCGGTGCGGTTCCTGCTCGGCGGCGTGAACCGGGTGCGCCGCCGGCCGCCCGAGCACGGCCACGACAAGCTGGTCCGCTTCGTCGAGCAGCTGCGCGAGGTCCGGGTGCATCCGGCCAGTTTCACCGTCGCGGTGATCCTGGCGCTGCTGAACTGGCTGTTCGACGCCCTCTGCCTGTGGTTCTGCTGCGTCGCGGTGGGCGCCGGGCACATCAACCCGGTGAGCCTGGTGATCGCGTACTGCGCCGGGATGGCCGCGGCGAGCCTGCCGATCGTGCCCGGCGGCCTGGGCGTGGTGGACGGCGCGCTCGTGCTCGGCCTGGTCGCGGGCGGCGTGGCCGGCGCTGCGTCCCTGGCCGCGGTGGTGCTCTACCGGCTGATCAGCTTCGGGTTCATCATCGGCGCCGGCTGGCTGATCTGGCTCGCGATCAAGGCGCAGCGGTGAGGTCAGTCCTTCTTGCCGAACAGCTTCCAGCCGCGCTTCTTCTTCTCCGGCTCGGGCCGCGCCTCGCCGTTGAGCACGGCCAGCCGGTGCTGGGCGACCGGGTTCTCCGGTTCCATCCGCAGCGAGATCAGCAGTGCCTGCCGCGCCTGGTCGACGTGCCCGAGGGCGTCCAGCATGACGCCGTGGGTGAAGTAGTAGTGGGCCTCGTGCGGGTCCAGCCCGATCGCCGTGCGGGCGGCCTGCTCGGCGTCCGCGATCTGCCGGTCGGCCGCCAGCAGCGCCCAGGCGATCCGGTCGTGCCACAGCGGGTTGCGCGGGTCGGCGACGACCGCCCGGTAACCCATGGTGATGGCTTCGTCGTGCCGGCCGAGCATGGTGAGAGCCCGGCTGGCCAGCGCCAGCGGCCGGGGATCCTCCGGGGCGAGCGGCAGAGCCCGGGTCGCCGCGTCCAGCGCCGCTTCGGGCTGGTCGAGCGCGAGCCGCAGCCGGGCCATCAGGATCCAGCCGTCCGCCGAATGCGGGTCGGCCGCCAGCACGGGTTCCAGGGTCGCCAGCGCCCGCCCGGGATCCAGCTGGTCGAACAGCGCGGCGGCGCGGGCGATCCCGAGCTCGGTCGGGCCGGTGAACGCCTTCGCCGGATCACCGGGCGCGGCCGCGCTGGGCGCACGGTCCGAGGGGTAGGCGGTCACACGGACATCTTCGTCCGAATAGACCCCGTTATGTAGCAGATTCCACCAATTACGCCGGGCGGCCGGCTCCGGCCCGCCGCCGTCGCAGCAGCGTGGCCAGGGCGACCGCGGCCCCGCCGAGCAGGACGCCACCCAGCCCCACCGGCACCAGGCCGCCGCCCTCGCTCAGGCCGCCGGCCAGCAGCAGCGCGCCGATCGTCCCGAGGGCGGCGGCGGCCGCCCAGAGCGTCACCGTGCCGATCCGGGGCACGTCGATGCCGGCCGCGCGCACGTGCGCGTTCGACGCCGAGACGGTCAGCAGCCGGGCCGCGAAGCCGCCCGCCGCGGCGAGCCCGAGCAGCCAGGACAGCCAGGATCGGGGCGCCGCGGTCGCGGTGAGCAGCATGGCGATGCTGACCGCGGCGACGATCGCCGCGACCCGCTGCCGGCCGTAGGCCAGGACGGTGAGCAGGTACCCCCGCAGGGCCCGATCGAGTTTTGCCACGAAGACGGCCGCGAACCCCACCGGCGCGAGGGCGGCCACCGCGGCGAGCAGGCGAGCGCCGGGGACCGAGACGTCCAGGACGCGCCAGCCCACGTACGCCAGCAGGGCCAGCACGATCGCCGTGTATACCAGGAAGCGGCGCAGGGCCACGTCCAGCATGAACTTGCTCGCCTGCTGGGTCGGGTCGGTGCGCAGCGCGCCGGCCAGGCCGGACGCGCCGCGGGCCAGGCGGCCCAGCGCGAACGGGTTGCGGTGCACCACGTCGAGGGTGGCGAGCTCGTGCTGCGCGACCGCGTTGTCCGGTTCCAGCGCGAGCGCGTCGTGCAGCGCCCGCCGGGCCCGGTCGGTGTGATCGAGCTGCTTCATGACCATGGCGTAGGTGATCCGGAAGTCGGCCTCGTGCGGATCGAGCGTCACGGCCTGGCGGGCGGCGTGCTCGGCCTCCACCGCGCGGTGACCGTCGCCGAGCAGCGCCCACGCCAGCCGGTTGTGCCGGTAGGCGTTCTCCGGTTCGAGCCGCATCGCCCGCTCGGCCAGCTGGACCGCCTCGAGATGCCGGTCCAGGCCGGTGAACGCGCGGCTCAGCGCGCTGAGCGCCTCGGCCGACTCGGGCGCGACCTGAACGGCCTGGTATGCCGCCTGGTACGCCGCGTCGGGCTTCTTCAGGGCCAGCTGGGCGTGGGTCATCAGGACCAGCGCGCGCACGTTGTCCGGCTCGGCGACCAGCACCGGCGCGAGCAGCCCGGCCGCGGCGGCCGCGTCTCCCCGCTGGAACTGGGCAGCGGCCATGGCGAGCGCGGCAGACGTATCGGTCATGTGGGCTGCCAGCCCGCGGACCGGGTGTGATCGTGGTCCTCGTAGTACGGCACCGCGGCGTACGCCCGTACCGGAAAGGTGCCGAAGGCCGTGATGCGCGGGGGCGTGGCGGTGAAGCGTGCCCCCGTCGGCGGCAGCTCGGCCAGGTTGGTGAGGTTCTCCACGATCGGGATGCCCGCGGCCAGCAGAACGGTGTGCGCCGGGCGTTCGCCGTCGGACATGTCGTCGATGTTCATCGCGTCGATCCCGACCAGTGCGGCACCCCGCTCGACCAGCAGGGCCGCGCCCTCGCGGGTCAGGAACGGCGAGCCGGACGCGTACTGAGCGGTGCCGAAGCGGCCGTCCGCGCCGGTGTGCAGCAGCACCGCGTGGCCGGCCACGGTGAGCGGTTCGAGGTCGCCCGCGTCGATCACGTGGCGGCCGCTGCCGGCCACCCGCACCAGCACGGTGGGCAGGTCGGCGAGGCGTTCCAGGGGCATGCCGGCCAGGTCGGTGCCGCCCTCGTAGCGATGCCGGGGGCTGTCCAGGTACGTCCCCGTCTGACCGACCATGGTGATCCGGTCCATGCTGAACTCGGTGCCCTCGGCGTACCGCGTGCGCGACGCCGCCCAGGTCTCGTGCACCTCCACGATCGGCTCGGGAGCGCCCGGGAACGTGCGCATCCCGCCGCTGATCACGTGGCTGAGCTCGACCAGCCGCACGCGGGCCCGGCTGGACGGCAGCACCAGGCCGGGATCCGGCTCCGGTTCGGCGAAGATCCGCAGACCGGTGATCTCCACCGTCTCCACCGCCGGGCCGCCCAGCGCCTCGGCGAACAGCCGGGTGACCTCGGCGTGCGTGACCTCGGCGTGGGGTACGGCCAGCTGGTAACCCCGCGCCCGCAGGTCACCGCCGGTGGCGAACGTGACCACGGCGTCGAACTCCGCCCGGTGCTGCAACACGACAAGCCCCCTATCGCAGTTCGATGATCGCTTCCACGATCAGCCAGATGCCGAAGATAGCGAAGAGTGCGGCCGCACCGTACTTGATGAACTTCTCCGGCAGGTGCCGCCCCAGCAGCCGGCCGACCAGAATCGCGAGGGCGTCGGCGGCGACCATGCCGATCGTCGAGCCCAGCCAGGTGCCGAACCAGCCGTGCTGGGTGGCCAGCGTGATGGTGGCGAGCATCGTCTTGTCGCCCAGCTCGGCCAGGAAGAAGGCGCCGCCCACGGCGAGGATGGCCGAGCCCGTGCTGCGCTCGGCCTTGCCCTTCTCCGCGTCGGTGAGCTCGTCACCGCGCAAGGTCCAGGCGCCGAAGGCCAGGAACGCGATGCCGGCGATCAGCGAGATCCAGCCGGTCGGCAGGGTCGCGCCCAGGCCGTAGCCGATGCCCACCGACACCGCGTGCACGACGGCGGTGGCGACGGTGATGCCGATGAGCACCGGCACGGGTTTGAAACGGGTCGCGAAGGTCAGTGCCATGAGCTGCGACTTGTCGCCCAGCTCGGCGACGAAGATGACCGCGAAACTGAGGGCCAGCGCGGCCACGAATCCATCCACTGCGGAAAACTCCCGGTATCAAGGACCGGGTGAAGGAGCGCAGGGCGGCCTCGACCCGGCCGTCCTGTCAACAGCCAAGCCGAAGGTCTCGCTCGCCTCCTGGAAGGCCGCGCGGCCGGACACCGGCGAACCGGCGTCAGCATGTCGACCGCGACATTGGGAGCTACTCCCCTTCGCGGTGACCAGCATAGCCATCGCCGGTTGCCGGCCGGTGCGCGGTGTAAGGGGGGTCACCCCGCGGCGATCAACTTGTGCATTTCGGGACGCGGTGGCACCGGCTTTCCGGCGGCCGGTGGCTGGATCGGCTTGCAGCGCTTGTCCGACCGCTCCCCCTGGAGCCGCTTCGGCAGGGCACCGGTGGCCAGGTAGTCCGCGACCGTGTTGTCCACGCACTTGCCGCCGAACAGCGAGCCGGCGTGCGTCGTGCCGCCCACGCCCTCGACCAGCGACGACCGCGGGAACCGCTTGCGCACCTCGAGAGCGCCGCTGAACGGCGTGGCCGCGTCGAGGGTCTCGCTGATCAGCAGCACCGGTGGCACGGTCTCACCGGAGACGTTCGCCGGGACGCCCGGCTTCCCGGCCCAGTCCAGGCAGGGCGCGTTGTACCAGGCGTTGGCCCAGGTCTCGAACGGCGCCTTTCGGTGCACCTCCCAGTTGTCCGAGGTCCACTTGGTCCAGCTGCGCGGCCAGGCCACGTCGGTGCACTGCACGCCGAGGTAGATCGCGTAGCCGTTGTCCGAGCCCTTGGTCTGCGGGTTGCTGTCGTCGTAGAGCTTCTTCAGCGGCCCGGCGTCGCGCTTGCGGACCCAGGCGCTGAACGCCGTGGCGATCTTGACCCAGTCGAACACGTAGTACCCGGCCTGGAGGAACACGTCGGTGAGCTCGGACGGGCCGATCGCCCCGGCGGCCGGCTCGCCGGCGAGGCGGACCTGCTCGGCGTCGAAGCGGCGCTGCACCTGACGGGCGGTGCGGCCCAGGTGGAAGACCTTGTCGTGGCGGGCGATCCAGGCGAAGTAGACCTTGATGTTGTGGTCGAACGCGACGTCCTGATCGAGGTTCGAGTCGTACCAGACGCGGGCGGGGTTCACCACGCCGTCGAGCACCATCCGGCGGACCCGGTCCGGGTAACGCGTGGCGTAGACCTGGCCGAGATACGTCCCGTACGAGTAACCGTAGAAGTTGATCTGGCGGGCACCCAGCGCCTGGCGGATCAGGTCCATGTCCCGTACGGAATCAAGCGTCTTCAGGTGGTCGAGAAGCTCGCCGCCGGCTTTCGCGCAGTCCTTCGCGTACGCCTCGGCCCGGCTCAGCCACGTCTTCTCGATCGTCGTCGTGGTCGGCACGTACGGCGGCCGGTCGTAGCCGGTGTAGTCGCTGTCGCAGCTCAGCGATGGCTTGCTGGCGCCGACGCCGCGCGGGTCGAAACCGATCCAGTCGTACGCCGCGCCGGCCCCGTCCGGCACCAGCGAACCCAGCACCGACAGTCCGCGGCCCTTGCCGCCGGGACCACCCGGGTTGACCAGCATGACGCCCTGGTACTTCGCGTCGGGCACGGTGTGCTTGACCCGGGAGAGGGCCAGCTGGATCGTCTTGCCGTCCGGCTTGCCGTGGTCGAGCGGCACGGTCACGAAGCCGCATTCCGCCTTGTGCGTGCGCAGGTTCGCGTCGGTGCACGGACCCCAGGTGATCGGCGTGTAGGTGGATCGGGCGCGTGCCCGGTCCGCCCGCGCGTCCGCTGCCCCGACCATCACCAGGGCAAGCGTGGTGACCGCCGCCAGAAGTCTTCTCATGCCAGCCTCTCGTGTCCGTTTCGCCCCATATGCTGAGGCGTGGGCGGCCCGAATGCGGACCGTCCACGCCGGGGGGACACACGAAAGAGCTGTCAGCCGGCGATCGCGTCGGCCGGCTTCGACCGCTTCTGCAGGCTCTGCACGCCGAGGGCCAGCAGCGAGAGCACGGCCACGCCGATGCCGTAGACCAGGGCGGTGCTGTGCAGCCCGACCTCGGTGGCCGCGAATCCGGCGATCACGGCCGGGACGCTGAAGGCCACGTACGCGACGACGAGCGCGACGGCGAGCAGCTTGCCCCGCTCGTGCGGGGCGGCCATGGTCGCCAGCGTGCCGAACGAGGCCAGCGACGAGGCGCCGAAGCCGATGCCCGAGATGATCGTGCCGACCGCGGCCAGCAGGATGCTGCCGGACTCCACGCCCAGCACGCCGACGACGCCACCGCTGGTGAGCAGCGCGCCGGCCAGGGTGAGCACCCGCCCGGTCGGCCACCTCCGCAGCACGAACGAGGTGATCGCGCCGGTGCCGCAGAGCAGCGTGACGACCAGGCCGCCGATCAGGTGGTTGCTGAGGTCGAAGACGGAGGCCGCGACCGAGGGACCGAGCGAGAGGTACAGCCCGCCGATCGCCCAGCTGGCCACGATGGTCGGGACCACCGACAGGAAGCCGCCGCGCAGGTGAACCGGGACGCCGAGCTTGGGGGTCAGCGACGCGGCGGCGCCGGGACGGCGGGCCGAGGTCTCCGGCAGGCGGGAGAGCAGCAGCCCGGCCAGCAGCATGGCGGCCAGCAGCAGGCCCCAGATCAGGTGGGTGGGCGCCGGCCCGAACTGGACGAGCGCGCCGGTACCGAGAGCGCCGACCGCGAGGCCGGAGACGGGGGCGATCCCGTTGATCAGGCCGGCCCGGTGCGGTGCGTGCTTGGGGTTCAGGTCGACCAGGGCGGCGCCGAGCGTGGTGAACGCCATGCCGGTCGCGACGCCCTGCAGGAGCCGGGCGACCAGCAGCAGGGTGACGTTGCCGGCGGAGAGGAACAGCACCAGGGACACGGCCTCGAGGGCGATGGCCGCGGCGAGGACCGGGCGACGGCCGACGTGGTCGGACAGAGCGCCGAGCACCAGCAGCGCACCGAGCAGGCCCACCACGTACGAGGCGAAGACCAGCGTCAGGATCGACGCGGAGAAGCCCCAGAGGTGCTGGTAGACGACGTAGAGCGGGGACGGCGCGGCGGACGCGGCGGCGAAGGTCACGAAGATCGCGGCGACCGCGGTGAAGGCGAGCGACGGAGAAAGTCGCCGGCCGCTGTCGGGCGCAGCCGCCGGACGAGGATCGGCAAGGGTGGTCATCGGGTTCCCCCCGGAAGACGGAACAGACAGGTCTGTCTAGTACGGGAAGACAGTAGACAGATCTGTCTGGTATCGTCAAGGGCATGTCTGCCGCATCACCGTCCGCACCCGTGAAGCCCTCGGCACGGGACCGCCTGCTCGCGGCCGCGGATGAGCTCTTCTACGCCGAGGGCGTGCACACCGTCGGCATCGACCGCGTCATCGAGCGCGCCGGTGTCGCCAAGGCCTCGCTCTACAGCAGCTTCGGCAGCAAGGACGAGCTGGTCCGGGCCTATCTGGAGGCCCGGCACGAGCGCCGGCGAGCACGCGTGATGAACGGGCTGGCCCGCTTCGACAACCCGCGCGACCGGCTGCTCGGGGTGTTCGACGTGCTCGGCGAGGTCGCCGCCCAGCCGGGGTACCGGGGTTGCGCCTTCTACAACGCGAACGCCGAGTCGCCGTCGAGCGGTCCGGCCGCCGAGGTTGCCGCGAAGAGCCGCGCCTGGACCCGGGGCCTGTTCGCGGAACTGGCCGCGGACGCGGGCGCGCACGACCCGTCGGCGCTGGCCGACCAGTTGATGGTGCTCTACGACGGCGCGATGGTCGGCTCGCGCATGGAGCCCGCCCGCGACCTGGCCGCCTTGGCCCGCTCGGCCGCCGCCACCCTGCTGGACGCGGCCACCGCCTGACGTGTGGGGAGTGCGGCCGGCCTGGCGGGCCGCACTCCCCACACGTCAGGACTTCTCGTTCAGCGGCTCCGGGATGCCGGATGCCGGGTTCAGGGGCTGAGCATCGGCGAACTCCGCCTGGACCTCGGCCTCGTGGGCCACGTAGTCGCCCTCGCGCTGCTCCGGCACGCTCTCGGTGGCGACCACCTTCTTGCCGCGCAGCAGGGAGAAGGCGGCGCCGACCAGGGACATCGCGATGGCCAGCCAGAAGACGATCACCAGACCGTCGTGGAACGGCCCGGAGATCAGCGACGGGAAGAACTGCAGGCCGGTCAGCTTCTGCGCGTTCGCCGGCGGCAGCGAGCCGAGCACCTGCGGACCGAGCAGCTGGCCGATCGGGTTGTAGCCGAGGAACGCGGCGAACAGGGTGCCCACCGGCGGCAGATGCGCGATCCCGGCCGCCGTGCCGGCCGGCACGCCCTGCGCGGTCAGCCCGCTGGACAGCGAGCCCGGCAGCGAGTTCGCCAGGCCGGCCACCATCAGCGAGAAGAAGACGCCGATCGAGAGCACCTGGCCGGCGTTCTGGAACGTGGCCCGCATGCCGGACGCGGCACCACGCATGTGCGCCGGGACGCTGGACATCACCAGGGACGTGTTCGGCGCCGCGAACAGCCCGCCGCCCAGACCGTTCACGAAGATCAGCACGGCGAAGATCACGTAGTTGAAGTCGCCCGGCAACAGCAGCAGGCCGAGGAACGACGCCGCCATCAGGGTCAGGCCGCCGGAGGCGAACAGCCGCGGCCCGAACCGGTCGGACAGCGAGCCGGCGACCGGCCCGGCCACCAGGAAGCCGATCGTCATCGGGACCAGATAGATACCGGCCCACAGCGGGGTCGACTCGAACGTGTAGCCGTGCAGCGGCAGCCAGATGCCCTGCAACCAGATGATCAGCATGAACTGGAGACCGCCGCGGGCCACGCTGGCCAGCAGGTTGGCCGCGTTTCCGCTGGTGAAGGCGATGTTCCTGAACAGGCCGAGGGGGAACATCGGCTCTGCCACGCGGGTCTCGATGATGCCGAACGCGACCAGGACCAGGCCGCCGCCGATCAGTCCGGCGAGGACATACGGGCTGGTCCAGCCCATCGTGTGGCCGCCGTACGGCTGGATCCCGTACGTGATCGCCGCAAGCACGGCCGTGAGGCCGACCGCGAAGGTCGCGTTGCCCCACCAGTCGATCTTGGACTTGCGGCGGACGCCGGTGTCGTGCAGCGAACGGTACGCCCAGACGGTGCCGAGCACGCCGAGCGGGATGTTGACCCAGAAGATCGACCGCCAGTCCCACTCGGCGAGGACGCCGCCCAGGACCAGGCCGATGAACGAGCCGGCCAGCGCCGAGACGATGTTGACGCCGAGCGCCATGCCGCGCTGCTTGGCCGGGAACGCGTCGGTGATGATCGCGGCCGAGTTGGCCATCAGCATCGCGCCGCCGATCGCCTGGGCCACACGCCAGCCGATCAGCCAGAGCGCGCCGCCTCCGCCGTCGAACGGGTCGAGCGACAGGATGATCGAGGTGATCGTGAAGATCGCGAAACCGGCGTTGTAGATGCGGACCCGGCCGAACATGTCGCCGAGCCGGCCCAGCGTGACCACCAGTACCGCGGTGACCAGCAGGTACCCCATCAGCATCCAGAGCAGGTAGCTGACGTTGCCCGGTTCGAGCGGATTCACGTGGATGCCCTTGAAGATCGCGGGCAGCGAGATGAGCACGATGGAGGCGTTGATCGTCGCCAGCAGCGTGCCCAATGTGGTGTTCGACAGCGCGATCCACTTGTATCGCGGATGATCCGCGGAAAGCACGATAAATCCCTTCCTGAGGCTGCCGCTGTGGCTTCAGCGGCAGCCGCTCGTCAGTCGGTGGCGAGGTCGACGAGCCGCTGCAAGGCGGGCAGGGCGGCCAGCAGCGTGGCGTGATCCTCCTCGGACAGCCCGCCGAGCAGCCGGGCCAGCGCCTGCGCCCGGCCCTCGCGACGCCGGGCCACGGCCTCGCGTCCCGCCTCGGTGACGCTGACGATCACCGCGCGCCCGTCGGCCGGATCGCTGCCGCGCCGGGCCAGGCCCTCCCGCTCGAGCCGGGTGATCAGCTGGGTCATCGCCGGCTGGCTGACGCCCTCGGGTCCGTAGAGGTCGCAGAGCCGCTGCGGACCGGAACGCTCCAGCCGGCGCAGCGTCGACGCGGCGGTCAGGCTCAGCTCCGACCGCGGGGTGAGCCGCCGGAGAACCTCGTAGAAGCTCTCGAAACCGGCCGTGATCGCGGCGTCCTCGGCGGAGATGGTGGCTACTGCTCGCTGCACACGGCAATTTATATCACCTGCTTATGGACCTGCTCGGCCCGAGTGATGCAGGCCTCAGCCAGGGTGGACTATTCGCCCGTACGCGCCACACCGGAAATTCGGCATCGGAGCGCCCAAGATGTCACCATGCGGTCATGGACGAGCAGACCTTCTGGGAGCTGGTCGACACGATCGGGCAGGACCCGGCGGACTTCGACCGGCTGGCCGACGAGCTCTCCGACCACGGCGCCTCGGACATCCGCGACTTCGCCGACCATCTGGCCCGGGCGCTGCACGCGCTGGACACGCCGGCGCACTACCGGGCGGTGGAGACCTCCGGGACCTCCTTCCTGGGCGTACGGTGCGCGGCCGTGGCCGCCGGCGCGAACGCCTACCGCAAGGTGCTGACCGCGCCCGCCGCGCTGGCCTCCTACGCGGGCCGCCCCGGGGCGCAGCTGCTCCCGGTCGCCGAGCGGGCCTACCGCACCGCCACCCGTACGCCGTGGCAGCACGTCCCGGCGGTCGGCGTGGACACCGGGTCCAACCGCGACGCCTGGCGGGACACGTGGCTGCACCCGCACATGGGCACGACCAGCGGGGACGGCCGGGCGCCGCAGGACTACATGGTCGCGCTGCGGCACGTGGCGCTCACCCTGGACGCGGATCCCGGATGGCGGGCCTGGTGGCGGCACTCCGGGCTGACCGCGTGCGAACTGGGCATCGTGGCCGAGGGCCGGCTCGACCACCTGCGGCCCAGCGCCGACATCCGCCGCTGCGACGACCGGCTGAAGGCCAACTTCACCTGCGCGCTGCCGACCGGGGTGGGCAGCCGCACCGAGATGTTCGCGCGGGCGGCCACCGAGGTGCGCGCGATGTTCGAGGTGATCCGCGAGGCGATGACGCTGCCCCGGCTGCCGGCCACTCCCCCGGTGCGGCCACTGCCGCCGGACGTCGACGACATGCCGGTGACCACCCGGCCGCTGCCCTCGGTCCCGTTCGAGCTGGAACCGCAGGGTTATCTCACGCTGGCCCAGATCCAGGAGTTCTTTGGCTGAGCCGCTCGGGCCGGTGCGCGCCGGGCTGGCGTTGCCGGGGCAGGGCCGGTGTGACCACGACCGCGGCGCCGGCGTGGCCGATGCCGGCGTAGACCACCGGCCGGACGCGTCGCAGCAGCAGCGCGTGCAGGACGCCGAGCAGGGCGGCGCCGGCGACGACCGCGATCTCCACGACGCCGAGAAAACGCACCACGCCCAGGTACGCGACCACGCCGAGGCCCACCGTGGCGAGGATCGGGGCGACGAACCGGGCCCACCCGCCCTCGCCGTCCGGCACCCGGTTGAGGTGCAGCAGCGCGGCCACCGAGGTGGCCGTCAGCAGCACCACGATGCCCAGGCCGCCGGCCAGCGTGAGCCGATAGCCGGGAACCACGATCGTCAGCAGCAGCCCGGCGACGGCCGACTGGGTCAGGCTCGCGGCGACGCCCCCCACGGAGGAGGGCAGGACACGTTCGCGACCGAGGGCGGACAGGTAACGGACCATGGTGTGATGCAGGGCCAGGGCGGCGGCGACCACCGCGGCCAGCAGCATGATCCGGCCCAGCGTGACCGCCCACGGCGTGAGCCGGGCCGCGGCGAGATCGAACACCAGCTCCGAGCCGCGGGCGCGGGCCAGCGCGCCGATCTGGCCGGGACCCGCGGCGATGCTCAGCGACCAGG
The DNA here is from genome assembly GCF_934643405.1 of uncultured Actinoplanes sp. Taxonomy (GTDB): domain Bacteria; phylum Actinomycetota; class Actinomycetes; order Mycobacteriales; family Micromonosporaceae; genus Actinoplanes. The sequence goes on from NZ_CAKUCL010000001.1 coordinate 77,808, forward strand.
CGCCGGCGGCGCCCAGCAGGGTCAAGGTCAGGATGCTCGCGTACGCGGCGTGGCCGGGACCTCGCCGGGGCCGGAACGACTCCTCCGCGTACGCACCGGTGGTCTCGAAACCGATGAAGGTCAACGCTCCGATCACCAGGAGCATGGCCGGCACCGGACGGTCGATCTCGACCGGCAGGGCTGCCGTCATCCCGTCCGCCGCCGGATCGATCACGTTGGCCGCCGCGTAGCCGGCCACGACCGCCGCCTGGGCCAGCACGACCAGCGCGAGCAGCCCGCTGGTGACTTCCGCCCGGATCGGCCCCAGCACCACCACCAGCAGCCAGCAGGCCACCGAGACCTGCCACCACGGCACGTCGAGCAGCGGCGCCGCGGCCGCTCCGGCCAGGCCGTAGAGCGCGAGCTGGATCGCCTGGTACGAGCCGAGCGCCACCCAGGCCGCGGCGATCCCGGCCGGGCGGCCCAGACCACGGGTGATGAAGGTGGACAGTGCGCCGGCGTACGGCGCTCGCCGGCCCATCGCCGCGTACCCGGTGGTGAACAGCAGCAACAGCGCCCCGAGGGCGAGAAAGGTGATCGGGACGAGTGGTCCGCCGCCGAGCGCGAAGGCGGCCGGCACGACGGTGACCAGAGTGAGGATCGGTGCACTCGCGGCGAGCGCGAAGAAGGCGACGGCGGACGAGCCGAGCGTGCGCGTACCCACCGGTCCATTGAGCACGACGGGCACGCGCTTGCCAACCGTCGGTAACAGTTCACTCACCGTTCGTGAACCGAATGGCACGAACCGCCGCCGACTTCGCGATCGCACTGCTCGGCGGCGGCGGCGGGGCAGGAGGTGATCCCCCAAGGCGGGTGGCGGACCCCGAAAGCGGGAATCCCGTCGCAACTCCCGGCCCGGCCGGCGCGCGGCTTGATGAGCTTCGTCGACGGCGGCGGCGACGGCCCGCCCGGGTTGGGGGTGAGCTTGGCCCGGCATGACGGCCGGTGTGGCGTGGCCGGCTTTCGTTGCAGGCAGCGTGGCGATGCGGCGGGGACTCATCCACGCCGTACCGAAGGAATTGCCTTTGACCTAGCGCCCGGCCAACTGCCGTTTGACTGGACTTCATCGACAGCGACGAAGTTTGCCCGATGCCCGTTCGATTGAGCGTCGTTGTGCCCGTGCACGGGGTCGAGGACTATCTCTCGCAGTGCCTCGACTCGATCCGGGACGATGCGGGACCCCAAGTCGAGATCATCGCCGTGGATGACGCGTCCCCCGACCGGTGTGGGGACATGCTCGACGCGTATGCGGGCATCAAGGTGGTCCACCTGACCCACAACGTCGGTCTGGGACTGGCCCGTAACGCGGGGCTGGCCGAGGCCACCGGCGACTACGTGTGGTTCGTGGACAGTGATGACTGGCTGCCACCGGGCTCGATCGCGGCGGTGCTCCGCGAACTCGAGGCGCAGCAACCCGACGTGTTGCTGATCGACCATCTGCGCGTCCACGAGAACGGACGCGACGAGGTGGACGCGAGCTCGCGCCACCTGGCCGGACCGGCGGCGCTCGAGCGGGCGCTGGCCGTTCAGCACACCGCCTGGAACCGCATCGTGCGGCGGCAGTTCCTGCTCGACCACGACCTGTGGTTCCGCCCGGGCTGGTACGAGGACGTCCCGTTCAGCCACCCGGTGCTGATCGCCGCGGACAAGATCGCCGTGCTGGATCGGGTCTGTTACCACTATCGGATCGGCCGCGCCGGGGCGATCACCGCCACCCGCAGCGACCGGCACTTCGAGGCGTTCGCCCAGTACGACAGGCTCCAGGAGTGGCTGGCCGGCCGGCCGATCAGCCCGGAACTCCGCGTGCAGCTGTTCACCCTGATGGTCGATCACCTGCTGGTGGTGGCCGGCAACGACGGCCGCATGCACCCGAGCCGGCGCCGCGAGTTCTTCCACCGGATCGTCGAACTGTACCGGCGGCATCTCCCGGCCGGTTACCGTGCGCCGGCCGGGGCGAAGGGACTCAAGCACCGGCTGGTGGCTAGCGGGAGCTACCCGCTGTACGCGCTGCTCAGGGCCGCCTACCGCGCGCGCCGCCGCAGCGCTGGCCTTCCGCAGTTGCCCGCCCGGCCCCGTCCGGCCGCCGTCGCGCCCATAGTCTGAAGCCGTGTTGCGACCCGCTCTCTACACCGACCGTGACCTGATCCTGCCCTGGCGCAACCACCCGGACGTCCGTGCGGTCAGCCTGACCACGCACGAGATCACTCCGGAGGAGCACGCGGGGTGGTGGGAAAGGCGCTGGCAGGACGTCCTCATCTACCAGGATGAGAACGACACCCCGGCCGGCGTGGTGATCTTCAACGGCAACACGTGGTCCTTCTACCTGGACGTGCAAGGGCTCGGCGACCGGCTGCTGCGCGCGTGGATGCTGCTGGAGAAGGAAGCGGTCGAGTACGCGTTCGGCACGCTCGGCCTCCAAACGCTCGGCGGCGAGACGCTGGCCGAGAACAAGCAGGTGCTCGCGCTGCACCGGCGGTTCGGGTTCAAGGAGACACGCCGCTACGAACGACTTGTCGACGGCGAGACGAAGACGGTCGTGTGGACGGAGAGAGGGAAGTAATGACGAAGTTCGGGCCCGACAAGCGGCCGTACATCGTGGCGGAGATGTCGGGCAACCACAACGGTTCCCTCGACCGGGCGCTCGCGCTGGTCGACGCCGCGGCGGACGCCGGCGCCGACGCCATCAAGATCCAGACGTACACCGCCGACACCATGACGGTGGACGTGAAGCATCCCCGGTTCCAGATCTCCCAGGGCCACGACCTGTGGTCCGGCGAATATCTGTACCAGCTGTTCGAGCGCGCGCACACGCCGTGGGACTGGCACCAGCCGATCTTCGAACGGGCCCGCGAGCGCGGCATCACCCCGTTCTCCAGCCCGTTCGACCGCACCGCGGTGGAGCTGCTCGAGAAGCTGGACGCGCCGATGTACAAGATCGCGTCCTCGGAGATCACCGACCTGCCGCTGATCCGGCTGGCCGCCGGCACCGGCAAGCCGATCATCATCTCGACCGGCATGGCCACGGTGAAGGAGATCGCGGCGGCGGTCGAGGCGGCCCAGGAGGCCGGCAGCCCGGACATCACGGTCCTCAGCTGCACGGCGTCGTACCCGGCGCCGCCCGAGGAGACGAACCTGCGCCGCATCCCGGTGCTGGCCCAGATGCTCGAGGTGCCGATCGGCCTCAGCGACCACACGCTGGGCATCGGAGTGCCGATCGCGGCGGTCGCGTTCGGCGCCTGCCTGATCGAGAAGCACGTGACCCTGGACCGCGCCGACGGCGGTGTCGACTCGGCGTTCTCGCTGGAGCCGGCCGAGCTGAAGTCCCTGGTCGTCGAGTCGGAGCGGGCCTGGCAGGCGCTGGGCACCACGCACATCGGCCCGACCGAGGCGGAGAAGGAGAGCCTGCGGTTCCGCCGGTCGCTCTACGTGGTGGCCGACGTGAAGGCGGGCGACAAGGTGACGCCGGAGAACGTGCGGTCGATCCGGCCGACCGGCGGCCTGGCGCCCGACATGATCGGGACGGTGCTGGGACGGACGTTCACCGGCGACGCTCCGATGGGTACGCCGTTGACCTGGGACCTGATCTGAGAAAGGGGCCCCCTCGGGGGCCCCTTCTTCTATCGCAGGCTGTTCGCGCTGTCGTTCTTCTGCTTTCGCCCGTTCAGCAGCTTGCGGCTGTCCCGGCGCACCACCCGGTACGCGCTGCGGGCGATCCACAGCATCCGGCCGGCCAGCGAGCGCCGGTAGAACTGCACCTCCCAGTCCATCTTGCTGAGGGCCAGGTCGCGCGAGGAGATCATCTGCTCGGTCCACTCCATCATCGAGACGAGATGGCTGGCCTGGTACCGCTGACGCCACAGCGCCTCGGTCAGCTCGCGGAAGCCCTCGACGTCGACACCGGCCGTGCCCGGCGTGACCGCCAGCAGCTGGAGCTTGCGGTCGTGCTGCTCGGCGAGGGACAGCTCGAAGTCGGCCGTCTCCAGCGCCACGTGCAGGTCGACCGCCGGACGCACCTGGGCGTCCGCGACCCCCATGCCGACCATGCCGAGCAGGACGGCGGTGATGTCGACCGCGCTCGACGTGATCGGCCACGGGTGCGGCTGCCCGGAAGTGATCAGTTGGACGGCGAACTGCCAGACCGCCCGGATCTCGGCCACCTCCCGGGACACCGGCTCGACCGGCTCCCACCGGGTGGGCAGCAACGACGGGCCTTGCTCGGTGACGAAGACATCGGCGAAACCGGCCAGCGCGACCGGCCCGGTCAGCACACCGTCGTGCTCCTGAGCGCGCAGCCAGGCGTCGTAGCGGGCCAGCTCGATGCGCACCTGCCGCAGGTCGTCGGTGGCGGCCAGGTGCAGCAGCCGCTCCTCCAGCACGTACCCGAGGTCGGCGCCCGGCGCCTCCGGGCGGCTGATCCGCCGCAGCCCGGCCCGCTCGATGGTGCCGTGCAGCGGTTCCAGCACCGAGGTGCGGACCTCACCGTCTGCCGAGGCGATTTCGTACGCGAAGGTGCCGCGCGCATCCCCGATCACCAACTCGTGCTGCGGGACCTCGGCCGAGGCCCGCGCGATCACCAGCCAGCCCGGGGCGATCGTGCCCTCGGCGCCCGCGAGCAGCGCCCGCCTGGCGAGCCGGCGCGGGTCGCTCAGGACCGCCCGGCCCCGGAACCCGGCGGCCAGCGCCTGCGCGACCGCGGTGCCGAGCCGGGGACGCAGCGGGGACGAGACGTCGCCCAGCAACTCCTCGCCGATCAGCACGGTCGGCACGGCCGGCTCCGGGAAGGCCGCATAGGTGGCGGTGACCCCGAGCCCGGCGTTGACGAGCCGGTCGACGAGCTGTTCGCGCGAGGCCGGGCGGTGCGGGTCGTGCTCGTCGATCGGGTACCACGACGCGTCCTTGCGCTCCCGGGCGCCGGGCTCCAGCCGTACGGTGTGGTGCAGTCCCAGGTGGTTGTCGTGCATCAGGACGAGCGTGCCGTCCGGCCGCACCGCCTCGGCGAGACGGTCGATCAGCTCGGCCGGCGACATCTGGTCGCCCTCGGCCGAGTTCAGCCGCTCGACGCCGTCGACCGCGACCACCAGGTCGAACCGGTCCGCCGGGTCGAGCTTGACGGCCGCACCGGCCAGGACCGTGACCTCGGGGTGGGTGCGCGCGGACTGCTCGGCGTCACGCAGCGAGCGCAGCATCCACGACACCGTCGCACCGCTGTCGACCAGGGCGGCGACCAGCTCGTCGGAGTGCGGGCCGGCGACCAGGACGGTGCGGCCGGGGCCGGCGAACTGGCCGAGCAGGTGACGCACCACCGCACCGCGCGGCAGCACCGGGCTGCGCTGCGGGTCGCGGTCCGACCAGGCGAACATCTCGCCGCCGATGCGCCGCAGGTTCGGCACGGCCGGGGCGGCGAGCGCGGCGGCGAAGTCCGTGCCCTGGGTGGGGAGCAGGGCAGCGGCGTCCGACATCACGAGAACCTCTCTGTCGAAGCGGGCCAGCCCAGATAGGCACGCAACTCGTCCGGATGGGCCAACTCGTCGGCACCGAGCTGCTGGCGGGCCAGCTGGTGAACGGTGTCGTAGTCGGTCTGGTACCCATAAACCTCGGGCCACTGACGGCGCAGACGAGGCTCGCCGCCGAACGTGGGATCCGCATTGTCAAGGACCATCGGGTCGCCGTAGACGGCCACCTCGCGGCCCGCGAGCGCGCCGTACCAGACGGCGCTGCACAGCCGGTTCGACACTACCCGCCGGTGGCGGCGCAGCTCGGCAAGCTGGTTGACCAGGAACTCGCGGTTGTGATCGCGCCACCAGAAGCCGCGGTAGCCGTGACAGATGACCCGGAAACCCGCCTTCTCGTAGATCTTACGGACGTTCTTCATTCTGTACTCGTTCCAGTACAGACATGCGGTGACCGGGCCGGTCTCGGTGGCCTTGACCTCGTCGATGAGCCTCTGGTGGTCGCCGCTGATCTGCTGCCCCTCCCACCCGTGGAACGGGTAGAAGATCGTGCCCTCGGGCTCCGGCGCGTCGGCCGGCTCGGGCTCCATCTCCAGCAGGTACGCGAACGGCGCGCCCACGACGATCAGTTCTCGTCGGCTCTGCGACCAGGAACGCCGCCGGGTCTCCTCGGACCAGACGAAGATGCGGCTGCCGGCGACGTACGGCGTACCGGGGGCCAGCCCGTCACCCATGTTCCAGCCGTGCTGCAGATACCCCTGCAGGCGCGGCGGGTGCAGTGGCTCCGGCATCTTGCAGTAGCGAGCCAACAGGTGGGCGTGACCATAGTGATAGTTGGCGTGATGCATTCCCTCGTCCATCGCCGGCTGCGGGTGGTGTCGTCATCTCGGCCGCTCCGGCGCCCAATGATGCCAGCCAGGACCGGACTTGCGACCGGTCAAGTCGACGCCGAAAAGTACCACTCAAGATTGAATTCCAAGGCTGACTTCGGTGAATTGTTCCCGCCCTGATTACGGGGCGCAACCACACCGATACGCAACATCATCCTCACCGTACGCAGTAGTCGCACCCCGGAGCAACCACGGTGCCGGGCGCCGCCTACAGTGGACACCACGAATGTGAAGGTCTTTCTCCGTGAGTTACCGGAGATTCATCCCGGATTCTTATTCTCTGTCGCAATCACCCGGCTTTTTTCGGGCGCTGCTTCCCCTCGCAACGCCGAATGGCCGGTCTCGCGAGTCATGCCTGCCCCCGTGACCCGCGGGACCGGCCACCCCGGGAGGTTCGGTAGGGCTGTCGGTCGCGGAGCAGATGAGGGCGGCGAATTCGCCGTCCGAGCCGACCGGGAGCTCCAGCTCGGCGTTAGCGTTCGACCATGCTCGCGGACATCCTGGCGGCGGCCGCCGACGGTCACTTTCCCGCCCCCGACGGCAGCCTGACGGTCGTGCCGCAGCCCAGCCGGCGCGATGCCGGGGTGATGGCGTTCACCGCCCACTCGGTCGTCTTCATCGACGAGGACCCCGCCTGGGTGCGCTCGGCCCTGGCCGCGGTCGAGGCCGATGCCTTCGCCGCCTCGATGAACCCGCGCTTCCTGGCCGCGCTGCTCGACCGCACCGGCCGGGTGGCCGACACGATCGACATGATGACCGTGGCCTCGTGGCTGCCGGGCGACCCGCCGCTGCCGCTCACACCCGACGACGATCAGGACCATCCCCGCGTACGGCGTGCCCAGGTGCACCGCGACGACGTGCGGGTGTGGAGCACCGGCGGCGGCGTGGTGATCCTCGGCCGGGGTGTGGCGGGCCGCTGGGAGACCGCGATCGAGGTGGACCCGGCGGCGCAGGGCCGGGGCCTGGACCGGCGCCTCGGAGCCGCGGGCAGCCGTGTCCGCGGCAGGGCCGGCCTAGCCCTGCAGATAGGCCAGCACCGCCAGGACCCGGCGGTGCTGCTCCTCGTCCTGGTGCAGGTCGAGCTTGGTGAAGATGTTGCGCACGTGCTTCTCCACCGCGCCCTCGGTGACCACCATCTTGCGGGCGATCGCGGTGTTCGACATCCCCTCGGCCATGAAGCCGAGCACCTCACGCTCGCGCGGGGTGAGGTTGCGCAGCGGGTCGTCCCGGCGGCGCCGCACGAGCAGCTGGCTGACCACCTCGGGATCGAGGACGGTGCCGCCGCCGGCGACCCGGTGCAACGCGTCCAGGAACTCGGCGACCTGGGAGACGCGGTCCTTCAACAGATAGCCGACCGCGCCCAGACGGTCGGCGAGCAGGTCGTCGGCGTACGAGACCTCGACGTACTGCGAGAGCACCAGGATCGGGCTGCCCGGTACCCGGCCGCGCGCCTGCACCGCCGCGCGCAGTCCCTCGTCGGTGTGCGAGGGCGGCATCCGGACGTCCACGATGGACACGTCCGGGCGGTGCTCGGCGATAGCCTCGACGAGGGACGGCCCGTCGCCGACGGCGGCCACCACCTTGTGGCCGTTCTCCTCGACGAGCCGGACCAGTCCCTCGCGCAACAACACCGCGTCGTCGGCTATCACCACCCGCATGGGGCCATGCTGTCAGATCGGCAGGGCCGCCGTGAGCCGCGTGCCGGCGCCGGCCGGGCTTTCCACGTGCAGGACGCCACCCGCGGCACGGACCCGGTCGTCCAGGCCGGCCAGCCCGTGACCCTTGGCGAGGCTGGCGCCGCCCACCCCGTCGTCGGCCACGGTGATCATCAGGCCGGCGGCGAGCCGCTCGACGGAGACGTGCACCTCGTGGGCGTGGCTGTGCTTGGCGACGTTGGTCAGCGCCTCGGCCACCACGAAGTACGCCGCCGACTCCAGCGCGGGTTCCAGCCGCTCGGTGATCGGCGCGTCCAGGTCGACCGGCACGGTGCTGCGGCCGGCCAGCGCGGTCAGGGCCGCCTGGAGTCCCCGGTCGACCAGGATCGGCGGGGCGATGCCGCGGGACAGCGCGCGCAGCTCGCCGAGCGTCTCGCGGGTCTGGGTGAGCGCCTCGGCGACGGTGGCGCGGGCGGCCTCCGGGTCGGTGGCGAACTGCTGCTCGGCGCGTCCCAGATCCATGGCGAGCCGGACCAGGCGCTGCTGCGGCCCGTCGTGGATGTCGCGTTCGAGCCGGCGCAGCGCGGTCGCCTCGGCGGAGACGGCGGCGGCCTTCTGCGCCTGCGCCACCTCGCGGGCCGCGTTGGCCTCGGCGACCTGCTCGCGCAGCTCGTTGACCCCGCTCAGCAGACCCCGGGCGAAGTACGCCTCGAGGAGCGCGGCCGCCCGCACGACGGGGTAGAGCGTGCCGAGGAAGAAGATGCCGACCGCGAGGTAGAAGACCGCCTTGGTCGCGTAGTCACCACTCAGCCCGAGCAGATCCGGCAGGTCCTGGTCGTCCGGGCCGTTCGGGATCGACCACCCCCACAGGAACCAGCTCAGCCCCCCGAGCATACCCGACCACCAGGTCACCACGAGGGAGAACGCGACGGTGCTGGGGATGAACCGGAACATGCCGTGCAGCAGGTCGAGCCACGACTGCCCGTCGGCGAGCGGGATCACCATGCGGCGCAGCCAGCCCGCGTCCGGGCGCTTCTTGTAGTACGGGTGCGGCACCTTCCGGCCGAAGACCGGACCGATCCGGGCCCGCTCGAGCGCGGCGAACCCGCGGGCCACGAACAGCGTGGCCACCAGCACCGGGATGCCCACCCAGATCACGGCGAGGCCCAGACCGAGGAAGAACCCGGTCATGAACAGCACCACCGTGACGATCCCGAGCGGGAAGCCGACCAGGACGTACTGCGTGTCTATGGCAACCCGGCGGAGCATGCGGAGGGCGGCCGGCGCTGGGGCGAGCGGGGCACTGGCTTGTGTGGTCATGCCCTTGACGCTAGGCATCGGAGCCCTCCCCGCCGATCCCGCTGTCCGCCCGATCGACAGTAGGGTTAACCCGACCCCCGGTTCAACTCAGTTCGTAGATCGTCACCGGTCCGGCCTGGTATCGCACCTGCGCGACCTTGGCCAGTTCGGGCGAGACACCGCTCGCCGCCCGGCTGTCGGCGAAGAGCCAGCGCACGTGGAACTGCTCCTTCAGCCGCGTCACGTCGGCCGGGTCGCCCTTCGCGAAGACCCGCTCGTTGAGCGCGAACCGCTCCGGGAACGGCGCCGGCTGCAGGTTGTACCGCTTGCCGCCCACTCCGTCCTGAGCCACGGCCTGGTCGGTGTAACCCCAGCTCTCCACGACCGTACGGCGTCCACCGAGCCCGGCCACCCAGAAGGCCCGCGCGTCGCAGGCCGCCCGCCAGTTCAGCGGCGTGCAGTGCACGTTGGTGGCGACGATGTCGTTCTGCCCGGCGTGGTCGTCGAGCCAGAGCGCCGCCCGCGCCTCGTCCGGCAGGATCGCCCGCATGTCCTTCGGCGGCTTCGGGGCCGTGCTCAGCGCCTCGACGTTGGCCCGCACGTGGTGGTCGACCTGGTGCGAGAGGCCGGCCGCCAACGCCGCCGCGACCAGCGCGATCGGGATCGCCCGCCAGGCCGTCCGCCCGGTGCGCCGGCGCCACACCAGCAGCCCGATGACGGCGACCACCGCGGCGACCGCGGCGGTCAGCAACACCGGCTCGGCCAGGGCCCAGGCCCAGGAGCTGTAGGACGGCCGCTTCGGCGTCCGCGGCCGCGGCACCACCAGGATCCACAGCGCCCCGGCGACCGCGCCGGCCAGCACCGGCCGCATGCTCCCCCGGCGCCCGGTGAGCAGCCAGAGCGTGAGCACGATGCCGAACGGGATGACCGTGCCGAAGAAGTACAGCTGGCTCGCCGCCGGGTGCCAGAAGCACCAGGCGGCGCCGGTGCCGGCCAGGATGACGCCGGTCAGCAGCCAGACCACCGGGTCACGCATCGTCCGCCGGTTGACCGCCAGGGCCAGGCCGGCCAGGCGGGAGGTCTGCGCCAGCAGCCACCAGCCGATGACGCCGGCGGTGAAGGCGAGACCGGTCGCGCTCGCGTCGGCGAGGCCCGGCGGCAGCAGGCCCGAGCCGTTGATCGACTCCCCCGCCGCGACGGTCTGCTTGTACGGGGCGAACCAGAACAGGATCGCGAGCGGCTGGATGCCCAGGATGCCCGCGCCACCCCCGGCGAACAGCCGCGCGCCGGCCGCCATCGCCGCCAGCGCCAGGCCGAGGAACGCCAGCGCCGGCTTGAGCCTGGTGCGGTCCACGAATGCCAGCGCGATCACGGCGAGGACGAGCCCGGCGATCAGCGGCGGCAGCGCGCTCGACTTCGACCCGGCACAGGCCAGGGCGAGCGGGAACACCATGAACCAGGCCCAGCCCAGCCGGCGGCCGCGCAGCACGTCGATCACGAGGAGCGCCAGCAGGCCGAGCAGCGGGAAAACGTACGTCTGGGAGGGGCTGTAGGCGTTGACCGGCACCCCGCCGAACGCGTCGACGGCGCCGAGCGAGAGTGGCACGCCCAGGATGCCGGCCGGTCCGGCCAGCGCACCGGCCCACCATCTGCCGGTGATCTCCCGGCCGATCGCCGAGAACACGAGCACGCTGATCGCGACGACCGGCACGAACCAGAGCCGGAGCAGGATGACGACCGGCGAGATCCTGGTGATCAGGCTGCCGGCGGCCATGTCCGCGTCCGACAGGTAGTGGTAGCGCAGCGTCTCCCCGGCCAGCTGCGGCACCTGGAACGGCATCGAGCGCATCATCTCGTGCACCAGCGACAGGTGGTACAGGTAGTCCTGGTAATACGTGACGTCGGCCGGCGGCAGCGGGGTGACCTGCCAGTTCGGGTAATTCATCAGGACCGCGAGGATCAGGCCGCCGGCGACGATCCAGGACCAGGCCGGCGGCAACGGGCGCGGCTCGGCGATCCGCCAGTTCCGGCGCAGCCGCGGCACGGCCAGGAACAGCACGATGATCAGCAGGGGCCAGGCGATCAGGAAGCTCTGCAGGCCGGTCGCCGCGGTCAGCGCCCAGCCGAGCAGCTGCAGCGGCAGGCCGGTCGCGGCGCCGAGGCCGAGGTCCTCCGGCAGGTTGCCGCGGCTGCCCCGCAGCGCGCGGTGGACGAGCGTGCCGGGCACGGCCACGCCGAACACGAGGTACGCGGCGTAGACGGCGATGTCGCGCGGTGCGGTACCGGTGTCGAGCAGTCCGGCGACCAGCACCGCCAGGGCGAGCAGCCACGGGAGGGCGGCGAGGAGCGGGCGGGCGCGGCCCGCGTTCGAGGGGCTCGGTGAGGCCGGCGCCGTGTCGGCGGGGGCCAGAACGGAGGTCATGGGGCGAGCGTGGTCAGCCGGGTGAACTCACGGGGAAGGTCGTAACCGTCCCAGATCGCGCTGAAGGTCAGCGCCGACCCGAACGGCACGATCCGGTCGACACCTCGCCCACCCAGCGCCGCCGCGAACGCGCGCAACTCTTCCTCCGGGAAACCGAAATGACTGAACGTCTGATCCTGGCGGTTCATCGCCGGCACCAGGTCGAGCAGGGAACTCACCTCGGCGAACGGGAACGCGCCCGCGCCGATCCAGCGCCGCGGCGCGTCCGGGACGGCGGCCAGTGACATCGCGGTGACCGAGTTCGCCGGGAAGTCCACGGCCGAGACCGCGCCGGTGGCGGCCAGGCCGTACGCGTTGACCCGCTTCTCCACGGCCATCGCGGCGTCCACGATCCAGCCGCGCCGGTCCACGACGTCGAGAAGCAATTCCACGAACTGCTCCCGTACGTCGCCGGTGCGCTCGCCGACCAGGAACACCGTCCGTGGCGAGGAGCAGGCGGCCTGGTCGAACCAGTACGCGTCGTTGGAGAACCCGACCACGGCGTCACGGCGGGCTTTGACGTCCGCGGCACGCCAGCCCGCCGCGGAGATCGCGGCCCACGACGTACGGTCCGGGAAGGTGAGGTCTCGCGCCGAAGGCCGCAGGGGGTGTTTGCGGATCGCCTCGACGGCCGCGTCGCCACCCCAGATGACCCGCAGGTCGCACCACTGGCTCAGGGCTGCCGTCACGGCGTCGTCACGACCGTACGTGATCATCCGCTGGGTCCGCCCGATCACCGGGTCGGCGTCGGCCAGTACCTCGTTGAGCGCGCCCAGGATGGTGTCGGCGGCGGTCGCCGAGCGCTCCGAGATGCGGACCACGTTGTGGTTGCCGGCCAGCGCGGAGAGCGCCCACGAGTACACGAAGATGGTGTCGACGTTCGCCGGCGGCACGTGGAACACGTTGCCGCGCGGGAAGATCAGCGCGTCCGGCCGCTCCATCCGGCTGATCGCGCGGGTCAGCTCGGCCGGGCGCAGGAAGAAGCCGAGCGAGCCCAGCTCCGGGTGCCGGCGGGCGACCGCGGGCGCGAGCAGCTTGCGGGCCAGCTTGGCGAGGAAGTCGACCACCCGGGGGTCGCCGACGGTCAGCCGGTCGCCGGACGGCGCGGTCAGGTCGCCGCTGTCGCCGAAACGGTAGGTGATCACTGTGCCTCCCCAGCAGGAGAAGCGGAGCTTCCCTGGGCCGACTGGTACGTGTCGGAGCAGCCCCGCGCCTCGGCCCGGGGCAGCCGGCCGAGCACCGAGAAGCGCTTGCCGGGCCAGTCACCGTCGTCGATGCCGTGCACCACCCCGAGATCCTCGGTGAGCAGCACGTGTCCCGGGTACGACGTGGGCAGCGTGCTGACCACCTCGAGCAGGCCGGGCTTGCCGGGCGGCAGCTCCGCCCAGGTCTCGGGGTCGCGGACCACCACGTCGGCGAAGTCCGGGCAGTAGAGCGAGCCGCCGGACGGGCCCTCCAGGAAGATCGTGCCGATCTGCTCGACCATGCCGTAGAAGTTGTGCGTGCGAGTCAGGCCGACGCCGGCCAGCCGGGCCCGGAACTCCTCGGGCGACACGGCCTGGTCGATCAGCTTCTTCCAGCCGCCCGAGTGGATCAGGATGCCGTTGCTCAGGTCGAGCCCGTGGGAGAGGGCGACCTCGTAGAGGTGCAGCCACACCATGAAGGTGAACCCGAAGATCAGGAACGGCTGGTCGCCGTGCCGTTCGAGGAACGACCGGATCGCCTCGACGTCGACGTGCCCGTCGTCGTCCAGCGCCCACACGTGATCGCGCCCGAAGGTCGCCATGCCGAGCACGCCGGCGCCGCGCGCGCTGAACGAGCGGCGGTCCTTGAGCATCGCCTTGGTGTCGACCAGCAGCATCGGCAGGCGCTTCGGCCCGAGCACCGACTGCACGGTGGCGCCGAGCTGGCGGGTCTGCGTCGCGGCCGCGGCCTTGTCCAGGTAGATCCGGCTGACCTCGCCGGTGGTGCCGCTGGAGGTCAGCACCTTGAACACCTCGTCGTCCGGGATGCTCTTCAATTCCAGGTTCTTGAAGAGGCGGACCGGCAGCCAGGGCAGCCCCGCGACGGAATCGGCCGGCTGGTATCCCGACGCGGCCAGGATCCGGGCGTACGGCTCGCAGCGCTCGCGATGATGGTCGACCAGCGCGGAGAGCTCCTTGAGCAGAGCCTCCTCCTTCGCCGCCTGCGGAAGGGTGAAGACACTCACAACGACGCCTCCAGGGCGCGGTAATCGATCTTGCCGTTGGGCAGCAGCGGCAGAGCGTCCACACTACGCACCTTGACGCCGGTGTGATGGGTGCCGAGCCACTCAGCGATCTTGGTGCGGAGGTCGCGGGCCTCGTCGTCGGACAGGCTCTCGGCGAACACGTGCAGCTTGTCGTCCCCGGCGACGGCGGCGACCGGGAAGTTCTTCTCCACGTCGTCCAGGTTGATCCGCACGCCGAAGACCTTGCCCATCCGCTTGGTGCGGCCGGTGATGAACAGGAAGCCGTCGTCGTCGACCCGGCCGAGGTCGCCGGTGTGCAGCACCCCGCCCATCTCGTCGGGCTTGGCCAGGTCGGCGGCCGTGTCGGCGTACCCCATCATGACGTTGGGCCCGCGGTAGACCACCTCGTCGTCCGGCGTGATGGTGAACTCGCCGCCGGGCAGCGCCCGGCCGACCGAACCGAGCTTCCCGGCGAGATCCGCCGGGGGCAGCGTGGCCATCCGCGGTCCGGCCTCGGTCTGGCCGTACATCACGAAGAGCCGGCCGCCGACGGTCGCCATCCGCTGCGCGAAGTCGGTGACCAGATCGGTCCGCAGACGCCCGCCGGCCTGGGTGAGCGTGCGCAGGGAGGGGTACTTCGCCGGGTCGAACCGCAGCCGGCGCAGCATCTCGTACTGGTACGGGACGAAGGCCATCGACGTGACGCCGTGCTCGGTCACCGCGGCCCAGAAGTCGCGCTGCATGATGCCGGTGCGTTCCAGCACCAGCGTGGCGCCGCGCAGCAGATGCGAGTTCAGCACCGACATGCCGTACGAGTAGAAGAGCGGCAGCGTCGTGATCGCCACGTCGTCCGCGGTGATGCCGAGGACCTCGGAGATCTGCTCGGCGTTCGCCCGCACCGCGCCGGCCGACAGCCGCACCAGCTTCGGATTGCCCGTCGAGCCGCTCGTGGTGAGCAGCAGCGCCAGGTCCGGGTGGACCTCGGTGGTGGTGAACCGGTCGATCAGCGCGGCATGGTCGCCCTCGGGGTCGAGCAGCGCCACCGGCCGCCCGAGGCGCAGCGCGGCCAGATAGCGCGCGATCGCCCCGACGGTCGTCTCGAACGGCAGGAAGACCACGGCAGAGGCTTGGGTACGCAGCTCGGCCGCGGCCGTCTCGATCAGGTCCTCGGTCAGCGTCTCGCCGGTCGCCGCGTCGATGACGCGCGCGCCGGGGTGAAGCAGGTTCACAGCGTCAGGCCCCCATCGACCGCGAGCACCTGGCCGGTGACGAACCGGGCCTGATCGGAGAGAAGGAACGCGATCACGTCGGCCACCTCGCCGGCCTCGCCCAGACGGCCCAGCGCGGTGTTGGCGACGCGCTCGGCGCGCCCCTTGTCGTCGAGCGTGTCCAGCATGTCGGTGGTGATGAAGCCGGGCTCCACGGCGTTCACCCGGATGCCCTGCGGCCCGAACTCCTTGGCGGCCGAGCGGGCCAGGGCCGCCACCGCGGCCTTCGACGCGGCGTAGACGGCCTGGCCGGCGATGCCGCGCGTCGCGGTGATCGAGGAGACCAGGACGACCGCGGGCGTACGGCCGCGGGCGAGCAGCCGGGCGGCGCCGCGCAGGGTGTACGTCGCACCGGCCGCGTTCACCGCGAAGAGGCGCTTGATGGTCGCGTCGTCGGTCATCGGGAGCATCCCGGCGGCATGCGTCCCGGCGTTGACCACCAGCGCGTCCAGCCGCTTGAAGTTCTCGAACGCGACCCGCATCAGGTTCTTGCTCGTCTCCGGCTCGGCGATGTCGCCGGTCGCGGTCAGCACGCGCACCCCGTACTTGTCGGAGAGCTCGGCGGCGACCTGGCCGACGGCCTGGTCGCCGTGGGCGTGCAGCACGAGATCGTGGCCCTGCTCGGCGAGACGCTGGGCGGTGGCGCGGCCGATTCCGCGGGAGGCTCCGGTGACCAGAGCCACCCGGTCAGCCATCGATGTTCACCCCGTACTTACCGAGAATTCGCACGGCCTCCGCGAAACTCGACATGTTGATCACATCATCGGTGTCGATCATCACGGAGAATTCGTCTTCGATCGCGGCGATCAAGGACATGTGCGCGAGCGAGTCCCACTTTTCGTTGTCCTGGTACCGCAGCTCGTCCACGGGAGCGTCCGCCGGAAGATCCAATGCGGTGCGGAACGCATCACGCAGTCTCTGCAGTTCACTCACGGGGTAACTCCAAGGGGGTGGAAGACGGAGGATTTCAACGTCGTCGAGGCCTCATACGTTGCGGCCAATCTTAGCTGAACCGCAGGTGAACGACGGTTGGCGTTTTACATTGGTCCTCGAAACCCCAGGTGAGCTTGTTATCGTCTCGGCTCGAACTGCCTTCTGCCCACCCCCCGGGAGAAAATCAAAGTGTCTGTACTCAGCGGATCGTCGATCCTGGTCACCGGTGCCACCGGGTCCTTCGGTAAAGCGTTCCTGACCTATGCCCTCGACAATCTCGACCCGCAGCGCATCGTCGTCTTCTCCCGCGACGAGCTGAAGCAGTACGAGCTTCGTCAGATGTTCGGCGACGACCCGCGACTTCGCTTCTTCCTGGGCGACATTCGCGACTCGCGGCGCCTCGATCGTGCCATGCACGGCGTCGACTACGCAGTGCACGCGGCGGCGCTGAAGCAGGTGGACACAGCGGAATACAACCCCTCAGAATTTGTCGAAACGAACATCAATGGTTCACAGAATGTGATCGACGCTGCCATCAACGCGGGCGTGAAGAAGGTGGTCGCGCTCTCCACCGACAAGGCGTCCAGCCCGATCAACCTGTACGGCGCCACCAAGCTGGTCGCCGACAAGCTGTTCATCGCCGGCAACCACTACGCCGCCACCCACCCGACCCGGCTCGCCGTCGTGCGGTACGGCAACGTGATGGGCAGCCGCGGCTCGGTGGTCCCGCTGTTCCGCAAGCTCGCCGCCGAGGGCAGGAGCCTGCCGATCACCGACAAGCGGATGACCCGCTTCTGGATCACCCTCCCCCAGGCCGTGAAGTTCGTCGTCGACTCGTTCGACGTGATGCAGGGCGGGGAGCTGTTCGTGCCGCGCATCCCCAGCATGCGGATCCTCGACCTGGTCGAGGCGGTCGCGCCGGAGTCGCCGACCCACGAGATGGGCGTGCGGCCGGGCGAGAAGCTGCACGAGGAGATGATCGCGGCCGACGACAGCCGCCGCACGCTGCGCTTCCCCGACCGGTACGTGGTGCAGCCCGTGGTGGCGAGCTGGGGTTACCGGACACCGACCGGTGGCGAGCAGGTCGCGGACGGGTTCAACTACCGCTCGGACAACAACGACCTGTGGCTGTCGGTCGAGCAGATGCGCGCCCTCCTCGAGGAGAACTGATGCTGCCGTACGGACGGCAGTCGATCGACGAGTCGGACGTGGAGGCGGTGGTCGCCGCCCTGCACAGCGACTGGCTGACCACCGGCCCCCGGGTCGCGCAGTTCGAGGCCGACATCGAGGCGGTGGCGGGCGCTCCCGCGGTCACCGTGACCAACGGATCGACCGCGCTGCACACGGCGTACGCGGCGGCCGGGGTCGGCTCCGGCGACGAGGTGGTCACGACTCCGATGACCTTCGTCGCCACCGCGTCGTCGGCCACCATGCTCGGCGCCAAGGTGATCTTCGCCGACATCGAGGACGAGACGGCCAATCTGGACCCGGCGGCGGTCGATGCGGTCGTCACCTCGCGCACGAAGGCGATCGCGGCTGTCGACTACGCGGGCCACCCCGCCGAGTACGACGCGCTTCGCAAGATCGCCGAGCCGGTCGGCGCAGTGCTCGTGGGCGACGCCGCGCACGCGATCGGCTCGACGTACCACGGCCGGCCCGTCGGCACGCTCGCCGACCTCACCACCTTCTCGTTCTTCCCGACGAAGAACCTCACCACCGCTGAGGGCGGCGCGGTCGCGTCGATCCGGCCGGATCTGCTGGAACGGGCGCGCACCTTCCGGGGTGTCGGCATGGTGCGCGAGCCCGGCAAGCTGCGCCACCCGGACGAGGGTGGGTGGTTCTACGAGGTGCACGAGTTCGGTCAGAACTACCGCCTGCCGGACCTGCTCTGCGCGCTCGGCAGCGCGCAGCTGCGCCGGCTCGGCCGGTTCAAGGCCCGCCGCCAGGAGCTGACCGCCAGGTACGACGCGCTGCTCGCCGACGTGCCCGGCCTGCGTCTGCCGATCCAGCGGCAGGGCGTCGACCCGATGCGTCACCTCTACCCGGTCCGGGTCCTGGACGGGCGGCGGCGCGAGGTGTACGACCGGCTCCGCGCGGCGGGGATCGGTGTGCAGATCAACTACATCCCGGTGTATTGGCATCCGGCATACGAGGATCTCGGTTACCGTCGCGGCATGTGCCCGGTGGCCGAACAGTTCTACGCTGAGGAGCTGTCACTGCCGCTCTTCGTGGACCTCACCGACGCCGATCAGGATCGCGTCGTGGAGGCGCTGCGCGCCATTCTCGGGAGCTAGCGGGTGCACCACGCCAATCACTTCTACGGCCACGCTCACGTGATGGCGGAGTACTGCGGGCTCGATCCGGAGAACCCGCCCCGGATCAGCGGCTACCTCCAGCACGGGTGGAACGTGGTCGACGGGCTCGGAGTGGGTACGCCGTACGTGCCGGGCCGCCCGATCTTCGTCTGGTCCGAGCAGACCCGCCGCCGCGCCTGGTCGATGGGCCGGCGGCAGGCGACCGTGGTCGGCGCGCCCTTCCTCTACCTCCTGCGGTTCGCCGAGCCGGCCCCCGCGGACCAGGTGCGCGAGGGCACCATCTGGTACCCGTTCCACGGCTGGGAGGGCCAGCACATCAAGGGCGATCACCAGCGGCTGGTCGACGAGATCCGGGAGACCGAGCCGGGTCCGGTGACGTTCTGCCTGTACTGGCACGAGTTCCGCAACGACCGGGTCCGCGCCGAGTACGAGAAGGCCGGCCGGGTGATCTGCCACGGCTACCGTGGGTATCAATGGCAGAACACGGACACGAAGTTCCTCCACAAGCAGCTCGCCGAGCTGCGTAAGCACAAGCGGGTGGCGTCCAACCGGCTGAGCAGCGCGATCTTCCACGGCGTCGCGGCCGGATGCGAGCCCGCGGTCTACGGTGACCCGATGTATCTGGACAAGGAGCACCGGCCGACGGCCGAGCGCATCCGGCGCAACTGGCCCGAGCTGCACGGCAAGCATCTGGACCAGGCGGCGGCGCACGCCTCGGTGATGTCGGAGCTCGGCCAGGAATATCTCGCGTCCCCCGCCGAGGTCCGCGCCATGCTGGGCTGGACGGCGTACCTCCCGACCGCCACGGCGGCCGCCCGATGATCCAGATGATCGGTGGTGAGATGCCCGCCTGGGTCGAGGACCGGCCGGCCGCCGGTGGCGCCCTGTTCGGACATCTCACCGGTCACCTGCCGGACGGCGCCACTGTGCTCGTCGCCGGCCCGCACGACGACCGCCTGATCGACGCGCTGGCCGCCCGCACCCGGGTCACCTGCCTGGTGCGGTCCCAGCCGAAGGCGGCCGAGCTGGACGCCCGCGGCCTGGACGTGCTGTGCGGCACGCTCACCAAGGTCACCGACGCGGACCGGTTCGACGCGGTGGTCGCGCTCGACGGGCTGGGCCGGCTCTGTTCGGTGGAGGGCCCGCAGCTCGACTGGGTGGAAAGTCTGCAGGCGCTGAAGCGGACCCTGCGCCCCGGCGGCATCCTGCTGCTCACCGTGGAGAACGAGCTGGGCGTGCATCGGCTGGTCGACCCGGCCAGCGCCACCACCGGCAAGAGCGACGAGGACTGGCTGCCGCTCGGCGAGTTCGACACCAAGCCGGGCAACCCGGCGCGGCTGGCCGAGCTGCTCGACACCGAGGGCCTGACGATCGGCTGGCTCGGCACGGTGTGGCCGGCCCCGGCGGCGCCGACCCTGATCGCCACCCCGGACGCGCTGCGGGACGGCCCGGTGGACGCGCTGGCCGCGGCCACGGCGGGCGCGGTCGGCCGGGCGTACACGGACCGGCCGGTGCTGAGCGATCCGCGCCGGCTCGCCGCCGCCGCCGTCCGCGGTGGTCTCGCCGCCGAGCTGGCCGCCGCCTGGCTGGTGGTGGCGCACCGCTCGCCGCGGCCGCTGACCACGCTGAGTCTGCCGCCGGTGCTGCTCGGCGACGGCCCGGTGGTCGAAGTGGCTCCGGATTCCGCGGGCGGCTGGGTGCGCCGGGTCGTCCGCGAGGAAGCCGGGCGTGATCTGTCCGGGCTGACCGGGCCGCTGCCCGCCGGGCGGCTGCTGGAGGAGGTGCTGCTCGGCGCCTGCCTGCGGCACGACCTGCCGCTGGTGCGCCGGCTGCTCACCGGGTGGATGGCCGCGCTGCCGCAGGGGAGCGCCGACAACGTCGTGGTGCACGCGGACGCGTACGCGATCCTCGATCCGAGCGTGCCGTCCGACGGCGACGTGCTGCGCCGGTTCGCGCGCACGCTGCTCGCCGGCGGGTACACGCACCCGTGGCCGGCCGCGACCGACCTGCGCGCGCTCACCTCCGTGCTGCGCGCCGCCGCCGGGCTGCCGGACGTGGCCACCGACGTGCCGCCCGACGTGCCCCTGGCGGGTTCATGGCGCGAGCACGAGGAGCAGTTGCGGGCCGTGCGCACCCAACTGGCCGACGCCGCGGCCCGCATCCAGTGGTTCGAGCGGCAGCTCGACCGGCGCGAGAACGAACTTCGCAAGGCCCGCCTGCAGATCGCCACGTTCAGCGGCACGGTGAGTTTCCGCGTCGCCAAGCTGGGCGTCGGCATGGCACGCAAGGCACGAAATCGCCTCCGAAAAGGACTCAAATGACAACCCTCGGCATCATCCAGGCCCGCATGGGGTCGTCCCGGCTGCCCGGCAAGGTGTTGCGCCGGCTCGGCGGTCGCACGGTGCTCGAGCGGGTCGTTCGCGCCGCCCGGGCCGCGGGCGTGCTGGACGAGCTGGTCGTGGCGACCACCACCGAGGCGGCCGACGACGCGGTGGTCGCCGAGTGCGAGGCGATCGGCGTCCGGTGCTTCCGCGGCCCGGTCGACGACGTCCTGACCCGGTTCCTGGGCGTGCTGGACCAGGTCGAGAGCGACGTGGTCATGCGCTTCACCGCGGACTGCCCGCTGCTCGACCCGCACCTGGTCGCGCTGGCCCATCGGGTGTTCGCCGCGGCCGAGGTCGACTACATGACCACCTCGATCGCCCGCACGCTGCCCCGCGGGCTGGACGTCGAGGCGGTGCGCACGCCGGTGCTGCGGGCCGTCGACGCGCTGGCCACCGACCACCACCGCACGCACGTGACGTCGTACATCTACACGCACGCCGAGGACTTCGACGTGATCGGGCTGACCATGCAGCCCGACCTGTCGCACCTGCGGCTCACGCTGGACACCGAGGACGACTGGAAGCTGATGGAGGCGATCGTCGAGCAGTTCGGCGACGAGCCCGTCCCGGTCCGCGCGCTGGCCGGTTTCCTGGCCGACCGGCCGGACCTGATCGAGCTGAATGCGCACGTGCTGCAGAAAGCGCTCGTTCAGGCATGAGCGACCGCACCGGAGCGAGATCAGCAAGAGTAGGGCGCTCGGCGTGACGATCGTCGGGATTCGTTGCGACGCCGGTCCCCGCACCGGCGTCGGGCACCTGGTCCGGTGTGTGGCCCTGGCCGAGGAACTGGTCGCGCGCGGCGTCGGCGTCCGCTTTCTCGGCGACCTCGGTGGGCTGGAGTGGGCCGAGGCGCAGCTCGCCCGGCGCGGGCTGCCCTGGCACCCGCCGCCGTTCGACGAGGTCGGCCTGGTGGCGGCCGCCGAACGGCTCGAGCTGGACGCGCTGGTCGTCGACTCGTACACGCTGCCGCCGCTGCACACGGTCGCGGTCCGCAGGACCGGCCGCACGGTGCTGGCGATCGTGGACGGCGACTTCCGGGGCCAGACCGCGGACATCTACGTCGATCAGAACCTGGACGCGGCGATCGACGTGGACGGCGCGATCGGCCTGGCCGGGCTCGACTACGCGCTGCTGCGCGGCTCGGTGCGCCAGCTGCGGCCGCTGTCCGCGCCGGTGCACTCGGGGTCCCGTACGCCCAAGGTCGTCGCCTTTTTCGGCGGCACCGACGCCTACCGCGCCGCCCCGGCGATCGCCGCGCTCCTCGCCCGGACCGGGATGCCCTTCGAGGCCACGATCATCGGGGCGAACGAGGAGCTGCGCCGCGAACTGCACACCGTCGAGGCCGCGCCGGGGCAGCGATTCGACGTCATCGCTCCCACCGACGACCTGCCGAAGCTGCTGGCCGGCGCGGATCTCGCGGTCAGCGCCAGCGGCACCTCCACCTGGGAGCTGCTCTGCCTGGGGCTGCCGTCCGCGCTGGTCTGGGTGGTGGACAACCAGATCCTGGGGTACGAGCGGACCATCGCCCGCGGGTACGCGGCCGGCATCGGGCAGCTGGGCAACCTCGACGCCGGCTCGGTGATGACGCTGCGCGGCCTGCTCACCGACGCGGACGCCCGCACGGCCCTGGCCGCGAAGGCCTGGGCCGCCGTGGACGGCCGCGGCGTCGAGCGGGTGGCCGACACGCTGCTGGCTACGGTGTCGTGACCTCGACGACCACCTTGCCGACCACGTGCCTCTCGACCGCCTCGTGCGCGTCGGCGACCCGATCGAGCGGGTAGCGCACGATCGGCAGACCAGCGTCCTCGCCCACCCGGAACGCACCGGCGTTGACCGCGTCGGCCACGGCGGCCACCGCGTTGTCCTTCTCCTCGGTGGTCGTCGTGTAGGTCAGCACGAAGTCCAGGCTGGCGTTCTTCAGCAAGCCCTTGAACCCGCCGAACGTCACCTCGCCACCCACGTAGATCGCGATGTTGCCCCCCGGCGCCAGCACGGTCAGGTCGTCGCGGATGTTCGACGCGCTGACCTCGACGATCACCTGCGGCCCGGTCGCGCTCACCTCCCGAACCCGCGCGACCACGTCCTCCTCGCGATAGTTGATCACCGTGTCGGCGCCCGCGGCGGTCGCGAGGTCACCCTTCTCCTTCGACGAGACGGTGGTGATCACATACGCCCCGGCCCACTTGGCGAGCTGGATCGCCGCGTTGCCGACCGCGCCGGCGCCACCGGAGATCAGCACCGTCCGGCCGTCCAGCGCCCCGGGCGCGAGCCGCTGAGGCCCGTCGGACGCCACGGTCAGGCAGCGGTGCGCGGTGAGCGCCGGGATGCCCAGGGTCGCGCCCACCTCGAACGGCACGTCGTCGTTCATCCGCACGACCTGCCGGCGGGGCAGCACCACATACTCCTGAGCGGTCCCGTCGGCCCGCCCGTACCCGGCGTCCCAGACCCAGACCCGGTCGCCCGGCGCCAGATCGCCAACCCCGCCACCGACCGCGTCGACCACGCCGGCGCCGTCCTGGTTGGGCACGCGGGGCGGCTCCACGCCGTCCGGCACGCCCTTGCCGGCCCGGGTACCGACGTCCGTCGGGTTGACCGCCGACAAGACGATCCGCACGCGCACCTCCCCCGTCCCGGCAGCAGGCTTCTCACGCTCGACGATCTGGAGAACGGACACAGGACCCGGTTGAGTGAACACGGCGGCACGCATGGGGTCCAACCTATGCCCCCGCGCTCAGCTCCCGGCGCATGGCAACGCGTGGCCATGCGTCGAGGCCGTGCGCCGCCTCCTCGGCCCGTACCGCCCGCGCCCTAGCCACTCTGATCACGGAACCTCCCGTTCCCGCTGCGGATTCCGGTCGCGGAGAGACCCGCGATACAGCCCCGATGATCCGCGGCAGCGTAGTGTCTTCGCATGAATTCGGTCCGCTACAGCACGGCGGCCGGCCGTTGGGTGCTGCTCGCGACCGTCCTTGGCTCCAGCCTCGCCTTCATCGACTCGACCGTCGTCAACATCGCGCTGCCGCTGATCGGGCGAAGCCTGGACGCCAGCTCGGCCGGCCTGCAGTGGACCATCAACGGGTACGCCTTGAGCCTCGCCGCGCTGATCCTGCTCGGCGGCTC
This sequence comes from uncultured Actinoplanes sp., assembly GCF_934643405.1. Lineage (GTDB taxonomy): Bacteria > Actinomycetota > Actinomycetes > Mycobacteriales > Micromonosporaceae > Actinoplanes. The sequence continues at coordinate 101,831 of NZ_CAKUCL010000001.1, forward strand.
GCTCGGCGACCGCTTCGGGCGCAAGCGGATCTACATGCTCGGCGTCGCCTGGTTCGCGGTGTCGTCGCTGTTCTGCGGCATCGCCCCGAACGTCGAGATCCTGGTCATCGCCCGCGTCCTGCAGGGCGTCGGCGGCGCGCTGCTCACCCCGGGCGCCCTCGCGATCCTGGAGGCCTCCTTCGTGCCGGGTGACCGCGCCAAGGCCATCGGCGCCTGGTCCGGCCTGGGCGGCATCGGCGGCGCGCTCGGCCCGTTCCTCGGCGGCTGGCTGGTCGAGGTGGCCAGCTGGCGGTACATCTTCCTGATCAACGTGCCGCTCGCCGCGGTGGTGCTGCTGGTGACGGCCCGGCACGTGCCGGAGTCGCGCAACCCGGCCGCGGCGCAGCGGCTCGACATGACCGGCGTGCTGACCGGCGCCCTTGGGCTGGCCGGGCTCACCTACGGCTTCACCGCGTGGCCGGCCGACGGACCGGGCAGTCCGGCGGTCCTGTCCGCGCTCGCCCTCGGCGTGGCCGGCATGGTCGCCTTCGTGCTGAACGAGCGTCGCTCCCCGCACCCGATGTTGCCACTGGCGATCTTCCGCACCACCGCGTTCACCGGCGCCAACCTGGTCACCTTCCTGGTCTACGCGGCCAACGGCGGCGTCTGGTTCCTGTTCGTGCTCAATCTCCAGGTGGTGACCGGGTTCAGCCCGCTCACCGCCGGGATCGCGCTGCTGCCGGTCACCGTGCTGATGCTCGTGTTCTCGGCCCGGGCGGGCGCGCTGGGCCAGCGGATCGGCCCGCGCATCCCGATGACGGCCGGTCCGCTGATCTGCGCGGTCGCCCTGGTGCTGATGGCGACGATCGGCGTCGGGACGACATACCTGAGCGGCATCCTGCCCGCCGTGATCATCTTCGGCGTCGGCCTGGTTCTGCTGGTCGCGCCGTTGACCTCCACCGCACTGGGGTCGCTCGCCGACGCGTACGCGGGCATCGCCTCCGGGGTGAACAACGCCGTGGCCAGAGCCGCCAGCCTGCTGACGGTCGCGATCCTGCCGCTGGCGGCCGGGCTGGGCGGGGGCAGTCTCACCGACCCGGACCAGCTGCACCCGGTCTACCGGAATTCGATGATGATCTGTGCCGGGCTGATGGTGGCCGGCGCGGTGCTCGCTTTCCTGCTCATCCCGAACCGGTTGCCGGCGAAGTCGCCGGTCAAGTCGTTCTGCGACCCCTGCGCGCCGCCGGTGCAGCCACGCGGCGACGAGAGGGTCGTGCTCAATCAGTAGTGGGCGACGATCCGCCGCGCGGGCCCGTCCACGGTGATCCGGCCGCCGTAGGGCAGAACCCACTGCGGCGACGTGTGTCCGAAATCAATGCCGAACACCGCCATCGCCGACGGGTGGTACGCGGCCAGCGCCCGCAGGATCGCCTCGCGCTGCTCGTCGCGGTACTTCTCCCGCTCGGCTAGCGGGGGCCGGCGCGCGAGGTTGCTCGCCTTCGCCGTGGCCGCCAGCACCACCGGGAACTGTTCGAGCAGCCCACGCTCGCCGGCGTTGCGCAGCATCCGGAAGACCTCCTCGGCGGGCGGCATCTCCTCGGAGGTCTCGATCATCAGGACCATTCCCGCGTACGCCGTAGAAGGCCGGATCCAGCGGCCGGCGGCCAGATTCCAGTGCAGTATCTCGAGGTTCCCGCCCCAAGCCGGAGCCGTGACCACCCGGTCCGCCCGGTGCCAGATCCATCCCGGGCTGGGCACCCGCGGCGCCGCCGTGGTGAGCGCGGCCGGATCCGCCCAGTCGATCTCCTCGTCGGTGAACTCGGCCACCGGCCGGATCTCCAGCTCGCCGCCGTCGAAGAGGGCAGCCCGCAGCGACGCCACGTGTTCCGGGTCGATGCCCGGTCCCCGCGCGATGTGCATCATCGTCGACCCGCCGTGATAGCCGGGTACGCCGTGCAGCCAGAGCCAGTTCAGCAGGTTCGTGTTGTCCGAGAAGCCGAAGAAGGGCTTCGGGTCCGCCCGGAACGGCGCCGGATCCAGGTGCGGCAGGACGGTGATCTGGTCGTCCCCGCCGATCGTCGCGAACACGGCCCGGATCGCCGGATCGGCCCAGGCCTCCATGAGGTCGGCCGCCCGCTCCCGGGGTGACGCCTTGCGGCGGGTGGTGGGAAACTCGACCGGCTCCAGCCCGAAGTCCTCGCGCAGCCGGCGCATGGCCTGCTCGTGGATCGCCGGGAACAGCGACGGCGCGGCAAAGGACGGCGAGACGATCGCGACCCGGTCACCGGGTGTGAGCTTCGATGGCATGCCTCATCGAACGTCAGATCATCCCGGCTCGCAAAGCATATGCAACGGCGTGCGACCGGTTCCGCAGCTTCAGCCGATGGGTGACCCCGTAGATCACGTTCTTGACGGTCCGCTCGGAGTAGCAGAGCTTGCCGGCGATCTCGTTGGTGTCGAACCCGTCGGCCATGAGCCGCAACACGTCGATCTCGCGCGGGCTGAGCCCGGACGCGTTGAGCCCGTTCGGCGCGAGCACCTCCCGCTGCATCCGCTCGACGTGTTTGAGCAGCTCACCGACGAGATGGGGCGGCATCACCCCGCCACCGGCCGCGGCGGCGCGCACGCTGTGCGCGAGCCGTTCGGCCGTCACCGCCGCGCGCGGCAGGATCGCGACCACCCGGCACTCGACCGCGGTGAGCAGGTCCTCCTCATCGATGTCCGGCACCACCAGTACGACCGGCACGCCGATCTCGGCGCCGGCCCGGCGCAGCGAGGCGACCACGTCGGTGCCCAGCCGTTCGGCGGCCACCACCAGCACGTCCGCCTCGGTGCGCTGAACCGGGCGCAGCACGGTGAAGTCGGCCCGGAACTGCAGGAGAGCGGCGAGACCGGCATGGCTGACCGGGTCCATCGCCTGTATCGCGATCCGGATCTGTTCCATGGCCGGCTCCCTTCACGCGCTCGTGCGAGTGGAGCCAGTGTCGGAAACAGTCCTTCAGGAAACCTTCACAGATCCTTCATCGCTGATCCGAGACCGACGTACCAGTTGAGCAGAGGCTTCGCGGAGGTGGAAAGCCGTCGTGGCCAAGGGTGCCCGTCCGTGCTGTTTGTGTTATCCATTGACACCCGGCCCGTCTCCCGTGAAGTTGACACTGTCCGACCGGGGAGGCCACGTGACGAACGACCTGCACGTCAGCGTCCTCGGTCCGGTGCGCGCCTGGGTCGGCGAGCGCGAGATCGACCTGGGCGCGGCGCGCCGGCGCGCGGTGTTCGCGGTGCTCGCGGCCCACGCCGGCCGGTTGGTCGGACGCGATGAGCTGATCTCCGCGGTCTGGGGCGACTCGCCCCCGGCGACCGCCGTGGGCAGCATCTACACCTACATCTCCGGGCTGCGCCGCGAGCTGGGGCCCGGCATGCTGAGCACCGCCTCGGGCGGTTACCTGCTGCGGCTCGACCCGGCCCGGCTGGACTCGGCCCGGTTCCAGCAGTTGCGGTCGTCGGCGAACGAGCCGGGCGGGGACAGCGCCGCAGCGGCCAAGAAGCTGGACGAGGCGCTCGGCCTGTGGCGGGGCGACGCGTACGCGACGCTGGCCGGCCCGTTCCTGGAGCTGGACCGGCAGCGCCTGGCCGAGCTGCGTCTGGCCGCCGCCGAGCAGCGAGCCCGCCTGCTGCTGGAGTCCGGCGGCGACGACGGACTGATCGCCGACCTGACCGGCCTGGTCAAGGACAACCCGCTGCACGAGCCGCTGCACGAGTTGCTGATGCGGGCCCTGCACCGGGCGGGCCGGCACGCCGAGGCGCTGGAGGTGTTCCGGGCCGCGCGCCGCACGCTGGTCACCGAGCTGGGCATCGAACCCGGACCGGCGCTGCGCGAGCTGCAACGGCAGGTGCTGGCCGGATCGGCGGACCGGCCCACCGCGCTGCCGGTGCAGTCGGTGGTGCCGACGCCGATCGCGAAGGCCCTGCGGGACGGCCTCAATGGGCGTCACCCGCTCGGCCGGGCAACCGAGATCGACCATCTGCGCGATCTGGTGCGGCAGGTCGCGGCCGGCACCGGCGGCGCGGTGTGGATCGAGGGCGAGGCCGGCATCGGGAAGACCGAGCTGCTCACTCACGCGTTCGGCGACGCCTCGGCGGCCGGCTGCCGGGTCGCCTGGGGTGCGGCCGATCAGCTGGGCTCACGCGTGCCGCTCCAGGTGCTCTCCCGGGCCCTGGGTCTGGAGACCGCGTCGCGCCGGCCGCGCGGCCCGGTGGCCGAACCCGCGGTGGCCGAGGACCAGATCGTCGCGGCGGTCCGCCAGGCGTGCGCGGCGGCGCCGCTGATCCTGATCGTGGACGACATGCAGTGGGCGGACACCGCCACGATCCGGGTCTGGGAGCGCCTGCTGGGTCTGCTCTCCAGGCTGCCGTTGCTGCTGGTCGCGGCCGCCCGCCCGGAGGCGCGCCCGGTCCGGCTGCGCCGCATCGTCCAGGGCTTGCAGCGGATGCCGCTACGGCTCGGGCCGCTCGGCCCGGACGAGCTGGACCAGTTGGTGGCCGCGGTGGCCGGCGCGCCGCCCGGCGCCCATCTGCGCGCCCTGGTGGCCCGCTCGGGCGGTAACCCGCTCTACGCCCGGGAGCTGCTCGCGGCGCTCTCCCAGCGGGACGCGATCGAGGTCGCGGGCGGCCGGGCCGAGGTCGAGCCGGACGTGACCGTGGATCCGCCGCAGACCCTGCTGGACGCGGTCCAGGCGACGGTCGACCTGCTCGGCCCGGAGACGCGCGAGGTGCTGCGCCTGGCCGCGCTTCTCGGCTCGGAGTTCTCGGTGAGCGAGGTCGTGGCGGTGACCGGCCGCTCGGCTCTGGACCTGGTCGGCGCGCTGGAGGAGGCGCTGTCCGCGAGCGTGCTGGTGGACAGCGGCACCGACCTCGCGTTCCGGCACCCGTTCCTGCGCGAGGCGCTGGCCGAGAGCATCCCGCCGGCCCTGCGCGCCGGGCTGCACCGGCACGCCGCCGAGGTGCTCGCCGCCGGCGGCAGCCCGGTGACCCGGGTGGCCGAACAGCTCAACGCGCAGACCCCGGTGGTCGACACGTGGGTGCTGAACTGGCTGCTCGCGCACCACGCCGAGGTGGTCCGCCGGGCGCCGCAGATCGCCGGCGACCTGATCCGCCGCACGCTGCTGACCAGCCTGCCGTCGGCGGCCCAGCGCGGCATCCTGCTGGTCGCGCTGGTACGGCTGGAGTTCCGCCGGGAGCACTTCCCGATCACCGAGGCCGAGGAGGCGATGGCGCTGGCCACCGATCCGGCCGACAAGGCCGAGATGCGCCAGCTGCTGGCCACCATGTGGTACCGCCGCGGCCGGGTCGCCGACGCGGTGGCGATGCTGCGCGACGCGGTGGACGACGCGGCCGTGCCGGCCATCTGGCGGTCCCGGCACCGGGTGCTGGTCGCGAACTTCCGCCGCGGCGACCTCGACGACCTGGACCGGGCCGAGCGCAACGCGCGGGAGGTGCACGCCGAGGCGGTCGCGGCCGGCCAGCCGTACGAGACGGCGTTCGCCCTGCAGACGATCTGGCTGACCAGTTCCATCCGTCGCGACCACGAGCGCGCGCTGGAACACGTGGACCGCGCGCTCGACGTGGTCCGCGACGATCCCGACCTGACCGGCACGTATTTCGACCTGCTCGACAACCGGCTGTTCTCGCTGCAGAACCTGGACCGCCTGGACGAGGCGCAGCGCACGCTCGCCGAGGCCGCGGTGTTCACGGCCGAGCACCGGCTGCCGGCCAGCCTCCAGGTCGCCACCGCGGTGCAGAACTTCTGGCTGGGCCGGTGGGACGACGCGCTCACCGCGATCGGCGGGGTCACCGAGGACAGTCCGGGGATCACCTTTCACGGGCTGCGCGAGCCGGGCGCGGTGACCATGCTGCTGCACGGCGTCGCCGCGTTGATAGCCCTGCACCGCGACGCGCGCGACCTGGCCGCCGCACACCTGGACGCGGCCGACGCGGTGCCGGCCAGCGAGGCGGAGCGGGAGAACTGCGACTTCCTGCTGGTCGCTCGCTCGCTGGCGGCCGAGCAGCGGGGTCGCGAGCTGGAGGCCCTGGAACTGCTCGAGCCGTTGCTGCACCCGTCGTACGCCCCGATGATGCTGCGCCACCAGTGGCTGCCCGGCCTGTTACGGCTGGCCCAGCGGGCGTCCCGGCCGGACGTCGCCGAGCGGGCCGCCGCGATCTGCGCGGACGAGGCCGCCAAGGAGGTGCGCCCGGCTCGCGCGTACGCCGCGAACCTTCGCTGCCAGGCGTTGCTGCGAAGGGATCCGGCCCCGGCCCGGGTCGCCGCCGCTCACTACCGCCGGGTCGGCCGGCTGGTCGAGCTGGCCGCGGCCCTGGAGGACGCGGCGGTGCTCAACGGGGACCGGCCGGCCGAGGCCCGGCGGCTGTACGCCGCGATGTCGGCGCGCTGGGATGTCGCCCGCACATCGACCCTCGGGTGACCTAG
>NZ_CAKUCL010000002.1 GCF_934643405.1 uncultured Actinoplanes sp.
CTTGACGTATTCCGTTATGGGAATACGATGGCCTCATGGCACGAGCGGCGACAACGGCGGACGCTTTCAACGCGGTGGCCGAACCCCGGCGGCGCGAGATCCTCGATCTTCTGGCGCAAGGCGAGCGCCCGGTCAACGACCTGGTCGCATTGCTGGGCCTGGCCCAGCCGCAGGTCTCCAAGCACCTGCGCGTCCTGCGCGAGGTCGGCCTGGTGCACGTCCGCGACGCGGGCCGGCAGCGGGTTTACCGGCTGAATCCCGGACCGCTGCGCTCGATCCACGAGTGGCTCGGCAAGTACGAGCAGATGTGGAACGCCAAGTTCGACGCGATGGACACCGTTCTGGCAGAGCTCAAGGAGGAAGATCATGGCTAGCACTTCCGGCACCGGTTTTTCCGGCTCGGCGAAGGTCACTCTCCCGTCCGACACGCAGATCCTGGTCACCCGCGAGTTCGACGCGCCGCGGCGGCTGGTCTGGCGGGCCTACACCGAGCCCGAGCTGATCAAGCGCTGGTGGGCCGGCGAGAAGGGCAAGGTGACCAGCGTCGAGGTGGACCTGCGGGTCGGCGGACGCTGGCGGTACGTGATGGAGGCCGACGGCGGCTTCGAGGTGGCCTTCCACGGCGACTACCGGGAGATCGCCGAGCCGGAGCTCCTGGTCAACACCGAGGCGTTCGAGGGCATCCCGGAGCCGGACGAGAACGCCGCCCTCGTCACGGCGACGTTCACCGAGAGGGGCGAGCACACCTTCCTTGAGGTCTTCATCGAGAGCAAGGACAAGGAAGGCCGCGACGCCATCATCGGCTCCGGCATGGAGAGCGGCATGCAGCAGTCGTACGACGCGCTGGAGAAGGTGGCGATCTCACTCAGGTGAGTTCGTACGCCGTGAGCGTCGCCTCAAGCGCGGCCTCCTGATCCGCCGCGGGGTAGGTGGCCGGGTCCGCGGCGGCGAACGCGGCGATCCCCTCGGTCATCGCCGTCAGAGCGAGCGCGGCGGCGGTGACCCGTTCACCCGGCCAGTCCGGAGCGGCCGCCGCGACCAGCCGTTCGATCCGGTCCCGCCAGGCCCGGTTGTTCCGGCGGTGCATGGCGATCAACCGGTCGTCGGCCACGGCCGCGGCCAGGAACCCCATCCACACGATGCTCTCGTTGACCGCCTCCGGGTCGGTCGCCATGCCCTGACGCAGGACAGCGCGCAGCGCCGCCCGGGGGTCCCGGGCTTCGGCCTCGAGGCGCTCGACCCGGGCGCGGGTTGTCTCGTGCAACAGGTCACGGGCGTGTTCCAGCAGCGCGCCCTTGTTGGGGAAACGGTGCATGACGAGGCCCGTCGTGCAGCCGGCGGCCGCGGCCACCGCCCGTACGGTCAATTTCTCCAGGCCCTGATGCGCTAGGACGTCCCAGACCGCGCGGGAGAGCGCCTCCGCCTGGGCCGGCCGATCCGCGGTCCGTGACATGCGCTTAGCATAACGGATGTTACGGTAACGCTTGTTATGACGCGTGGGGAGGCGGGATGAGCTGGACCATCGAGGCGCGCTCCTGGGACGATCCGGCGGGCGCGGCCTTGCGCTCGGCGCAGCGCGCGGAGCTCGATGCGCGCTACGGCACCGGTGATCACGAGCCGGGCTCGCCGCCGTCCACCGCCGACATCGCCCTGTTCCTGGTGGCCGTGGACGCGGGCACCGCGATCGGTTGCGGCGCCCTGCGGCGCCTCGGCCCGGCGAGTTGCGAGATCAAGCGCATGTACGTCGTACCCGAGCGCCGTGGTTCCGGCGTGGCGGCCGGGTTGTTGCGAGCCCTGGAGGGCGCCGCCCGTTCGCGCGGCTGGACGACGGTCCGCCTGGAGACGGGCACGGCCCAGCCGGACGCGATGCGCTTCTACGAGCGGGAGGGATACCGCAAGATCCCCCTCTTCGGCCCGTACGCCGGTTCTTCGCTGTCGGTCTGTTACGAGCGGGTGCTGGCCGGCTAGCTCGGGACGGCCGGTGCGGGCGCGGGCATCTCGGACGACTGGCCGAAGAACAGGGCGCTGAGGCAGAGCGCGATCACCACGGCGATCACCGCGATCGTGATGATGATCGGCACGGGCGAGCGATCGGCAGCCTTCGCGGGCACCGGAATCTGCGGCGGCATGCCCGCCGGCATCGCGTAGGCCGGGCCCTGACCCGCATAGGCCGGCAGGAGACCGGCGTCCTCCGCCGCCGCCCGCGCGATCACCGCGGGTTCGCCGAGCCGCTCCAGGATGTCCCGGACCTGCGCCTCGGTCTCCTCGTCCAGCTCGGCCCGCCCGGTCTCGATGTGCTCGCGCAGGTCCCGCAGCAGTTCGTCGCGCTGCTCCGGCGGCAGCCCGGCCGTGGCCCGGGAGACGCGCGACAGATAGTCCGCGACCAGGACGTCGTTGCGCTCGGTCATCTCTGCTCCGTTCCCAAGATCCGATCAACCCCGGCGCGGAACGCCGTCCACCGCACCCGGAACTGCTCGAGCGCCGCCCGCCCGTCCGGCGTCAGGGAGTAGTACCGCCGGGGCGGCCCGCTGGGCGACTCCCGCCAGCTCGTCGCGATCCGCCCGGCCCGGCGCAGCCGGGACAGCAGCGGATACATCGCGCCCTCACTGGTGGTGAGCCGGAGCTCCTCGCTGACCCGGCGCACCAGCTCCACCGAATACATCTCCTGCTCGGCGACGAGGGCGAGCACGCAGTACTCCAGGGTGCCCCGGAGGAGCGCGGTAGCCGACGACTCTTCACTCACCCGCGCATAGTACCTTGCGACACAAGGGTGATGTCCACACGAGACTGTCGAGGCCGACGGACCTGCATGATCAGGAAGCGGGCAACTTCAGGTACATCACGTGGAGCCCGACCAGACCGTGGTCGGGGTGGTCGAAGGCTTCCGGGACGGTGGCGAGCACTCCGAAGCCCAGCGAACGCCAGAGCCGTACCGCAACCTGGTTCGTCTCGACCACCGCGTTGAACTGAATGCTCCGGTAGCCGGCGGCACGCGCCCAGTCGATGAGGTCCTCGCCCAGAGCGCGACCGACGCCGCGCCCCGAGTGCCGTGGATCCACCATGAAACTGCCCGTCGCCACGTGGGCTCCACGACCGGGCCGGTTGGGGCCCATCTTGGCGCTGCCGAGAACGGTCGAACCGTCAACCGCGACGACGGTGCGCCCCGGCGGCGACTCCATCCACAGCCCGCGAGCCTGCTCGAGGGAGAGATTCTCGGGGTAGGCGTACGAGTGCCCCGCCGCGACGATCTCGCGGAAGAAGGGGTAGATCGCGGGCCAGTCGTCGTCCTCGGCACGCCGGATCCTCACCCGGTCACCGTACGGCGAGCGTGCCAGGCGGGCAAACAGATTGTCTTGCGTCACTGGTGAAGATCACCGCGCGGGGCGGGACGCAGGGTCACCGCCACGACGTCGCCTTCGGTCATCCCTTCGGCGTTGCGGACGGCATCCTTGAGCGGGACCAGGTAGCGGCCGTCCTTGGGGAAGAGCGCCGTCCGGAACTTCGTGTCCCCGATGACGACGTGCACCGGCACCTGACCCCAGTAGATCAGTGATCGCGCCTCGTCCTTGAGCTCGGCGCTGTCGGACTCGGACATGGCCACGAAAAAGTACGGCGCCGGCCCGCGCCACTCGATGATCTCGCCCTCGAACACCCACTCCACGGTGGCTCCCGCCCGAGTCAGACGTTGAAGCGGAACTCCACCACGTCGCCGTCCTTCATGATGTAGTCCTTGCCCTCCATGCGGACCTTGCCGGCCGCCTTCGCCGCCGCCATCGAGCCCGCGGCCATCAGGTCGTCGTAGCTGACGATCTCGGCCTTGATGAAGCCGCGCTGGAAGTCACTGTGGATCACGCCGGCGGCCTCGGGAGCGGTCGCGCCCCGCGGGATCACCCACGCGCGCGCCTCCTTCGGGCCCGCCGTCAGGTAGGTCTGCAGGCCCAGCGTGTCGAAGCCGACGCGGATCAGCTGGTTCAGGCCCGGCTCGGTCTGGCCGGTCGACTCCAGCAGCTCCTGAGCCTCCTCCGGGTCCAGGTCGATCAGCTCCGACTCGATCTTCGCGTCCATGAAGACCGCCTCGGCGGGGGCGACCAGCGCGCGCAGCTCGTCGAGGAACGCCGCGTTGCCCAGCTCGGCCTCGTCGACGTTGAACACGTACAGGAACGGCTTGGTGGTCAGCAGGTGCAGCTCGGCCAGCAGTTCGAGGTCGATGCCGGCGCCGCCCTGGTAGAGGGTCGCGCCGTCGTTGAGAACCTTGAACGCGGCCTCCGCGGCGGCCACGGTCGCGGCCTTGTCCTTCTTGAGCTTGGCCTCCTTCTGCAGGCGGGGCAGCGCCTTCTCGACCGTCTGCAGGTCGGCCAGGATCAGCTCGGTGTTGATCGTCTCGATGTCGTCGGCGGGCGAGATCTTGCCGTCGACGTGCAGCACGTTCGGGTCGGAGAACGCGCGCACCACCTGGCAGATCGCCGACGCGTCGCGGATGTTCGCGAGGAACGCGTTGCCGCGGCCCTGTCCCTTCGACGCGCCGCGGACCAGGCCGGCGATGTCGACGAAGCTCACCGGCGCCGGAATGACCTTCTCGCTCTTGAACAGCTCGGCGAGCTTCTCCAGGCGATCGTCCGGCAGCCCGACGACCCCGACGTTCGGCTCGATCGTCGCGAACGGGTAGTTCGCGGCGAGCACGTCGTTCTTGGTCAGGGCGTTGAACAGGGTGCTCTTGCCGACGTTGGGCAGGCCGACGATTCCGATGGTGAGGCTCACGGAATGCCAGTCTACGCAAGCGTCATCGGAAGAACTTCCGCAGTTCCGTCGCGACCAGTTCCGGCTTGCCGCTGTTGTCGGCGGCGAGATGGCCGACGCCGCTCAGGGTCACCCGTCGCACTCGCGGCAGGACCGGCTCGAGGCCGTTCAAAACCCTTTTGAGGTACGGCGCGGACCGCTCGCCACCGAGCAGAAGTGTTTCGGCCGTGATCGCCGCATACCGGTCGAGCGGCCCGGCGGCCTGCGTCACCACCGTCGCGTCCTGCCGCATGGTCGGCACCAGGTCACGCACCGGACCGGGCAGGCCCAGCCGCGCCAGCGGGGTGAGCACGGCCCGCGGCACATACCGAAAATCGCCGGTGCCCTTGACAACCGTGACGAAAGCCGCCGCCGTACGGCCCGCGGCCAGCTCTTTCTCGTAGCGCGGACGCCACGCGACCGGGTCCTCGTCGCCGTACCGCAACGGCGGTTCGTAGAGCGCGAGCCGCTCGATCCGAGGCAGTTCGAGTGCCGCGTTCAGCGCGATCACCGCCCCGGAGCTCAGTCCGAACACGTTGCCCGCCCCCGTCTCGTCGAGCACCGCGGCCAGATCATCGATCTCACTTCTCAGTCCGTACGCGTCGTCGACCGGCCCGCTGCGCCCACGACCCCGGCGATCGGGCACGTAGACCGTGAACGTCGTGGCCAGCGCCGACGCGAGCCGGCCGAAGTTTGCCGAGGTCTGCAGCCCGCCGTGCAACAGGACCACCTTGGGACCGCCCCCGCCGTACGTCCGGACCTTGATGTCAGTGGCTCTCTCCTGTGTTCTCATGAGTGTCAACCGTAGTTGACACCTAGCGCGTCGTCAACCGCAGTTGACACGCGCACGGTCATGTCCGAATCCCGCCAGCCCTTTGGCTCGCGGCGGAGCAGACTTCTTGGCATGGAACTGGACTTCGACCGGTGCTACCGGGCCGTGGACAGCCGGGACCAGCGCTTCGACGGCTGGTTCTACACGGCCGTGAAGAGCACCGGTATCTACTGCCGCCCGTCCTGCCCGGCGATGACGCCGAAGCGGGAGAACGTCACGTTCTACCCGAGCGGCGCCGCCGCGCAGCGGGCCGGGTTCCGCGCCTGCAAGCGCTGCCGGCCGGACGCCGCGCCCGGTTCGCCCGAGTGGGACGTGCGCGCCGACCTGGTGGGCCGCGCGATGCGGTTGATCGGCGACGGCGTGGTCGACCGCGAGGGCGTGCCGGGACTGGCGAGCCGCCTCGGCTACACCGAACGGCACCTCAACCGCCTGCTCACCGCGGAACTCGGCGCCGGACCGCTGGCCCTGGCGCGGGCGCAGCGCGCGCAGACCGCCCGCATCCTGGTCGAGACGACCGGTCTCGGACTCGCGGAGATCGCCTTCGCCTCGGGTTTCGGCAGCGTGCGGCAGTTCAACGACACCATCCAGGAGGTGTACGCGCAGGCGCCGAGCGCGCTGCGGCAACGCCGGCCCGCCGTACGCCCGGAGGAAGGCGTGATCAACCTCCGGCTCGCCTACCGCTCGCCGCTGCACGCCCCGGCCCTGCTCGACTTCCTGGAGGCGCGGGCACTGCCCGGGATCGAGGAACGCGACGGCGACACGTACCGCCGAGGCCTGTCCCTCCCGCACGGCAGCGCGACCGTCTCGCTCAAGCCCGGCAAACGCTGGGTCTCCGCGACGCTGCGGCTCGCCGACGTGCGTGACCTGGCCCCCGCGGTCGCCCGGTGCCGCCGGTTGTTCGACCTCGACGCCGACCCGGACGCGGTGGACGCCACGCTCGGCGCCGACCCCGCCCTGGCCGCGATGGTCGCGGCTGAGCCCGGCGTACGAGTCCCGCGCTCGGTGGACGGCTTCGAAATGGCCGTCCGCGCGATCGTCGGCCAGCAGGTCAGCGTGGCCGGAGCCCGCACGACCCTGCGCCGCCTGATACGCGCCGCCCAGTCGGTCCCGGCCGCCCAGTCCGTCCCGCCGTCGCGCCCGGCCGCCCAGTCCGTCCCGCCGTCGGGCCCCGCCGCCCCGGCCTCCGGCCTGGGCTCGTTCCCCTCCGCGGCGGTCGTGGCCGATCTGCCGGACAGCGCGTTCGGCATGCCGGCGGCCCGGCGGGAGACGATCCAGGCGCTTGCCGCGCTCGTCGCGGACGGCAAGATCGACCTCGAGCCCGGCGCCGACCGTGAGGAGGCGGTCGCCCGGCTTCAGGAGGTCCCCGGCATCGGCGCCTGGACCGCCGGTTACGTGGCGATGCGGGCGATCGGCGATCCCGACGTCTTTCTCCCGACAGACCTCGCCGTACGCCGTGGAGCCGCGGCCCTGGGTCTGCCGTCCACGCCGTCGGCCCTCGAGGCGCACGCCGAGAGGTGGCGCCCGTGGCGTTCGTACGCACTTATTCGATTGTGGCGTGCCGCTTGACTCCGCTTGTTCTGCCGGCTGATCCGCCTCCCCGCTGGTCGTCCCGCCGGCCGGCGAGTCGTTGGCCCGTTCCGGCCGGTTGTCTGGCTCGCACGTTAGCCGTTCGCGGAGATCCGCAAGCGGTTGTCCACAGAACCGGTTATCCACAGCCCACTTGTCCACAGGCCCGCGAAAGTTCCCCACGGCCGGCTCGCGAGGGCCAGGCTGTGTTCCCAACCCCTGGAGGAAACGATGTTGAAGTACCACACCATGGACACTCCCGCCGGGCCGCTGACGCTCGTGGTGAGCCCGACGAACGCGGTGCGAGCCGCCGGCTTCACCACCGACGTCGACGAGCTGCTGCCACAGATCCATCCGGACCTGAGTGCCGAGGCGCACGAGGTCGACGACGTCGGCCCGATCGGCGAGCGCGTAAGGTCCTATTTCGACGGTGACTTCGCCGCGATCGACGACGTGGTCGTCGAGCAGCACAGCGGCGGCGAGTTCATGCGCCACGCGTGGCGGGTCATGCGCGAGATCAAGCCGGGCGCGCCGGTGACCTATTCCGAGTTCGCCCGCCTGGCCGGCCGGCCCGCAGCGGTCCGGGCCGCAGCCGCCGCGTGCGCCCGCAACCCGGTCGCGTTCTTCACGCCGTGCCACCGGGTCTTGCGCCTGGACGGTTCGCTGGGCGGCTACCGCTGGGGCCTGCCGGTCAAGAGGTGGCTGCTCGACTTCGAGTCGTCGTCCTGACGAGCCGGCCCGGCGCCACGACGTCAGTCTTCGACGGTCAGCAGAACCTTGCCGCGGAACTGGCCGGTGCGGCCCGCGGTCTGCACGGTGGCCAGCTCGGTGAACGGGTAGCGGGCCGAGATGTCGAGCTTGAGCTCTCCCTTGTCCACCGCGGCGGCAAGGTCGGCCAGGCGGGACATGTCGGCGCGGGCGTTGAAGGTCGACCACGTGATGCCGCGGGCTTCGTCGCCGGTCAACGGCATGGGGACCACGCTCACGGCTTTGCCGCCGTCGACGACCAGGGCGGTGAGACGGCTGATGTCGTCGGGAGCGCCGGCCACGAGATTGATCAGCAGGTCGACCCGGCCGGTCACCGCGTCGAGGACGGGGGCGGTCGTGTAGTCGATGAGTTCGTCGGCACCCTGGGCGCGCACTGCCGCGGCGCTTCGCGGAGCGGCGGTGGCCAGGACCGTCGCGCCGGCGTTCTTGGCCAGCTGGATCGCCATGCCGCCGACCGCACCACCGGCTCCGTTGATCAGGACGCGCTGTCCTGATCGCAGGCCGCCCAGTTCGAAGAGGGCCTGGTCGGCGGTGAGCGCGGCGATCGGCAACGCGGCGGCGTCGGCCAACGAGACCGTGGCGGGAGCGGGGGCGAGTGCGGCGGCGGGCACCACGGCGAACTCGGCAGCGCCGCCGGCGACGGTCAGCGCCGGGAAGGCGACCACCGCCTGGCCGGGCGTGAGGTCACGGACGTCGGCGCCGGGTTGGACCACGGTTCCGGAGAACTCCAGGCCGGGGGTGTAGGGAAAGGAGAGCGGATAGAACCGAGCGAGTTCTCCGGAGCGGAGCTTCTCGTCGACCGCGTTGTACGCGGTCGCGGCCACCTTGACCAGGACCTCGCCGGCGCCGGGGACCGGCCGGGGTGCGTCCTCGACGCGCAGGACGTCGACGTCGCCGTACTCGTGGATGCGTACCGCTTTCATGACTCCTCCAAGTTGCTTCGAATTCGCAGCATCACACCGCCAGCGTAGAGATGCTTCGAATTCGACGCAAGTAAGATGGGTGCCATGAGTGGTGACGAGCGTCTCGATGCGGAGCAGCTCGCCGCGTACTTCACGCTGACCGAGGTCGGCAGCCTCCTCGAGCAGGCGGTGGCCCAGCAGTTGCGCGACGAGGGCGATCTCAGCCCGGTGCAGTTCCAGATCCTGGCCGGGCTCGGCTCGGTGCCCGGGAACGCGGAACGCATGACCGACATCGCCGACCGGATCGTCTACAGCCGCAGCGGAGTCAGCTATCAGGCCGGCCAGCTCGAACAGCGCGGGCTGATCACGCGCGCGCCGGCCCCGGACGACGAGCGCAGCACACTGGTGCGTCTCACCGACGCCGGGCGAGCCCTGCTCGACCATGTGATGCCGGGCCACGTCGCCCTGGTGAAGCGCCTGATGTTCGACGTCATGCCCGCCTCCGGCCTGGCCGATCTGCAGCGCTCCCTCGGCCCGGTCCGCGACCGCCTGCGCGAGGCCCCACCGCGCTCGGCCCGCCCGCGCTCGCGCCGCTGACCTTCGTTCGGCCGGCCCAGCGGCGGCGGTGGGCGAGCGCTTCGGCCGCGGGCGTTTATCGGGGGCGGGGCGCGCCGGACGGGCCGTAGCATTTGGCGCATGACTGATACGGGTAGGACCGCGCGCACCGGCCTCCCCGAGCGGCCGTCGCTGGACGGGCTCGAGGAGAAGTGGGCGCAGCGCTGGCAGGAGGAAGGCACGTACGCGTTCGACCGCTCGAAGGAGCGCTCGGATGTATACGCGATCGACACCCCGCCGCCGACCGTATCGGGCGAGCTGCACATGGGGCACGTCTTCTCGTACACGCACACCGACACCGTCGCGCGGTTCCAGCGGATGCGCGGCAAGACCGTCTTCTACCCGATGGGCTTTGACGACAACGGGCTGCCCACGGAGCGACGCGTCCAGAACGTCCACAACCTCCGGTGCGATCCGCACCTGCCCTACGACCCGGACTGGCAACCGCCGGCCAAACCGGACAAGCAGACCATCTCGATCTCGCGGCGGAACTTCATCGAGCTGTCGTACCAGCTCACCGCCGAGGACGAGAAGGCGTTCGAGGCGTTGTGGCGACGGCTCGGGCTGTCCGTCGACTGGCAGCTGACATACACGACGATCGGCCGTCGTTCGCAAGCCGTCTCCCAGCGCGCCTTTCTCCGGAATCTCGCGCGGGGTGAGGCGTACGCGGCGGAAGCTCCGACCCTCTGGGACATCGGCTTCCACACGGCCGTCGCCCAGGCCGAGCTGGAGGATCGCGAGCGGCCCGGCGCGTACCACAAACTGCGTTTCCATGGCCCGGACGGTCCGGTCGAGGTGGACACCACCCGGCCCGAACTGTTGCCGGCCTGCGTGGCGCTGGTCTTCCACCCGGGCGACGAGCGATACCAGCACCTGCTCGGCCGCACCGTCCGCACGCCGTTCTTCGATGTCGAAGTGCCGGTCCACGAGCATCCGCTGGCCGCGAAGGACAAAGGCACCGGCATCGCGATGGTCTGCACGTTCGGCGACCTGACCGACGTCACCTGGTGGCGTGACCTGCGGCTGGCCACGCGGGTCGTCCTGGGTCGCGACGGCCGGTTCCTTCCGGACGCGCCGGCCGGCGTTCCGGTCGTGGCCTACCAGCAGTTCGCCGGCCTGACCGCGAACGGCGCCCGCCGCGAGATCGTCCGGCTGCTGCGCGAGACGCAGGACCTGATCGGCGAGCCGGTCCCGGTCGTCCACCCGGTCAAGTTCTACGAGCGGGGCGACTCGCCGCTGGAGATCGTCACCAGCCGGCAGTGGTTCATCCGCAACGGCGGGCGCGAGCCGGAGCTGCGGGAGAAGATGCTGGCCCGCGGCGCCGAGCTGCGGTGGATCCCGGAGCACATGCGGTACCGCTACGAGCACTGGGTGAACGGCCTGACCGGGGATTGGCTGATCAGCCGGCAACGCTTCTTCGGCGTGCCGTTCCCGATCTGGTACCGGCTCGACGACGCTGGCGAACCGGACTACGACCAGCTTCTCATACCGGACGAATCAGCACTGCCGGTCGACCCGACCTCGGAGTGTCCGCCGGGGTTCGACGAGTCGCAACGCGACGTCCCGGGCGGCTTCACCGCGGACCCGGACGTGATGGACACCTGGGCCACCAGCTCGCTCACGCCGCAGATCGTCAGCGGCTGGGCGGACGACGAGGATCTCCACCGGCGGGTCTATCCGATGGATCTGCGCCCGCAGGGTCAGGAGATCATCCGGACCTGGCTGTTCGCCACGGTCCTGCGCGCGGACCTGGAGGACGGCGTCCTGCCGTGGAAGACCGCCGTGCTGTCCGGCTGGATCCTCGACCCGGACCGCAAGAAGATGTCGAAGTCCAAGGGCAACGTCGTCACCCCGATGGACCTGCTGGTCCAGAGCGGATCGGATGCGGTGCGGTACTGGGCCGCCAGCGGGCGGCCCGGCGCCGACCTCGCGTTCGACCCGGCTCAGATCAAGGTCGGCCGGCGGCTCGCGACCAAGGTGCTCAACGCGTCGAAGTTCGCGCTGGGGCTCGGCGCGGCCGACGCGCTGCGTCAACCGGTCACCGAGCCGCTCGACCGGGCCATGCTGACCCGGCTGGCCGAGGTGGTCACGACGGCGACCGAGGCGTTCGAACGGTACGACCACACCGACGCCTTGCAGGCGACCGAGACGTTCTTCTGGACGTTCTGCGACGACTACATCGAACTGGTCAAGGAGCGGGCGTACGCGGAGGGGCCGGGCGGTGACTCGGCACGCGCGGCGCTGGCGTCCGGCCTGTCGGTCCTCCTGCGGTTGTTCGCGCCGTTCATCCCGTACGTCACCGAGGAAGTCTGGTCCTGGTGGCGGTACGGCTCGGTGCACCGGGCGACGTGGCCGACGACGTACGAGCTGACCCGGATCGCGCCGGAGGGTGACGCCGGGCTGCTCGATCTCGCCGGCGACGCGTTGCGGCAGGTCCGGCGGGCGAAATCGGACCGGAAGCTGTCGATGAAGGCGGACGTTCCGCTGGCCGAGGCGCTCGGACCGGCGGCGCTGCTGGAGCGGCTCGCGCTGATCGAGGGTGACCTGAAGGCGGCCGGCCGGATCGCCAAGCTGGACATGCTCCCCGACCGCACGCCGGAACTGGTGATCGCGTCAGCGTTCTGAGTCGAAAGCGGGAGCCGGGGCCTGCCCGGCAGGCAGCATGAAGACATGCCGATCGCGCCCGAGCAGGTCAAGGCCCCCGCCGACGACGCCGTGCTTTTCCGATCATCTCCGGTACGGACGTTCGTCGCGCTGTTCGCCCTGCTGATGATCTCGTTCGGGATCGTCTCGCCGATCGTCGCCATGGCGGCCGGCGGCACCGGGAACCCGTGGTGGCAGACCGCGCTCCAGGCCGGCCTGATCGCCGGCCTGGCGTCGGCGGCCTACGCCTACTGCACCCGGGCCTCGCTCACCACCTGGGTGCGGGTCTCCTCCGGCGGGCTGGAACTCGCCGCCCAGGAGAGCGACCCGATCCTGCTCGCCTGGGACGACATCGCGCACGTGACCGTGCGGCGGGTGGGGCTGCGCAACGTGCTGGACGTGACGCCGGTCGACCTGGACAGCGTTCACCCCGTACAGGACGAAGGGGCCGGCTGGCCGGCGATGACCGAGACCGTGGACGGTCCGGCGTTCACCGCCGACCTCAGCGAGGTCTGGCCCGGCCCCCGGCGGCTGCGCGGGGAGCTGGCCAAACACCTCAAGTCGGACTAGAAGTCTCCACCGAAGTCGCCGCCGAAGTCTCCGCCACCGAAGTCGCCGCCACCCCAGTCGCCGCCTCCGCCGCTGAAGTCACCGGCGTTGTCGCCACCGAAGTCGCCGGCGTTGTCGCCGCCGAAGTCCTGCTGGGCGTCCTGGAAACCGTCCTGGTATCCGTCGCCGTACATGCCGGGATCGCCGAAGGCGGGTGAGAACAGCGCGTCGAACAGCAGCAGGCCGCCGAGCGCGCCGGCGCCGGCACCGAGCGCCGTCTTCCAGACGGGCGTCGAATACCACCCGGCGGGCACCGGACGGCCCTGGACGCGGCCACCCGGGTAGTAGTACGGCGTGTCGGAGCCCGGCTGCGGACCAGCCTTGTAGTGCTGGCCCTGCACGGTGACCTCACGCTCGCGGGTCAGCTGACCGACGCCGGCCGCGCTGGCCAGCGGGGGCAGCTCGGGACCGGGGTCGATGCCCATCGCGGTGCGGGCGGCCCGCACATACTGAAGACCCTCGAGCGCGGACTCGCGGGCCAGCTCGAACTGACGGACGGTGTTCGCCTGCTGCAACTGCCCGCCGGCCGCGTTGTACCGCTCGCCGGCGTCGGCCAGGGCCTGCGCGACGGCATGGTCGGAGCTGCCGTGCAGGGTGGTCAGCTGGCCGCCGAGACGCTCATACCACCGCTGGGCCTCGGCGCGCGCGTCCTCCAACCGGGTCTGCTGGGCGTTCGCCCCGCCGCGACGCATCAGCACGATCACGAGAAGGACGACGATCACGATGCCCAGAATCAGGAACACGCTCATGTTCCCAAGGTACCCTCGCAAATCTCGTCATACCCGTCTGGCAATCTGCCGGATGTGACCGTCTCGACCGTGGCCGTGGTGCTCCTCTGTCTGGCGGCCGGTGCCGCCCTCGGCTGGCTGGCCGCCCGGCTGCGCGCGGCCGCCGACATCGCCCGTCTCGAGGCCACGGTGCAGGCCCATCGCGAGGGTGAGGAGCGTCTGGAGCAGTCGCTGCGCTCCCTGTCGTACGAGGCGACCGCGCAGTCCCAGGAGGCGGTGGCCCGCGCGATCGGCCCGCTGCACGAGACGCTTCAGCGGTACGAGCGGCGGGTCACCGAGCTGGAACATGAGCGCGTCGACGCGTACGCCGAGCTGCGCGAGCAGGTGCGCTCCATGAGCACCGTCTCGGGCGAGCTGCGCACCGAGACGAAACAGCTGGTCGCGGCGCTGCGCGCGCCGCAGGTGCGAGGCCGGTGGGGCGAACATCAGCTGCGGCGGGTGGTGGAGGCGGCGGGGCTGCTCGAACACTGCGATTTCGCCGAGCAGGTCACCGCGGCGACCGACGAGCAGACCGTACGGCCTGACCTCGTGGTGCGCCTGCACGGCGGCCGGACGATCGTGGTCGACGCGAAAGCGCCGCTGGAGGGCTATCTCGCCGCCATGGAGGCGCGCGACGAGCGCTCCCGCGACGCGAGCCTCGATCAACATGCCCGGCACCTGCGCGGGCACATCGACGCGCTGGCCGCCAAGGAGTACTGGACGGCGTTCCCGCCCTCGCCCGACTTCGTGGTGCTGTTCGTGCCGGCCGACCCGTTCCTGGACGCCGCGCTCCGGCACGACCCGGCGCTGATGGAGCACGCGTTCCGGCGCAACGTCGTGCTGGCCACCCCGGCCACGCTGGTCGCGATGCTGCGCACGGTGGCGTATTCGTGGCGGCAGGAGGAGCTGGCCCGCAACGCGGTGGCCGTGCACGCGCTGGCCCGGGAGCTCTACGGACGGCTCGCCACGCTCGGCGACCACGTGGGCCGGCTCGGCGCCGCGCTGGGCGGGGCCGTCACGGCGTACAACAAGGCAGTCGGCTCGTTGGAGGCGCGGGTGCTGGTGAGCGCCCGCAAGCTCGCCGAGATGGGCGTCTCGGACGACGAGATCCCGGTGCCGCCCCAGGTCGAGGTGGCGCCCCGGCAGCCCCAGGCCCCGGAGCTGCTGGAGAACTAGGCCTCAGCGAGCGAATCAGACGCTGCTCTCTTCATGTCGCGGCGCAGCTCGGCGGGCAGCGAGAAGGTGAGGCGCTCCTCGGTCGTGGTGAACTCGGTGACCTCGCCGAAACCGCGCTCGGCCAGGTGCGCCAGCACGTCCATGACCAGGTCCTCCGGGACGCTGGCGCCGGACGAGACGCCGACCGTCGTGGCGCCCTCCAGCCACTCGTCGCGGATCTCCGCGGCGTAGTCGACCAGGTGGCCGGCGCGGGCGCCGGCGTCCAGCGCCACCTCGACCAGGCGCACCGAGTTCGACGAGTTCGTCGAGCCGACGACGATCACCACGTCGCACTCGGGGGCGATCTCCTTGACCACGTGCTGGCGGTTCTGCGTCGCGTAGCAGATGTCGTCGCTGGGCGGCGACTGGAGCAGCGGGAGCTTCGTCTTGAGCCGGGCCACGGTCTCCATCGTCTCGTCGACCGACAGCGTGGTCTGGGACAGCCACACCACCTTCGACGGGTCGCGCACCACGACCTCGTCGACCGAGCCGGGGCCGTCGACGAGCTGGATGTGCTGCGGCGCCTCGCCGGAGGTGCCGATGACCTCTTCGTGGCCTTCGTGGCCGATCAGGAGGATGTCGTAGTCGTCGGCGGCGAACCGCTTCGCCTCCTGGTGGACCTTGGTGACCAGCGGGCAGGTCGCGTCGATCGCCTTGAGGTTGCGCTGCTTGGCCTGCTCGTGCACCTCGGGCGCCACGCCGTGCGCGGAGAACACGACGGTCGATCCCTCGGGGACCTCCTCGTTCTCCTCCACGAAGATCGCGCCGCGCGCCTCGAGGGTGCTCACCACGTGTTTGTTGTGCACGATCTGCTTGCGCACGTAGACCGGGGCGCCGTACAGCTTCAGCGCCTCCTCGACGGTCTGCACCGCACGGTCGACGCCGGCGCAGTAGCCGCGCGGCTTGGCCAGCAACACACGCTTACGAGGTTCGGTCACCCGGCCATGGTACTCAGCCGCGGACTCGTCATACTCCTGCGATGGACACCCCCATCCGTGCGGCTCGATGGGCTCCCGCCGTCCGGCTGGGGCGCTGGCTGCTCGGCGCGCTGAGCCTGGTCGGCGGCCTCTCGTGGATTCTGCTGGTGCAGCACAGTCCCGACCCGGCCGCCGATCTCGTGGCCGGGCTGGTCCTGGCGGCGGCCGGGCTGGTGCTGCTCATGCCGCACCGGATCACGCTGCCGCGGCGGGCCACCACGATCGCCATGGCGGTGTCCGCGCCGGCCGGGACCGTCGCCGGACTGCTGGCGCGCAGGACGCAGACCTGCTGCTCGTACGCGTACGTGGTGGACCGCGGCTGGCCGCTGCGCTGGGCACAACGGGCGGCCTTCGCCAGCGATCCGGACGTGGCGCGGCGGATGTCCTCCTCGGCGAACTGGACGGTCGATCTGCCGTCCGTCGCCGCCGACCTGCTGGTCTGGGGGTACGCGGGAATGTTGCTGGTGGTGGCCCTCGTGCTGGTGCGGCGGGTGCGCGAGGGCCGGGAGGCGAGTCGGCCGATTCGCCCCTGATGGCCCGGCTTCCGGCGGAATACTCGGACACATGAGCGACGCCCCGGCCGGCGAACCGGGACTTCTGGACTCGGCCGTCACGACCGTCCGGCTGATCCTGGGCTGGGCGTGCGCCGCGATCGGCGCGCTGAACCTCGCGATGGGCGCGGCGGGCACCGCCTACCTGTTGTTCCACGTGATGCTGCTGGTGACCGCGCTGGGGCTGCTGGGCTGGGGCCACTTTCGCCCGGAGCCCCGGCGGGTGATCTGGTCGGTGGCGGCCACCGTGTTCGGCCTCGGGGTTGCGATCAGTACGGCGTTTCCGCGCGACGACGGGCACGGCCTGCCCTTCGCGATGGTTGCCGAAGGCGGGCGGCTGGACGCCGTACTGCTGGGAGCCGATCTTGTCTTCTGGGCCTGTGCCGGGTTCCTCGTGCTCGCCGTCCTCACGCTGCTGCTGCCCGCTCCGCGCCCGGCCGGCGCGCCGCTGAACCCGACGCACGCGGAGCCGCACCCGGCCGACGCCCCGGTGCCGCGCGACGAAAATGTCGGGGGCCTTCCGTAGTCTGGCCGGGTGAGTGAGCCAGAGCCGTCGGCGCAGACGCCGAAGAGCACCGCCGACGACCCGTGGCCCGTGCGCGTGGTCAGTCAGAAGGTCGGCGCCTGGATCGCCAAGCTCGGCTGGGTCTGGGTGGACGGGCAGGTGGCCCAGATCAGCCGGCGGCCCGGCTCGACCGTGGTGTTCCTGACCCTGCGCGACCCGTCGGCCGACCTCAGCCTCACCGTCACCGCCCATCGTGACGTGCTCGACGCCGGCGCTCCCGAGCTGGCCGAGGGCGCCCGGGTCACGATGCACGCGAAGCCCGAGTTCTATCCGAGCCGCGGCACGCTGAGCCTGCGGGCCGACGAGATCCGCCAGGTCGGCCTCGGTGAGCTGCTCGCCCGGCTGGAGCGGCTGAAGAAACTGCTCGGCGCCGAGGGGCTGTTCGCCCGCGAGCGGAAACGACGGCTGCCGTTCCTGCCGCACCGCATCGGCCTGATCACCGGCCGGGCCAGCGCCGCCGAGCGCGACGTGCTGATGAACACGCGACGCCGGTGGCCGGCCGTCGACTTCCGGGTGGTCAACGTGCCGGTGCAGGGCCCCACGGCGGTCCCGCAGATCATCGAGGCGCTCAAGCTGCTCGACGCGGACGAGACGATCGACGTCATCGTGATCGCCCGGGGCGGCGGCAGCGTGGAAGATCTGCTGCCCTTCTCCGACGAGGCACTGTGTCGGGCCGTGTTCGCCGCGCGCACGCCGGTGGTCAGCGCGATCGGCCACGAGACCGACGTGCCCCTGCTGGACTACGTGGCCGACCTGCGCGCCTCCACGCCGACCGACGCGGCCAAGCGCATCGTGCCCGACCTGGCCGAGGAGCGGCAGCTGATCGACGTGGCCCGCCGCCGGCTGGAACGCGCGGTGCTCACGATGATCGAGCGCGAGGAGCATCGCCTCGAGTCGTGGCGGTCGCGGCCCTCCCTGGCCCGTCCCGAGCTGCTGATCGACCAGCGCGCGGCCGAGGTGGGCGCGCTGCGCGACCGGGCGGGCCGCAACCTCGACCACCGGCTGCGCCGGGCCGACGACGATCTGCGGCACACCCTGGCCCGGCTGCGGGCGTTGTCGCCGGCGGCGACCCTGCAGCGCGGTTATGCGATCGTCCAGCGCGACGACGGCCAGGTGGTGCGGGCGGCGACCGACGTCAAGGCGGACGATCTTGTGCGGGTGCGTCTCGCCGACGGCGAACTTCGAGCAGAGGTACGGGAGAACGAGTGACCGACGAGAAACTGAGCTACGAGCAGGCCCGCAGCGAGCTGGCCTCGGTGGTCGAGCGGCTGGAGCAGGGCGGCAGCTCGCTGGAGGAGTCGCTGGCGCTGTGGGAACGCGGGGAGAAGCTGGCGGACATCTGCCAGCGGTGGCTCGAGGGGGCCCGGGAGCGTATAGACGCTGCCCGGGCCGCCCGCGCGGATGCCGAGAGTTAGCTGTTCAGCGAGCTGTAGACCGGCTCGGGCATCTCCTGCACCGATCCGGTCGGCTTCTCCTGAGCCTTCTGCTGGCCGTAACCGGAGATCTGCAGCGTCCACTTGCCCGCGGGCGTGTCACCCGACTTCGGCATGTCGACCTCGAACGACGAGAGGCGGCCCTGGTCGTCGAGGGCCGCGCTGAACGGGACCGAGGTGGCGCCGGTGCTCTTGATGTCGTCGGCGGACAGGAAGCCGTCGTCGCCGGTCACCTTCGTCGCGTCGATCGTGCCGGTGATGGTGTGCTCATCGCCCTGCGCGGTCGCCACCGCGCCGACCATGTCCGTGACGCCCGTGATGTCCCCATCGGACAGGTCGAGGCTCAGGTCCTTGGCGGCGTCGCCCTTGACCTTGTTCTTGTCGAAGTGCATCCAGGCCTTGCCGCTGAACATGTCGGACAGCATCATCAAGCCCTTGACCTGGGGATCGTTGGGGTCGGCACCCTGGAGCTGGGCGCCGAAGTCCAGATCCTTGACGGTGATCTTCACCCAGCTGTCCGGGTCGACGAGGCGCACCTGGTACGCCCCCTCGCCGTCGGCCGTCTTGCTGGTGAAGTCCAGCGAGGCCGACTTGCTGGGCAGGTGGATCGCACCGGTCCCGTCGATCTCCGGTGTCTTGGCGGTGAAGGCAAAGTTGCCGTCCTTGAGAGCGGCGACCGATCCGGTCAGCGCCGCCTTCGGGTCCGCCGGGGCGGTGTCTTCGTCGTGGCCGGCGCAACCGGACAGGGTGAGCCCGACCAGGCCGGACAGGGCGAGAGGAAGAAGGATCCCCCGATTCTGCATCATGCCGCAGGACGTTAAATGATCTTGTCGGCCGCGAGCTGAACAGTTGATCTCAACTCAGCGACGTCGCCAGCTTTTCCAAATTGTCCACATCGGTCCGGCCGACGATCACGATCGTACGGTTCTGCTCGCCCAGCACCAGGGCCTTCTCGCCGGGCCGCGCGTCGTACACCCGCCAGACACCGCTCGCCGAGCGGAAGTTTCCGGTGGGCTTGGCGCCGGTGCTCAGCTCCGCGGGCAGCAGCGTGTCGGTCGGGACGCTGCTCTCGATCAACTGGATCGGGTCCTTGTCCGGGTCGACGTAGCCGAGCCGCAGGGTCGCGCCGTTCGGCGCGCGGGTGAAGGTGGCGCTGGAGGTGTGCCAGTCGTCGCCCAGGCCTTGCGGCACGGCGACCGGGAACAGCTTCGCGGCCTGCGCCTCCTGGATCGTCGGCGCCGGGTCGACGGTGATCGGGGCGTCGCCGCTGAGCAGGGTGCGGTACAGGATGAGCAGCAGCGCGATCGGCACCAGCAGCACCGCCAACGACATGATCATGTCGCGCGGGCGGCGCTCCTGTCCCCGGGCGGCGCGAGACGCCGCCGCGGCCGGTGTCGCCTTCGCGGCCTCCGCCTGCGCAGCCGACCCAGCCTCAGTCTGGCCGGCTGATCCGGCCTCCGCCTGCGTGGCTGATCCGGCGTCCGCCTGCCCAGCTGATCCGGCTCCCGCCTGCGCAGCCGATCCGGCTCCCCCCTGCGCAGCCGATCCGGCCTCCGCCTGCGCGGCCGACCCCGCCTCCGCGCGGGCCGCTCGCCCGGCCGGCGCGTCCGCGGTCTGGCCGGCGTCTATGCCGGGAGCGCGGTCGGCGGCGGGTTGGTCGAGCGGGGCGGGCACAGGCGAGGCGGGTTCCACCTACCCATTGTTAACCATGTCGCTGGGTCCTGACTTTGCGCGTCCGGGCATGTGAGGATCGGTGCACACCGAAGCCCCGCAACGTCGCGAGGAGGCGCACCATGCCCGCCCGGGTTCCCCAGGATCTCGACCGCAACATCGCCCTCGACCTGGTCCGTGTCACCGAGGCCGCCGCCATGGCCGCAGGCCGCTGGGTGGGCCGCGGCGACAAGAACGGCGGGGACGGCGCGGCCGTCGACGCCATGCGCAAGCTGATCAACTCGATCCAGATGCGCGGCGTCGTGGTGATCGGTGAGGGCGAGAAGGACGAGGCGCCCATGCTGTTCAACGGCGAGGAGGTCGGCGACGGCACCGGCCCCGAGGTGGACGTCGCGGTCGACCCGATCGACGGCACCACGCTGATGAGCAAGGGCATGCCGGGCGCGGTGGCGGTGCTCGCGGTCGCCGAGCGCGGGGCGATGTTCGACCCGAGCGCGGTCTTCTACATGGAGAAGATCGCGGTCGGCCCGGACTGCGCCGACGTGATCGACATCAACGCCGGCACGGCCGAGAACCTGCGCCGCATCGCCAAGGCCAAGCGCTCCTCGATCTCCGACGTGACGGTCTGCATCCTGGACCGGCCGCGCCACGCGCAGCTGGTCGACGAGGTGCGCACGGCCGGCGCCACCATCAAGTTCATCTCCGACGGCGACATCGCCGGCGCGATCTCGGCCGCCCGCCTCGAATCGGACGTGGACGTCCTGATGGGCATCGGCGGCACACCCGAGGGCATCACGGCCGCCTGCGCGCTGAAGTGCCTCGGCGGCATGATCCAGGCGAAGCTGTGGCCGCGCGACGACGCCGAACGCGAGAAGGCCCTGGCCGCCGGCCACGATCTGGACCGCGTGCTGACCACGGACGACCTGGTCACCGGCGACAACTGCTTCTTCGTGGCGACCGGCGTCACCTCGGGCGACCTGCTCAAGGGCGTCCGCTACCGCTCGGGCGGCGCACACACCCAGTCGATCGTGATGCGGTCGAAGAGCGGCACCATCCGGGTGATCGACTCCTACCACCGCCTGGAGAAGCTGGCCCTCTACTCGGCGGTCGACTTCGACGGCCACCTGCCCACGGTGCAGATCGGCGACGAGCCGATCATCTAGTCAGATGTCGGTGAGCGTCGTGCTCAGCGGCGAGGAAGGCGACTTCGGGCGGCGTCGGCGGAACAGGATCGCGGCGACGACGCCGCCCAGCAGTCCGAGCAGGTGGCCCTGCCAGGAGATGGGCTGGTCGGTCGGCAGGATGTTGTAGAGCTGGTACCAGTAGAGCAAGCCGATGAAGCCGGCCACGCCCAGGTTCCACCAGCTGCGCTCGACCAGGCCGCGGGTCAGCAGCAGGCCGAGGTAACCGAAGATGACGCCGCTCGCGCCGACCACCACGCTGTCGGGGTCGCCGATGAACCAGACGCCCAGACCACTGATCAACATGATCACGAAGGTCGACCAGATGAAGCGCTTCACGCCGCCGGCCAGGGCGAACGTGCCCACCAGGATCAGCGGGACGGCGTTGCCGTAGAGGTGGTCCCAGCCGGCGTGCAGGAACGGGCTGAACAGCACGCCGTCCAGACCGTCGACGCGGTGCGGGATGATGCCGCCGGCCACGTCGAGCTGGCCGGAGCCGATGCCGACGTCGATGGCCTCGATGAGGAAGAGCACCGGGATCAGGGCGCACATGGTGACGAAGGCGCGGCCGAGTGACGCATAGAACGCGTCCGTCCCGAACTTGGCCGCCGCCTCGTCGCGGGCATCGGGCAAGCGGTAGCTCATGTCATCGATAGTTCCAGGCCCCGGCAAGAACGGCCAACGCCCGTCGCGTGCATCGACCTCAGCTCAGCTTCCGGATGGCGGCCCGGATCGCGGCCCGGAAGTGGGAGATCTCGGTGTAGACGCCCGGGTAGCCGTCGCGGGCGCAGCCCAGGCCCCAGCTCGTGATGCCGACCTGCACCCAGCCACCGGCGCCGTCCCGGCCGACCATCGGGCCACCGCTGTCACCCTGACAGGTGTCGACCTTCGGGGTGCCCGCGCAGATCGAGTCCTCCACGACGAGCTTCACACCCGCTTTCCCGTACGCCGTGGAACAGTTCCGATCCGGCACGATGGGCACGTCCGCGTAGTGCAGACGCCGCTCCTGCTTGAGTGAGTCCTCCCGGGTCTGGCCCCATCCCATGACCACGTACGTGCCGGAGGCGGGCACCGGATCCGCCAGGGGCAGCGTGGGCAGTGCGAGCGGGTGGTCCAGCCGGATGACCGCCCAGTCGTCGCCGCGGGTCTCGTCCTGGAAGCCGGCCGCGCGGATCACCGTCACCGACCGCGCCGTGACCGCTTTGGGCGACTTCAGGTCGGCTACTCCCGCGACGACCTTGATGGCCGTGGTGTCCCCGGTGCCGTCCACGCAGTGCCCGGCGGTCAGCACCACTCGCGGGGCGGTCAACGCGCCTCCGCAGCCCATCGACAGCCGCACCGCCCAGGGGAACCTGCCCTCCGGCGCCACTGCCCCGCCGACCACGTCACGGGCGGCCGGTGCCGCGTGCGCCGGACCGGTCCCGGCGGCCGGCAAGGCGACGAGCACCCCGATCACGGCCAGTGACGCGGCATTTCGGACCATGAAGACATTTGATCACAGCAAAACGGGCCGGGCGGCTCAACGCCGCGCGACCCGTCGTGCCAGGCACAGTGGATGGTCAGTACCAGCCGGTGCTCTGCGAGTGCGACCAGGCGTTGCACGGCGTGTCGTAACGGCCCTCGATGTAGTCGAGACCCCACTTGATCTGGGTAGCCGGACTGGTCTCCCAGTCGTCGCCGAACTTCGCCATCTTGCTGCCGGGCAGAGCCTGCGGGATCCCGTACGCGCCGGAGCTGCGGTTCTCGGCGCGGTAGTTCCAGCCGCTCTCCTTCTTCCACAGCTTGTCCAGGCACGGGAACTGGTCGATCTTGAAGCCGGCGTCGAGCATCAGCGCGCAACCGACCGCGCGGCTCCCGCTGTACTCGTCGCAGGAGGACGGAATGTCGCCGGTGTAGGCCGCCGGGCCGCTGACCTTCTTCTGTTCCTCGGCGGCCTTCTTCGCCGCGGCCTCCTCGGCGGCCTTCTGCTTCGCCTCGACCACCTTCTGCTCGAGCTGGTGCGCCTTGCCGGCGGCCGTCTTGGCCTCGCCGGCCGCTTTCTCGGCGGCGTCACCCTCGGCCTGGCGCTGCCACGCACGGGCGGCGGCGTGCTCGGCCTGTCGTTGCTTCAGCAGCTGCATGTCGTCCTCGTCGACCTGGACGACGAGCTGGGCCTCGGCGGTGCGCTGCGGGACTTCCCGGTCCTGTGCGAGGTAGATGCCACCGGCGGCACCAGCCACCAGGAGGCCCACCGAGGTCGCTTTGATTCCGACCCGGCTCCAGAGCCGATTCACGAAGGGTCCCTTCGTCGGGGGCAATGACGCGGCACGTCCGCCACCGGGGGAAACGGTGGTAGGCCGTGCCGCGAGCACCGCGACCACTCGGGCCGGCACCCCGATCGCCATCGATCGAGGTGGTGGCCCAAAGTCGATCTCCGACAGTGATGACCACGCTTGGCGCTCCGCCGAACACCATGGCGCACCGTGAAGTGGATGTGAAACGGCGACGCCGTCTTGTGACGTTGCTCACAAGACTTTCAGGCGTAAACCGGGCGAAAAGGCGTCACCTAAAGGGGTATCTCCTCCAACAGGTCGGTAACCACCTCGGCGATCGGCGATCGCTCGGACCGGGTCAGTGTCACGTGCGCGAATATCGGGTGCCCCTTCAGCGCCTCGATCACGGCGGTGACACCGTCGTGCCGGCCCACTCGCAGGTTGTCCCGCTGGGCCACGTCGTGGGTCAGCACGACCCGCGAGCCCTGCCCGATACGGGACAGCACGGTGAGCAGCACGTTGCGTTCCAGCGACTGCGCCTCATCGACGATCACGAACGCGTCGTGCAGGCTGCGGCCGCGGATGTGGGTCAGCGGCAGCACCTCCAGCATGCCGCGCGCCATGACCTCCTCCATCACGTTCGCGTGCACGACCGCGCCGAGCGTGTCGAAGACCGCCTGCGCCCAGGGCGACATCTTCTCGTTCTCGGTGCCGGGCAGATATCCCAGCTCCTGGCCGCCGACCGCGTACAGCGGGCGGAAGACGATCACCTTCTTGTGACGGTTGCGCTCCATCGTCGCCTCGAGGCCCGCGCACAGCGCCAGCGCCGACTTGCCGGTGCCGGCCCGCCCGCCCAGCGAGACGATGCCGATCGAGTCGTCCAGCAGCAGGTCCAGCGCCACCCGCTGCTCCGCGGAGCGGCCCCGCAGGCCGAACGCCTCGCGGTCGCCGCGCACCAGCCGGATCGTCTTGTCCGGGGTGACCCGCCCCAGCGCGGAACCACGTGACGAGTGGATCACCAGGCCGGTGTGGCACGGCAGGTTCTCGGTCTCCTCGATCTCCAGTTCTTCGCCCGCGTACAGCGCGCCCACCTGGTCCTCGGCCAGCTTGAGGTCGGACATGCCGGTCCACGTCGGGTCACTGGCCTGGCCGTGGCGGTACTCGTCCGCCGTGAGGCCGACCGAGGCCGCCTTCACCCGCAACGGCATGTCCTTGCTGACCAGCGTGACGTCGCGGCCCTCCGCGGCCAGCCCGAGCGCCACGGAGAGGATGCGGGTGTCGTTGGAGTCGTTGCGGAACCCGTGCGGCAGGACGCTCTGGTCGGCGTGGTTGAGCTCCACGCGCAGCGTTCCGCCTTCGTCGTTGCACAGCACCGGCTGGTCGAGCCGGCCGTGCTTGATCCGCAGTTCGTCCAGCATGCGCAGCGACTGCCGCGCGAACCAGCCCAGCTCGGGGTGGTGACGCTTGCCCTCCAGTTCGGAGATGACCACCAGGGGGATGACCACCTCGTGGTCGGTGAACCGGCGGAAGGCCGCCGGGTCGGACAGCAGGACCGAGGTGTCCAGAACGAAAACACGGCCCGTAGGGGCCGGTTCCGCGTCCGCGTGCCTGTCCCGGGTGCGGCGCCGGGCGGCGGTGCGGTTCGTGGTGGACACTTTGGCGGCCGCGTCGCGGGCGACGCCGGCCTCAGATGGGCTAGATGTCACAGGCCTGCTCCAGCGGGCGTGCAACCCGGTTCGCCCGCGGTCCGCCACCTCCGGCGCCCATCACATGCACAGGGTCGGATTGCGGGGCCCTGTGGCGCACTCGTCGCAGGTCCGGGCCGGCCGGCTGGCTCGGGATGACCCCGTGCCATGGCTTGAACGCTAGCGGTCAGAACCGGCGACCGGTAGTACGCAAAACTCGTGGCGCTGGAATTCTCCGGCTCGCAACCTGACGCACGCCAGGTAATCTGACGCTGTGGCAGAGACTCCGCGTCCGCACCATCCGCTGAGCATCGATGACGCGTGGGCATTCACGGTCACGCGCGCGTCCGACACCACCTTCTTCTTCGACTTCGACGGGGTGCTGTCGCCGGTCACCGACGACCCGGACGCCTCGCAGCCGGCGCCCGGCGTGCCCGGCGTGCTCGAGCAGCTGGCGAAGTCCGTCCGGCGGGTGGCGATCGTCTCGGCCCGTCCGGTCAGCTTCCTCCGGCCACGGTTCGAGTCGCTCGAACGGGTCGACCTGTACGGCCTCTACGGCCTCGAGGTGTGGCACGACGGCGAGGTGGTCACCGAGCCGGCCGCGCTGCCCTGGGTTCCGGCCATGGCCGAGCTGGCCGAGCGGGCGCACGACGAGCTGCCCGGCTCCATCCTGGTCGAGTACAAGAGGCTGTCGGTGGCCCTGCACTACCGCACCGACCCGCAGCAGGCGCCCGGCGTCGAGCAGTGGGCCCATGAGCAGGCCGAACGGCTCGGTTTGCGGATCCAGGGCGGCCGCATGGTGGTCGAGCTGAAGCCGCCGGTCGACCAGGACAAGGGCATGGTCATCACCGAGGGCGTACGGAACTCGGGGTGCGCCTGGTACTTCGGCGACGACATGTCGGACATCAAGGCCTTCGACGCGCTGCGGGCCCGCGAGGCGGTCGACCCGAACTTCTTCGGCATGGCGGTGGCCGTGGCCAACCCGGAGACCGGCGCGGAGGTGTCCAGCGCCGCCGACCTGACCCTCGCCTCCCCCGACGCGGTGGCCGAGTTCCTGGCCGACGGCCTCAAGCGCTTCTAGGCGCCGAAGCGGCGCTGCCGGCTCGCGTAGGACCGCAGGGCGCGCAGGAAGTCGATGCGCCGGAAATCCGGCCAGTTGGCGTCGTGGAAGTAGAACTCCGAGTGCGCCGACTGCCAGAGCAGGAAGCCGGAGAGCCGCTGCTCGCCGCTGGTGCGGATGACCAGGTCCGGATCGGGCTGGCCGCGGGTGTAGAGGTGCTCGGCGATGTGCTCGACGTCGAGGATCTCGGCGAGCTCCTCGAGCGTGCCCCCGGCGGCGGCGTGTTCGTGCAGCAGCGACCGTACGGCGTCGGTGATCTCACGACGACCTCCGTAGCCGACGGCCATGTTGACCTCGACCCCGACCGTACGATCGCGGGTCTTCTCCTGGGCCGCCTTGAGCGCGGCCGCCGTGGACGCCGGCAGCACGTCGAGCGCGCCGACCATCCGCAGCCGCCACGGGTTGCCGTCCTCGGCCAGCTCGGTCGCCAGGTCCTCGATGATGGTCAGCAGCGGGTCCAGCTCGGACGCCGGCCGGCGCAGGTTGTCGGTCGCCAGCAGATACAGCGTCACGTGCTTGATGCCGGCCTGGTCGCACCAGGTCAGCAGCTCTTTGACGCGAGCCGCGCCGACGCGATGGCCGTCGTTCGGGTCGACGAACCCCATCTCGCGTGCCCAGCGGCGATTGCCGTCGCACATGATGCCGACGTGCTGGGGCACAGGCTTGCCGGCCAGCTTTCCTGCCAGCCGTCGTTCGTAAACCGAATAAACCAGGGACCGCAGACTCATCGCCACAAACCCTAGCCCTCGAAAGTTGTGACCGAGGGAGCGGCCGGGTGTCCGTGACCCAACCGGGCGGCGATGCGTCCGATCGTGCGAACGTCGAAAACCCCCTCACCGAGGCCGAGTTCCACCATCCGGTCGAAGACCGTGGCGTCCCGGGCGGCCGCGTCGACCGCCGCGTCGACCACCCGGGGATGCCGGGTGAGCAAGGTCGCAAACCGGGAATGCCTCAGGTGCCGGCCGAGCCGCCGGGTCAGTGCAGCGCGGTAGAGCGCGGCGGCCCGGCCCGGGTCGGTCGCGGCCGCGGTGCCGGCGAGCGAGCCGGAGAGCACGGCGTAGAAGATGCCCTCGCCGGTGAACGGGTTGATCAGCGAGAGCGCGTCGCCGGCCAGCAGGACGCGTCCGCGGCCCGGCGGTGGACGGCGGGTGGACAACGGCAGGTGGTGCCCCCGCAGGCTTTCCGCCTCGGTGCCGGGCAGCAGGCCGGTCAGGCGTTCGATCAGGTACGCCCGGGACAGCGGGACACCACGCAGGACCTCGCCGTAGCCGACGTTGGCGGTCCCGTCCCCGATCGGGAACTCCCAGGCGTACGCGGGCCAGCGCCGTCGCGTGGTGACGACGACCTGCTCGTTCGTGTTCGTGGTGGGGGCATATCCGCGGATCGCCACGGCCAGGTGCCCCGGCGGGTTGACCGGGTGGCCGAGCGCCCGTCGCACCACCGACCCGGCTCCGTCCGCGCCGATCAGCACGTCGGCCCGGAAGGTCCCGTCAATGTCGACGGTGCCGTTCTCGCTGATCCGCCGGACCGTGTGCCGCCGTAACTCGGCGCCCGCCGCGACCGCGGCCTCGACGAGCCGGGCGTCGAAGACGCGCCGCGGAATCGTGTGCGCGACCCGCGGCAGGCGGCGGGCCACCTGGAAACCGCCGGGCGCGACCAGCCGCAGCCGCTCGACCGCCGGGTAGCCGTCGGTGATCCCGTCCACGCCGAGCCCGGCCAGGACGTCGACCGCGCCGGCCGCGATGCCGTCGCCGCAGGCCTTGTCGCGCGGGAAGGCGGCCCGGTCGAGCAGGAGCACGCGGGCTCCGGCACGCCTGGCCGCCAGGGCGGCCGCCGACCCGGCCGGGCCGGCGCCGACGATCGCGACCTGGAACCGTTCGGGCGTCACTGGGCGAACGTAACCCCGGAAGGTCGTCCGGGCCGACCCGGCTGCGGCGGGCTCACGGACGGCGTACGCAAACAGGCGCGTCGGCAAGCCGCCCCGCCGCACCCCGGCCCTTGCCGAGGCGAAGCGAGGCGGCCGCGGGGATCAGGCTTGCGTGAGGCGGGCGCGCAGGGCGTCCAATTCGGCCCAGAGGACCGCCGGAAGCTTGTCGCCGAATTTGCTGAACCATTCGGTGACCTGCGGCAACTCGGCCATCCACTCGCCGGTGTCGACGCGCAGCACGGCCTCGATGTCCTTGTCACTGATGTCCAGGCCGGTCAGATCGAGGGCCTGCGGGGTGGGCACGTGACCGATCGGCGTCTCCACCGCCTCGCCCTTGCCGTCGAGGCGCTCGACGATCCACTTGAGCACGCGACCGTTCTCCCCGAAACCGGGCCACAGGAAACGGCCGCCGTCGCCGCGGCGGAACCAGTTCACGTAGAAGATCTTCGGCAGCTTGGCCGCGTCGCCGGACGCGCCCTTGGCCATGTCGATCCAGTGCTGGAAATAGTCGCCGGCGTGGTAGCCGATGAACGGCAGCATGGCCATCGGGTCGCGCCGCACCACGCCGACCTGGCCGACCGCCGCCGCCGTGGTCTCCGACGACAGCGTGGCGCCGAGGTAGACCCCGTGCACCCAGTCGCGGGCCTCGGTGACCAGCGGAACCGTCGTCTTGCGGCGGCCGCCGAACAGGATCGCGTCGATCGGCACGCCGCGCGGATCGTGGTACTCGTCGGCGAGGATCGGGCACTGCTCGATCGGGGTGCAGAACCGGCTGTTCGGGTGGCTCGACGGCGTCTCCTTCGCCGGCGTCCAGTCCTCACCCTTCCAGTCGGTGAGGTGGGCCGGCGGTGTTCCCATGCCCTCCCACCAGACGTCGCCGTCGTCGGTGAGCGCGACGTTGGTGAAGACGGAGTTGCCGCGGGCGAGCGTGCGCATCGCGTTCGGATTGGTGTGGAAATCGGTGCCCGGCGCGACGCCGAACAGGCCGAACTCGGGGTTGGTCGCCCACAGCCGGCCGTCGGAGCCGAACCTCATCCAGGCGATGTCGTCGCCGATCGTCTCGACCTTCCAGCCGGGCAGGGTCGGCTCCAGCATGGCGAGGTTGGTCTTGCCGCACGCCGACGGGAACGCGCCGGCGATGTACCGGACCTGACCCTCCGGCGAGGTCAGCTTCATGATCAGCATGTGCTCGGCGAGCCAGCCCTCGTCCCGGGCGGCCACGCTGGCGATCCGCAGCGCGTAGCACTTCTTGCCGAGCAGCGAGTTGCCGCCGTATCCGGAGCCGAACGACCAGATCTCGCGGGTCTCCGGGAAGTGCGAGATGTACTTCGTCTCGTTGCACGGCCAGGCGACGTCGTCCTGGCCGGGTTCGAGCGGCGCGCCGACCGAGTGCAGCGCCGGGACGAAATCCGCGTCGGCCTCGGTCATCGCCTTCAGGACCCCGGCCCCCATCCGGGTCATGATGCGCATGCTGGCCACGACGTACGGGCTGTCGGTGAGTTCCACGCCGAACATCGGCTGCTCGGCGTCGAGCGGGCCCATGCAGAACGGGACCACGTACATGGTGCGGCCGCGCATGCAGCCGCGGTACAGCTCGGTCATGGTCGACTTCATCTCGGCCGGCGCCATCCAGTTGTTGGTGGGTCCGGCGTCCGATTCGTCGACCGAGCAGATGAACGTGCGCTCCTCGACGCGGGCCACGTCGCCCGGGTCGGTGCGCGCCCAGAACGAGTTGGGCTTCTTCTCCGGATCCAGCCGGACCAGGGCGCCGGACTCGACCAGGGCATCGGTGATGCCGGTCCACTCGGCCTCGGAGCCGTCGCACCAGACGATGCGGTCGGGGGTGGTCAGGGCGGCTACTTCGTCGATCCAGCTGAGCAGTCGAGCGTGCGAGGTCGGGGGCTGGGACATGTGATCTCCTTCGGTCGGCACTGACCAATGACCGAAAGGCCGGGATGGTCCGGCCTGGGTCATGGGAGTCACGTCAGCCTAAGGCGCGAACACATTTAGTTCATCGGCCTTTCCTGTGGAAGACCGCACAATCCTCGGCATCTTTGCTTACAGACGATCGATTCTTCGTCGTACCTCGCAGTTCCGCGCATCAACGGTCGGCAAACGCCCCAGACGGCACCTTTCGCAAAACGGACTTAAAGCCCTAAACTGAGTGAATCGGGCCTCCCTTCTACTCCCGGTCACAGGAGGCAGGAATGACGACCGATTCGGACACCGAGCTGCTGACGGCAGTGCGGGCGGGCGACTCGGCGGCGTACGGCGTCTTGTACGAACGCCACCGGGATGCCGCGCGCCGTTTCGCGTACGGGCTGGTCCGTGACCCGGCCGACGTGGACGACCTGGTCGCCGAGACGTTCGCCAAGGTCTTCGCCTCGCTGCGGGCCGGCCGGGGACCGCTGGTCGCCTTCCGGGCATACCTGCACACCACCATGCGGCACGTCTGCTACCACGGCGCCCGGCGGGACCGCCGGCTGGAGTTCACCGACGACCTCACCCGGTACGACGAGGGGCAGCCGTTCACCGATCCGGCCCTGGACCGGCTGGAACGCGCCTACGCCGCGGCCGCCTTCCGTCAGCTGCCGGCCCGCTGGCGGGACGTCCTGTGGCACACCGCGGTCGAGGGCAACTCCCCCACCGAGGTGGCCGGCATGCTCGGGATGACCCCGAACGCGGTCGCCGTGCTGGCCCATCGCGCCCGCGAGGGGCTGCGCAGCCTGTACCTGCAACAGCACGTGGCCGTCGCCGAGCACCCGGAGTGCCGATGGGCCGGTGACCGGCTCGGCGGTCATCTGCGGGGCCGGCTCGCGCCGCGCGACGCCAACCGGATGCGCCTGCACCTCGGCTGGTGCGGCGACTGCCGGAGCAGGTTCGCCGAAATCAGCGAGATCGACGGGATCCGTCACCGTCCGTACCGACAGCGTCACCATGCCGGTTCGACCGGTTAAGACTCGCCAACGAAAACGGCGGTACGTGACTACCGCCGGTACTCTCGGGACCGTGCCCGAGTCCTCGCCGCCGCAGTCCTCCGGCCTGCGTGCCAAACTGCGGGCCCTGGTCCGCGAGGTCGGCAAGTTCGGCACGGTGGGCAGCATCTCCTTCACCATCGACCTGGTGATCTTCAACATCCTGCTGCAGGCGGGCGTGGAGACGCTGTTCGCGAAGACCATCTCCACGGTGATCGCCACCACATTCGCATTCGCCGGCAACCGGTTCTGGACGTGGAAGGACCGGGCACACTCGCACATGGCCCGGCAGTACACGATGTTCTTCGTGCTGAACGCGGTCGGCCTCGGCATCGGCCTGGCCTGCCTCGCGATCAGCCATTACGCGCTCGGGGCGATCTGGCCGGCGCTGCAGAGCAAGCTGGCCGACAACATCTCCGGCTCGCTGGTCGGCAACGCGTTCGGCACCCTGTTCCGGTTCTGGTCGTACCGGAGATTCGTCTTTCCCGCCGCCGTCGACGAGGACGCGGACGGGCAGCACGAGCACACGGCGGCTAATGTGACGTCGCCGTCCTCTCCCGTACGCGACTCGGCGTAATCGCCCTTCCTCTCGTAAGGTAGCCCAATGTCTTCAGCCACTCCGCTGATCGCACGCCTGCGCCGTCTCGTGCCGGAAGCCTTCGCGTTCGGTGTCGTGGGCGCCGGAAACACGCTGCTCTACTTCGTGATCACGTGGGTGGCGCTGCCGATCGGCGCGGTCAAGGCGAGCGTCCTGGCGACGGTCGTGACGACCACGCTGGCGTACTTCGCGAACCGTTATTGGACGTACCGTAATCACACGCGTACTGCGCTGCGTCGCGAATACACGCTGTTCTTCGCGTTCAACCTGGTCGGCATGGTCATCCAGTCGGGTGCCGTCGCGATCGGCAAGTATGGGTTCGGCCTCACCGAGCAGAACGACGAGATGGCCTTCCTCGGCGTGACCGCGATCGGCGTCGTGCTCGGCACGATCTTCCGCTTCTGGGCGTACCGCACGTTCGTCTTCCTCAAGCCGCCGGTCGACGGCCACGAGGGCGAACTGACCGATCTGGACGCCACGGCCGGCTTCGCGGAGCTGAGCGCCGAGGACGAGCCGGGCAGTGTGGCCCAGCTGGACGCCACGCGCTAACGCCGCCGGAACAGCCGGCGCTTCTCCGGCGCCGGTTCCTCTTCCCCCTCTTCTTCCTCGTCCTCGGGGTGCCGCAGGCGATCCTGCTCGATCAGCTCGTAGAGCAGCGACTGGACCCGCTGGGCCTGCGGCACCGAGACGAGCACCGCGGCCTGGTCGCCGATCGAGTCGATGGTCAGCGTGCCGCAGCGGAAGATCCGGTCGAGCAGCGACTGGCTGACCACGTGGTCGTTCACCCGGTTCAGCGGGAGGTCGCGCCGCTCCCGGGCGATCACGCCGTCCTGCAGCAGGATCCGCTCGTCGGTGAGGACGTAGTGGATGCACCGCCAGATGGCCAGCGGCCGCGCGCCGTACCGGATGCCCTGGTAGAGCATGATGACCGCGACCACGGCGAACCCGATCCGGCCGCCGCGGTTGGTCGGCAGCATCACCCACGCCACCGCCGTCACGACCACCGCCAGCAACACGAGCAGGGCCGGGCGGATCGCCACCCTCCAGTGCGGACGCACGTGGAGGACGACCTCCTCCTCGTCCGCGAGAACCTCGTCCGGGAACGCCACGCGGTCAGCGTACGTGCAGGACGTCACCCGCCGAGACGCGATGGTCGATGCGTTCAGCCGTCCGGACCACCAGCTGGCCCTGGCCGTCGACCTCGGTCGCCTCGCCGACCAGCTCGCCGCCGCCGGGCAGCAGCACCCGCACCTCGCGGCCGATCGTCGAGCAGCCCCGCCGATACGCCGCCAGCAGCCCGGACAGTTCCGCGTCGCCGTCCGCCTCCCGCCAGCCCGCGTACCAGGAGGCGAAACTGCGCAGCAGCTGGCGCAGCAGCGGATCCCGGTCGGTGTTCTCGGCGCCGGCCAGCTTCAGCGAGGTCGCGGGCACCCCGGTCGTCTCGGGCAGTTCCTCGGCGCGGGTCGACACGTTCAGACCGACGCCGACCACCACGGCGTCGCCGCTCGCCTCGGCGAGGATGCCGGCGCACTTGCGGTCGCCGGTCAGCAGGTCGTTCGGCCACTTCAGCGCGGCGTCGTCCACCTCGGCCACCCGGCGCACCGTCTCCAGCAGGGCCACCCCGGCCAGGAGCGGCAACCAGGCGTACGCCGCGGGCGGGACCACCGGCCAGCCCTTCTCCTGGTTCGCCAGTCCCGGGCGCAGCAGGACGCTGAGGTACAGGCCGGCCCGCGGCGGGGACACCCACTGGCGGTCCCGGCGGCCACGACCGGTCAGCTGCTGCTCGGCGACGATCACGAGGCCCTCGGGCTCACCCCGGCGGGCCGCGGCGGTGACGTCGGCGTTGGTCGAGCCGGTCTGGGCTCGTACGTCGATCTTGGTCCACAACCCGTCCGGGGTCACCAGGGCGCGGTCGAGCGCCCGGGGCGACAGCGGTGGGCGGTCGAGATCGGAGTACGGCGAGGTCACCGGGTGAGCCTAGTCGCGCTGGTCAGTGCGGCGGGTCGGCTGCGTGGCGGCTCACATAGAAACCGTTGCCGTCCCGCGGAGGTCCGGGGCGTGGGCGGGGACGCGGACGGGGCCGCTCGGATCTCACGTCTTTCTCGTCGCGGCTCGGCCAGTCGCGGCTGACGCGGCCCTCGCGGCCCTCGCGGCTGTCGCGGCCCTCGCGGCCCTCGCCGCCCGCGCGGCTGGACCACGATCTTGGGAGGCGGATCCGGCCGGCGGGTTCGTCCGGGCGGCGTGGCCAGGCCGGCACCACCTCGGTGGGTTCCATGGCGACCGGCTCCAGGTCGAAGCCGGTGGCCGGCTCGTACGCGGGCACCGGCGGGAGGCGTTCCACCTGGACCGGCCACCCATAGCCGTGTGCGGACGGTTCGTGGTCGTCCTCCGCCGCGCCGGGCAGCGGGGTCCAGTAGTCGCCGGCCGGCAGGTCGTGGTCCTGATACTCGGGACGGATCCAGCCCTCGACCCGGTGGCCCACCCGTCGCGGGGAGCGATCGAGAGGCGGCGCCGCAGCTTCCTCCGGCTCGTCGCCGGCCGCGCAGGGAT
Source organism: uncultured Actinoplanes sp. (assembly GCF_934643405.1). Lineage (GTDB taxonomy): Bacteria > Actinomycetota > Actinomycetes > Mycobacteriales > Micromonosporaceae > Actinoplanes. Next base: position 34,179 of record NZ_CAKUCL010000002.1, read on the forward strand.
CCGCGTCGACGCGGTCGTCGGCATGAGACTCGTCGCCGTGGGCGAGCGGGCGGTAGGCCGCCGCACTTTCGCCGTCGGCGCGCCGGCCGTGGGCCGCCGCCCTTTCGCCGTCGGCGCGCTGGTCGTAGGCCGCCGCACTTTCGCCGTCGGCGCGCTGCTCGTGGGCGTCGACTCGCTGGGAGTCCGCTTCGGCGCGCTCGTCGTAGGACGCGGCGCCGTCGTCGCCCTCGGTGTAAGCATCGAGCCGGCGGTGGTCCGGCTCGGCGGGATCGTCGTCGAATTCGTGCTCGTTCTCCGCCATGAAACCGATCGAGGCCAGCCCACCGCGCTCCTCGTCGTGCGGACCGGACAACGTGCCCGCCGGGGCAACGGCCGGCTGGAGTGGCTGACCGGACGACCGTCGCCGACCGCGCCGCGACCGCTTTTCCGTACGCCGCAATTCGATCGCATCTTCCGGATGCCGCGCCTCGACAGCGTCCTCTCGACGGGGCGCCTCGATCGCCCGCACCGCCCCCGCCCGCGACGCTGCCCGCCCCGCACGCCGGCCGCCGGCCCGGCGGAACAACACCGAGCGGAAGCAGATCAATGTGGCGAGCCCACCGGCGATGAAGGCGAGACCGGCCGCGGTCATCCAGTTCGTCACGCCGGGAGTAACGAATGGGGCATTGAGTGCGAAACGCACCCGTAGCGACGCCGGGGCTCCCTTCGCATTACGATCATCGCTGGATTCAGCGTCGCCGGAGAGCGTGAGGAACACCGTGACAACGCAGCAGGACCAGGTCCAGGCCGACATCCACACGACCGCCGGCAAGCTGGCCGATCTGGCCCGGCGCACCGACGAGGCGGTGCACGCCGGCTCGGCCCGCGCCGTCGAGAAGCAGCACGCCCGTGGCAAGAAGACGGCTCGCGAGCGGATCGAGATGCTGCTCGACGAGGGCTCCTTCGTCGAGCTGGACGAGCTGGCCCGCCACCGGTCCACCAACTTCGGGCTGGAGAAGAACCGGCCGTACGGCGACGGCGTGGTCACCGGCCACGGCACGATCAACGGCCGGCAGGTCTGCGTCTTCTCCCAGGACTTCACCGTCTTCGGCGGGTCGCTCGGCGAGGTCTTCGGCGAGAAGATCGTCAAGGTGCTCGACCTGGCCATGAAGATCGGCTGCCCGATCATCGGGATCAACGACTCCGGCGGCGCGCGCATCCAGGAAGGCGTGGTCGCGCTCGGTCTCTACGCCGACATCTTCTTCCGCAACGTGCGGGCCAGCGGCGTGATCCCGCAGATTTCGCTGATCATGGGCCCGTGCGCGGGCGGCGCGGTCTACTCCCCGGCGATCACCGACTTCACCGTGATGGTCGACCAGACCTCGCACATGTTCATCACCGGCCCGGATGTGATCAAGACGGTGACCGGTGAGGAGGTCGGCTTCGAGGAGCTGGGCGGCGCCCGCACCCACAACACGCGCAGCGGCAACGCGCACTACCTGGCCGACGACGAGGACGACGCGATCGACTACGTGCGCGCGCTCCTGTCGTACCTGCCGTCGAACAACTTGGACGAGCCTTCCGTCTTCGAGCAGACCGCCGATCTCGCCCCGGCCGAGGCGGATCTGGCGCTCGACTCGCTCATCCCGGACTCGGCCAACCAGCCGTACGACATCAAGAAGGTCGTCGAGACGGTGGTCGAGGACTTCCTCGAGGTGCAGCCGCTCTACGCGCAGAACATCGTGGTCGGCTTCGGCCGGGTCGAGGGGCGGCCGGTCGGTGTGGTCGCGAACCAGCCGATGCACTTCGCCGGGACGCTCGACATCGCGGCCAGTGAGAAGGCCGCCCGCTTCGTGCGCACGTGCGACGCCTTCAACATCCCGGTGCTCACCTTCGTCGACGTGCCCGGCTTCCTGCCCGGCACGTCGCAGGAGTGGGACGGCATCATCCGGCGCGGCGCCAAGCTCATCTACGCGTACGCCGAGGCGACCGTCCCCAAGGTCACGGTCATCACGCGCAAGGCGTACGGGGGCGCGTACGACGTCATGGGGTCGAAGCACCTGGGCGCCGACATGAACTTCGCCTGGCCCACCGCCCAGATCGCCGTGATGGGAGCGCAGGGCGCGGTCAACATCCTCTACCGCGGCGAGCTGGCCACCGCGTCCGATCCCGCGACCCGGCGCGCCGAGCTGATCCAGGAGTACGAGGACACGCTCGCCAACCCGTACATCGCGGCGGAACGCGGTTACGTGGACGCGGTGATCACGCCGTCCCAGACCCGCGCGCAGGTGACGCGGGCGCTGCGGACGCTGCGCACGAAGCGAGAGACCCTGCCGCCGAAGAAGCACGGCAACATCCCGCTTTAGGTTCCGTGCCTCAGCAGCAGCACGCCGCCGTATATCAGCGCGGCGAGCGAGCCGGCCCAGAACAGGGCCACGAAGAACGCCGTGGAGAGGCCGGTCTGGCCGGCGAGCACGTCGGTGTCCGGCTCTCCGCGGTCAGCCCATTCCTTGTAGAGCTCCGGAATCTGCCGGACCCCGCCCATCAGCAGGAACCAGACCCAGATGTGCGCGGCGACCATCTGCTGGGCGGCGTCGGCTCGCATGGCCAGCGCCCACAGGATGGCGCCGGTCATCGGCACCGCGACGAAGCCGAACAGGTTGCGCACCATGAGCAGCAGAATCGCCACCAGTGCCAGCGACGTCAGCAGAACGGCTCGCGGCGCGATGTCGTGTACCAGCATCCAGGCGCCCGCCAGCCCGAAGATCGACGGTCCGAGGTAGCCGGCCAGGAACGAGAAAAAGACGGCGAACCACCCGCCGCCGCTGAAGCCGGTCGCGCCGTTACCGCCGCGCATCACCTTGATGTACGTGATCCCGCGGCCGAAAAGCACGCCGAACAGCGCATGCCCACCCTCGTGGGCCACGGTGATCGCGTGCGTGGTGTAGCGCCAGAGCGGTCCCGCGGCGACGAAGGCGACCACGCCCGTGGTCCAGGCCATGCCGACATCGGCCATGACCGGAAGGTAAATAGGGCGTCAGCTAGATCGCATCGACCGATGGGACAGTCTGTGTGCCTACGTGCTGACGGACGGAAGCCACTGACCAGCGAGGAGGAAGCCGCCCACGACGAGCGCGGCCACGTCGACGACGAGGAAGAAGCCGACCCAGAACAGCGCCGGTACGTGCGTGATGTGCGCCAGCTGGTCGGCATCCGAACCGGGCATCCGGCCGCGGCTGCGCAGGCTCTGCAGCTCGAAGACCGGCCGCACGCCGCCGAACAGCAGGAACCACACCCCTGCGTACGCGAAAACGGCCTGGACCTCAGGCGAGGCGTACCACGACACGGCGACGACGATCGCGCCCGTGATGAGCAGCGACACCACGCCGAACAGGTTGCGGATGTTGATGAGCATGACCAGCAGCAGCACCACGGCCAGCCAGAGCAGCAGCGTGATCCGGTTGCCGCCGAGCAGCCAGGCACCGAGCACGCCGACCAGCGACGGCGCGATGTAGCCGCCGAGCAGCGTGAGGATCATGCCGAACCCGGTCGGGCGGCCGGACGACAGCGTCAGACCGGACGTGTCGAACTCCAGCCGGATGCCGCGCAGCCGGCGGCCGGTCAGCAGCGCGAACAACGCATGTCCACCCTCGTGGGCGATGGTCACCGCGTTGCGGGCGACCCGCCACACCGGACGGTACGCCACCGCCAGCAGCCCCGCGAGCGCGGTGAGCAGCACGACAAGGCCGGGCGGGTCCGGCTGAGCGCCGAGCAGTCTGTCCCAGAGGTCCGTCACACCGTCGATCGACACAGCGCGGAACTGTATCCGATCAGGCTAGGCGCGCCGGCCGGTCCTCGCCGGTTCGGGACGCCGGGTGACCAGACGTGCGGCGACCACGCCGCCGGCCAGCACGGCCACCGTCGCGAAGATCGAGAGCATGACCAGAGCACCCGCGGCCGTCGCGAGGATCGCCAGGTCGGCGATCGCCACCAGCATCCACAGCGCGAGCGTCGGCTTCCTGCCGTGTCGTCGGCAGTTCATGAGACAACCTCCATCCGTGATGCCGGATGAATTACCCATTCATCCGGCTTCACGCACCTCGGTTGCGCTACTTCGGCTGAAATCCCTGGTAGATGGCCTGCAAATCGCTCTGCGACGCGGCCCAGTCCTCGGGCGAGACATACCAGTTCAGCGAGTACGCCGCGTGGTCGTTGACCAGGATGTTCCGCCGCATCACGTGCTGCGGATTGCCGCTGTCGGTGCGGTACGTGTACTCCCAGTCGGCGACGGACTTGAAACCGCGCCACTGTACGGGCTTGAGACTGATCCGCTGATAGCTGCTGTACCCGCCTCGGCGGTTGTCCTCCTGGTTCTGCCAGTCCTCGAAGGCGTCGGGCTGCGGATCGCCGGTGCGGCCCACGATGAGCAGCCGGTTGTTCCACCGGAACCGCAGCTCCTCACCGCCGCCGGACTGGCTCGCGTTCTTCGGCAGCGGCAGAACCATCGCGGGGGCGCCACCGCTGGCACCGATCGTGCGCAGCTCCCAGCCCGCGGGAAGGTTCGCGGTGGCGGGTGCGCTCGACGCGGCCTTGGACGGCGTGGTGCTGGGCGTCGTGCTCGGCTGGGTCGCTGCGGCGGCCGGCTGGCTGCCCTGCGTCGTGGCCGGGGTGCTCGGCAGGGGCGCGCCGGCCTGGTCCTTGGTCTTGTCGCCCCCGTCGCCGCCGACGGCCTGCGCGATCAACGTGATGATCAGGATGAGGGCCAGCAGGAGGATGCCGGCGCCGATCGCGGCCTGACGGTAGGTGAGGCGGGTGCCGAAGACGGTCACGCCCGGGGACGAACGGACCTCCATCGGCTGCCACGCCGGGCGGGCGGGCCGGTTGAGCGCGGCCACCGGGGAGACCGGAGCCGCGGCCCCGACCTTGGTCTCCTCGATGTCGGGCTCCGGAGTGGACTTCGACGGACGCGACAAGGGAAAGGCCAGCTCGGGAGCCGGCTGGGTGGTCCGGGCCGGCTTGTCCTCGGGAGACTTCGCCTTGGCAGCACCCGGCTTGGCCGGCGCCGCGCTCTTCGCCGGCCCGCTCTTCGCGGACGCAGTGCCCGACGGCCGGGTCTCCGCAGACTGGGTTTCCGCCGGCCTGGCCTCTGCCGCCGGCTTGGCCTCTGCCGACCCGCTCTTTGCCGAGCCGGCCTCGGTCGGCGCGCTCTGCGCAGAGCCGGCCTCGCTCGGCGCGCTCTTCGCCTGCCCGCTCCCTACCGCAGCAGCTTCCGCCGGCCGGGCCTCCGTCGGCTCAGCCTCCGCCGGCCCGGTCTCGGCCGACCCAGCCTCCGCCTGCCCGAGCTTCGTCAGCCCAGCCTCCGCCGGCCCGGTCTCGGACGGCCCAGCCTCCGCCGGCCCGAGCTTCGTCAGCCCAGCCTCGGCCGGTCCGGCCTCCGCGAGCTCGCCCTCTGCCCGGCGGACCTCCGCCGGCGCCGGCTTCGGCTGGTCGGCTGCCCCCTCGGCCACGGTGGTCGGCTCGTCGGCCTTCGCCGCCGGCTCGGCCTTTGCTGCCGGGTCCGCGATGTCCGCCGCCACCGGCGTCTGCGGCTGCTCGGTGCTGTCGGCGTCTTCCGCTGCCTTCGCGGGCGCGGCCTTCGCCCGTACGGCGTTGTCCGCCTGCCCGGGCTCGTTCTTCGCGGTCTTCGGCGGCTCGGCCGAGGGCGCGTTGGTCTTGGTGGGTTGCTTCTGGGCCGGCGTGGTTTTGGCCGTGGTGGACGGGGGAAGCACCGACGTGGCGTCGGCGGGCTTGTTCTGCGGCTTCGCCTTCGACGCCTTCGACGGCGGGAGCACCGAGGTCGCGTCGGCGTGCGCCGTGGGCTTCGCCTTGGACGGCGGCAGTACGGAGGTCGCGTCGGCGGCCCTGGACGGCGTGGACTTGGCGGCCGGAGGCTTCTCCTTGGGCGGCAGCACCGAGGTGGCGTCGGCGGCCGGAGGCTTCTGCGCGGCGGGAAGGACCGTGGTCGGGTCGGCCGGGGCCTTGGGCGCCGACTTAGGTCTCTGCTCCGGTTCGGGGATCAGCGCGGTGGCCTCGGCCAGGGAACGCTCGTGCTCGGGAGCGGCCTTCTTCCGGCGCGCGGCGGCGACGTCGGCGGCGGTGAAGGAGCCGGCCTCGCCACGGCTTGTCCGGGTGAGCCCGGGGCTGTCGGCGGGATCGGGCCGGTTCTTGTCAGGGGTCGCCGACGGGTTTTTTGCGGTTGCGGCGCTTCCCCGTCGCGTACCCGGGAGATTGTCCTGAACCGGCGGGCCGTCGACGCGGGTGGCATCGAGACGCGGGGCATCGACCTTCGGCCCGTCGACCCGGGTGGGCGTGTCGGGACGGCCGACCGGCGCCTTGCCCGGCACATAGACCGGCGGCCGGCCCTCGCCGGCCGCCGCGCGGCCACCTGCAACGGGAGTCTGACCTGGCGGACTCGCCGGGCGGGCGGGCGCGACGGGAGGACGAGGACCCGGAACGACCGGCGCCGAACCTGTGGGCGAAGTCACACCCGGAAGAGCGGGCCGTTCCCGCCCGACACCCGGCCGGCGCATGGTCGGGCTCATCGGGAAGGCCAGTTTGGACCGGCGCCCGGCCGCGCGGAGCAGCAGGCGTTCGGCCTCCTCGGCGTTGATGCGGTGTGCGGGATCCTTGCGCAGCAGACCGTTGAGCACCGGCTTGAGCGGACCGGCGTTGCGGGCCGGCGGCGGATTCTCGGTGGCCAGCGCGGCCAGCGTGGCGATCGCCGAGGGGCGGGCGAACGGCGAGGCGCCCTCCACCGCGGCGTACAGCGTGGCGCCGAGCGACCAGAGATCGGCGGCGGGCCCGGCGGTGCCGTCACGGGCGCGTTCCGGAGCGATGTACGCCGGAGAGCCGAGCACCAGGCCGGTGCGGGTCACGTTCGGGTCGCCGGGAACCGTGGCCAGGCCGAAGTCGGTGAGCACCACGCGGCCGTCCGCGCCGATCAGCACGTTGCCCGGCTTCACGTCGCGGTGCACCACGCCGGCGCGGTGCGCGGCCCGCAGCGCGCCCAGCACGCCCAGGCCGATCTCGGCGGCGCGGACCGGGCTGAACGGGCCGTCGGCCGCCAGCGTGTCCTGCAGCGAGCGGGACGGCACGTACTCCATGACGATCCACGGGTCCGCGTCCGTCCGCAGCACGTCGAAGACGCGCACCACGTTGATGTTGTTGAGCCGGGCGATCGCTCGCGCCTCCCGCAGCGACCGCTCGCGCATCTCCTGCCGCTCGGCCGGCGTCAGCCCCGGCGGCGGCACCAGCTCCTTGATGGCCACCTCGCGGTGCAGGACGACATCCGTCGCCCGCCAGACACGACCCATCCCGCCCTGACCGAGCGGCGCGACAAGCCGGTAACGGTCAGCGACAACAAGCGGGGGCGAAGATGACATCACGCAGAAAATACCCGGTCCGGTCTAGCCACAGCGAATCGATCAGCCGTGTGTGGGATACGTGTCACCGGATCTTTCCTGCCCTTGTCGTACGCTCGGTCGATGAATACGGAACCGCTGGTCAGCGTCGTGCGCGGAAGGCCGACCCCCGAAGAGCTCGCCGCCCTGGTCACGGTGGTCGTCGCCCGATCGGCCGCGGTTGATGCACAACCGCCGCGACCGGCGCTCTCCGCCTGGGCGAGATCCGCACGCCCGTCGATGACCCCGGCGTCGTGGCGGGCCTCCGGCCTGCCCCGATAGATTCCCGGGCGTCGATCGAGCAGCGACTGTCCACAGGCGGCTGCGAGAACCCCCGCGACTGGCCCTGACCGTTTACTCTCACGAGAGCTTCGGCTGTCAGGTGTGTGATCCGCGTGAGGTCCGGCGGGGGAGGCCAGATGATTCCGGAGGACGACCGCGGCCCGGCGTGGCTGCGCGACTACGACTACACCGACTTCAGCCAGATCGAGGCCGACATCCAGGCGATGGAGACCTTCGCGCTGAAGCTCGCCGCGAACGTGGCGGACAACTACGCGCCCCACCTGTCCACGGTGACCACCGCGATGTCCGCCCGCCTGCCGGCCCCGCCACCGGAATTCACCGAGCTGTGGTCGTTCCTGTTCACGCACAACGAGATCCAGAACGTCGCTCACCAGAACGTGTACAACTACGCGAACGGCACTCAGGGTTTCGCGACCGCGGCCGAGGACATCAGTAAGAAGTACAGCGGCTCGGACGCCTTCGCCCACGCCCAGGTGCGCGACGTGGACACGGCGCTGGACCGGGTCGGCATCCCCGCTTCGGACGGTGATGCCTGATGCTGGCCGCACCGGGCGGCGGCGGAGGCACGGCGTGGGACCTCATGTCCCTGGACGAGATGCACCGCCTGATCCAGAACCCCGACACCGAGAAGCACTGGTCCCTGGTCGACGGCTGGCGCAAGTCGGCCGAGTTGGTGAACTCCCACCTTTTCCAGGTCCAGAGCTACCGCGACAACCTGGCCGCGGTGTGGCCGCCGAAGAAGAGCCCGGCGGCGGAGGCCTACCTGAGGCGCCTCGACGCCATGCTCGCCAACCTGAAAGAGACCTACGAGGCGGCGCTGGCAAACCACGACGCCCTGGCCGCTGCGACGCTGTCGTTGAGCCTGGCCCAGCGAGACGTCCAAAAAATCTACGACGAGTACCAGGCGAACGCGCAGCTGCTGACGTCCTTCGAGGCAAAACACTCCAGTCCCACGCCAAGGCCCATCCCACACCCGAGCGGCGAGCAGCCGCCGGTGGCCCCTGGTCGTCAGGAGGAGTTGAGGCAGAGGGCTGCGGTGCTGTTGAGCGGAGTTAGTGCGGAGTTGGCGCAGGCCCAAATGCGCCTGGTCCGCCCAACGCCCTACGGTGGCGTCGTCGATGACGAGCAGAAGAAGCCCAACGACGGGCACACCCACACTGCGCCCCTATTACCCCCAATAGCGGCCAGCTCGACATCCGGCGGTGCCGCAGGAGAAGGCTCTGACCGCACGCCCGCCACATCTCCTAGAAGTGTTACACCCTCTCAGGCGACGGTTACCACGCCGGGCGTTGCGCAACAACATCCAGGCCTCGTCCTTGGAGGGGCCAATACGCCATCTATTAACGCAGCGCCTGTCGGACCACCCGCCCCGCCAGCCCTTCCGGGCGAAGCGATTAGCCCCAATACCGTCCCTGGCCTTTTGCCCCATACCACACAAAGACCGCCTCTTGGAAATCCCCTGCTTCCGGCGCCTCCTGGCCGCGGAGTGGGAATTCCGTCCGATGGCATCATTCGGCCGGGCAGCCCCAATTCAGCCGGTAATCAAGCAATACCACCTGGCGGACTTATCGGTGCGGTACCCAGTACTGGCCAGGGCCAGCCCGCCACTCGTTCCAGTCCCAGACGCGTCAATCCTATCGGCGGCATCATTGGAGACACTAACGCCACAGGCAACCACGGACGGGCCGGCCAACAGGCAAGCACAGTCGGCAGCCAATTCGGGCATCTCCCAGGCCGCAGGCAAAGCAGCGCTGACCCCCAAGATGAACCACATTGGGATCCCAACAATCCTTGGGAAACCGCTAGAGGTGTTGACCCGGTCATTATGCCTTCGCGGGAGCCTCGGATCGATCCTGGTCCAGTGATCGGACTCAAATAAGCATGAGCCGCAAGCTGTCAGCAGCGGCGACCGCTGCCGCTGCAGCGGTCGCCGTCGCCATGTCGGCGACGCCGGCCTGCGGCTTCGACAGCTTTCGTAATGATCAATGGCATTTACAGGCATTGAACATTGCCCGCGCGCAGTCCTTCACTGCGGGTGCGGGGGTCACCGTGGCGGTCGTTGACACAGGCACATTCCCTCATCCCGACCTTCGACGGAATCTCCTCGAAGGCACGAGTTTCGTGTCCGGCGAAGGCCGCAGTGGCCGCGTCGATAGTTCGGGCCACGGAACTAATATGGCGGCTTTAATAGGCGGCCATGGACGAGGCAAGAGCGATGGCGTACTCGGCATCGCCCCGGAATCTAAGATTCTTCCAGTGAGGGCCTTTAAATCTGACAGGAACGTCCCGTCAGCAGCAATCGGAAAAGGGATCGAATGGGCCGTCAACCACGAAGCCGCAGTTGTAAATGTTTCGGCGAGTGTTGGGCCAGCCTTTGAGGTAGAGGACGCAGTAGCCGCCGCAGTAAGCGCAAACGCCATAATCGTCGCATCGGTTGGCAACTCATCTCAAGCAGCAATAATCGGTTACCCAGCCGCAATTAATGGAGTACTCGCTGTAGGCGCAACCGACCGAAGCGGACAACACGCCGCATCGTCCGTCAAAGATCCGAAAGTTGACATTTGCGCCCCCGGGGTCGATATAACGACCGCTGAGCCAACGAACAAGTACTCCGATGTGTCTGGAACCTCTCCGGCCGCCGCTATTGTGTCTGGGGCTGCGGCCCTTGTCCGGGCGAAATTTCCCAAACTCTCTGGGGTTGACGTCATTCATCGGCTCACTGCTACTGCTGACGACATCGGGCCGCCTGGGCGGGATGACGAATGCGGCTTTGGGCGGCTCAACATCGTCAAAGCCCTCACCGCTGATGTGCCGCCGCTGGACGCCAAAACGACGACGAGCAGCCCCCGCCCGACCACCGCCGCCACCCCGCCGGGCGGCGCCACGGCCTCTGCCACGGCACCTCAAGCTGTGCCGGAAGGCTCCGGCAGCACCTTCGCCGTCGTCATGGGCGGGATCGCGGGGATTGCCGTCGCTGTGGGTGCCCTGGCTGCCGCCCGGCGCCGACGACGGCGGAAGTTTTAGCAGAATCGCGCACCCCTTGTGAGGCAAACGTCCCGGTCTGGGCCTTCCGCGGCGGCTGGGGCTTGTAGCCTCGACAGCGTGCAGAACGACATCGCGTACCGGTTGATCCTCGCCTCGGCCAGCCCGGCCCGGCGCGCCCTGCTCGAAGCCGCGGGCATCGACGCCGAGGTCATGGTCAGCGGGGTGGACGAGTCGGTCGTCGACGCCGAGGACGCGTACACACTCTGCCTTGCCCTGGCCCGGATGAAGGCGCGCACCATCGCCGCCCAGCTCAACGCCGATCCCGGCGTCGTGGTTCTCGGGTGTGACTCCGTGCTCGCGTTCGAGGGCGAGGTGTTCGGGAAGCCGGCCAACGCCGAGGAGGCCGCCAAGCGCTGGGCCCGGATGCGCGGACGGTCCGGGGTGCTGCACACCGGGCACCACGTGACGAGCCTGGTCACCGGGCGGCAGGCCGAGGGCGTCGGCACCACCGTGGTGCACTTCGCGGACATCAGCGACGCGGAGATCGAGGCCTACGTCGCGACCGGGGAGCCGCTCGACGTGGCCGGGTCGTTCACCCTGGACGGGATCGGCGGCGCCTTCATCGACCGCATCGAGGGCGACCCGGGCAACGTCATCGGGCTGTCGCTGCCGCTGCTGCGCAAGCTCCTCGCCGAGATGGACATCCCGATCACTGCCTTGTGGCGGAAGAAGGCTTGAAGCGACAGCCCCGGGCGCGGCCTCGACCGTACCCGGGGCTGGTGGATGTCAGCGGACGCTTCGAGCGAACTCCCTCGCCGCCCAGAAGACGGCCAGCACGGCGAGCACGGCCATGATGACCAGGCCCTGCCAGACGTCGGGGGCGCCCAGGTCGCCGCGGAACAACGCGCGCGTTCCGTTCACCGCCCAGGAGAACGGGTTCCAGTCGGCGACTCCCTGCAGCCAGCCGGGGGCGAACGTCAGCGGCAACAGGATGCCGGAGAGCAGCAGGACCGGCTGGGCCACCGTGTTCATCAGCGGCGCCAGCGCGTCCTCGCTCTTGACCAGCAACGCCACGCCGTAGCTGAGCGCCGACGTCATCAGTGAGATCAGCGCGAGCATCAGGAACGCCAGCAGCAGGTTCCCGATGAAGACGCGCAGATCGAAGACCAGGGCCAGCAGCGTGATGATCACGGCCTGGGCGATCAGCGAGACCACGTCGCGCAGCGAACGGCCCAGCAGCAGGGCGAGGCGGCTGACCGGCGTCACCCGGGACCGCTCGATCACGCCGGCCCGCAACTCCGCGATCAGGCCGAAGCCCTGGAACAGGCCGCCGAAGATGGCCAGCAGAACCAGAAGACCCGGCACGAAGATCTCGTACGCCGCCGCATTCGACGAAACGCCGAGGGCCGGCTTGAGCAGCGGGGCGAACAGCAGCAGATACATCACCGGCTGGAAGACGCCGACCAGGATCCAGACCGGGTTGCGCAGCAGCAACAGCATCTGCCGCTGGAAGATCAGTGAGGTGTCGCGCAGCAGTTTCATGCGTCAGCTCTCCCGCAGCGATCGGCCGGTCTTGGTCAGGAACACGTCGTCGAGGCTGGGCCGGTGCAGTTCGATGGTCCCGAGCGGCACCCCGGCGGCGTCCAGCGCCCGCAGGATCTGCGGGATGGCCGTGGCGCCGTCGTCCACGTTGAGGCGTACGCTGTCCTCGAGCGTCTCGATCTTGTAGCCGGACAGCGCCGACGCGGCCGCGGCGACCGCGTCGACCGGCAACCCCACCCGTACGACGTCTCCGGAGATTTCTCTCTTGAGCGCCGACGGCGTCCCGGAGGCGACGACCTCGCCGTTGTCCATGATGGAGATCCGATCGCAGAGGGCGTCGGCCTCGTCCAGGTAGTGGGTTGTGATGAAGACGGTCATGCCCTCCGCACGCAGCCGTCGGATCTCGTCCCACATGTGTGCCCGGCTCTGCGGATCGAGCCCGGTCGTCGGTTCGTCGAGGAACACCACGCGGGGCTCGTGGATCACGCCGAGCGCGATGTCGACGCGGCGGCGCTGGCCGCCGGAGTAGGTCTTGCATTTGCGGTCGGCGTACTCACTGAGCTGGAAACCCTTGAGCACCTCCGCGGCCCGGGCCATCGCCTCGGACTTCGACCGGCCGTAGAGCCGGGCCTGCAGCACCAGCTCCTCACGCGCGGTCGAATCGTCCCAGGTGCTGCCGCCCTGCGCGACGTAACCGATCCGGCGGCGCACCTCGCCGGGGTCTTTGCGCAGGTCGGCGCCCGCTATGGTGGCGGTGCCGTCATCCGGCTCGATGAGCGTGGCGAGCATCCGCAGGGTGGTCGTCTTGCCGGCCCCGTTCGGCCCGAGGAATCCGAAGATCTCCCCTTCGGCGACATCCAGGTCGACACCGCGTACGGCCTCGACGGTCTTTTTCTCACGCCCCTGGCGTGACATGAACGACTTGCGCAACCCGCGAGTCTCTATCATTCAGGCAGCGTACGATGATCAAGTTTTAGTAGTCAAACTTGATTAAGACGGCATGTACGGCTCGTCCTGTTCCACACGCTTGGCCACCCGCTCCAACCAGGCGATCTCGGCCTCGGCCCGGGCGATCTCCAGCTCCCACATCCAGTTGACATAGACGGGCTTGCGATCGGCCCACTCGGCTGCCATGGCGGCTTCGAGCTGCTGTACGGCGGCCCGCAGCTGAACGGCGCGATTCCGTAACGCGGACGCCGCCTCCTCGCGGGGCAGCGCCGGCAGGAAGGCGAAGGCCGCCATGAACGGATCGGGCGTCGACGCCAGGTTCCACCAGGTGTGGCGCAGCAACGACTGGAACTCGGCCTTGCCCTTGTCGGTGATCTCGTACGACGTGCGGGCGGGACGGGCGCCCACCTGCTCGGTCGACACCTCGCGCAGCAGTCCCTCCTCGGAGAGCTTGCGCAGGGCGTGGTAGATCGAACCGGGCTGGACGTTCGCCCATTTGTCGGCACTCCAGCTCAGCAGCTCACGGCGTACGTCGTAACCGTGCACCGGCTGCATCCACTGGACCAGGCCAAGGATCATCATGCGCGTCGTGGACACTTCCTCAGCGTAAATCTGTCGGCGGCGGACGCTAGGCTCAGGCCGTGCGCAAGGTATTGATCGCCAACCGTGGTGAGATCGCTGTCCGGGTCATCCGGGCCTGCCAGGACGCGGGCCTGTCCAGCGTCGCCGTCTATGCCGACAGCGACCGGGACGCTCCGCATGCCCGGCTGGCCGACGAGGCATACGCGTTGGGGGGCGAGACGGCGGCGGAGACATATCTGCGCATCGACAAGCTGGTCGACGTCGCGTCCCGCAGCGGCGCCGACGCCGTGCACCCGGGTTACGGGTTCCTCTCGGAGAACGCGGACTTCGCACAGGCGGTGCTGGACGCCGGGCTGACCTGGATCGGCCCGACCCCGCAGGCGATCCGCGACCTGGGCGACAAGGTGACCGCGCGGCACATCGCGCAGCGGGCCGGCGCCCCGCTGGTGCCCGGCACGCCCGAGCCGGTCGCGGACGCGGAGGAGATCGTCGCGTTCGCCCGGCAGCACGGGCTGCCGGTGGCGATCAAGGCGGCGTTCGGCGGCGGCGGCCGCGGGCTCAAGGTGGCCCGCACGATCGAGGAGATCCCGTCGCTGTTCGAGAGCGCGACCCGTGAGGCGGTGGCCGCGTTCGGCCGCGGCGAGTGCTTCGTCGAGCGATACCTGGACCGGCCCCGCCACGTCGAGGCCCAGGTCCTGGCCGACACCCACGGCAACGTGATCGTGGTCGGCACCCGCGACTGCTCGCTGCAGCGCCGCCACCAGAAGCTGGTCGAGGAGGCGCCGGCGCCGTTCCTGAGCGACGAGCAGCGCGCGTCCATCCACGAGAGCGCGAAGGCGATCTGCCGCGAGGCCGGGTACCACGGCGCCGGCACGGTCGAATACCTGGTCGGCCAGGACGGCACCATCTCCTTCCTCGAGGTCAACACCCGACTGCAGGTGGAACACCCGGTGAGCGAGGAGACCGCCGGCCTCGATCTCGTACGGGAGCAGTTCCGCATCGCCGACGGCGAGAAGCTGGACATCACGACCGATCCGGCGCCGCGCGGCCACGCGATCGAGTTCCGCATCAACGGCGAGGACCCGGGCCGCAACTTCCTGCCGGCGCCCGGTGCGGTCACGAAGCTGAGCTGGCCGTCCGGGCCGGGCGTCCGGGTGGACGCGGGGGTCGAGCAGGGCGACGTCGTCGGCGGCAACTTCGACTCCCTCCTCGCGAAGATCATCGTCACCGGCGCCACCCGCGACGAGGCCCTGGAACGGGCCCGGCGGGTGCTGGACGAGACGACGATCGAGGGCATGGCCACGGTGCTGCCGTTCCATCGGGCGGTGGTGCGCGATCCCGCGTTCACGGCTTCGCCGTTCACCGTCCACACACGATGGATCGAGACGGAGTGGGAGGGCGGGATTCCGCCGTTCACCGGCGCGGCATCCGCGGACGGCGACCAGGCGGAGAGGGAGACCGTCGTGGTCGAGGTCGGCGGAAAGCGCCTGGAGGTGCGGCTGCCCAAGACCCTGCTGGCGAGTACGGCCGGGGGCGGCGGGCAGCGTCCGGCGCCTCGCCGGTCGGCCGGTGGGGCAGCGGCCTCCTCGGCGGGCGGAGCGGCGCTGACGGCGCCGATGCAGGGGACGATCGTGAAGGTGGCGGTGGCCGACGGCGATTCCGTCCAGGAGGGGGACGTGATCGTGGTGGTGGAGGCCATGAAGATGGAGCAGCCGTTGCAGGCTCACAAGGCGGGAACGGTCTCCGGCCTGGCCGTCGAGGTCGGCGGGACGGTCACCGCCGGAGCCGTCATCTGCACCATCGAGTAGGGCGTCGCCCGGCGGACGGGTCAGGCAGTCGTGGACAGCCGGTAGCGCAGCTTCTCGTCCAGCCGGTCGAGAAAGATGCCGCCGTTGGCCTCTATCACCCGGCGGGAGGCCACGTTGCCGGCGTCGCAGGTGATCAGGGCCTCGGTCAGGCCTCGACGGGCGGCCCACGGCCGTGCGGCGGCCAGCATGGCGGTGGCATGGCCGCGGCGGCGGGCCGACGGCCGTACGTCGTAGCCGATGTGGCCGTTCCGTTCGCCGATGCGCCCCGGGGCCAGGCGGTGGCGGATCGCCAGGCGGCCCAGATACTCCTCGCCGGCGACCCACCACAGGGTCGTGGTCGGGACGAAGGCCTCCGGGCGCGGGGTCTCCGCCAGTTCCTGCGCCCGCACCGACTCCACGAAGCGGGCGAAGACGGCCGGGGCCGACCAGCGGTCGCCGAACATCCGGATGTCCCGGCCGACGTTGCTCTGATCGTCGGCCGCGCCGCGACCCTCGGCCACGTACTCGGCCATCGCGGTCAGGAACGACGGCCGCAGGTCGGCGGTGGGCAACACGAACGTGGGCGAGGGTGAGGCGGACACAAACGGTCAGGGTAGGCCGGCCGAGGTGGTCCGCCGGCAGCCGCATCGACGCCGGCCGGTGGAAGGTCACCGGCGGCGCGCCGGCGGATCTCACCGGGCTCGATGGAGGCGAAGATCACCCGGTCAGCGGCGGCAGCGGGGCCTTGGCCGAATCGTGATCCTCGGCCGCACCGTCCGATCCCCGACAACAACGGCGGCACGCTCGACAAAGGCCACCCGGGACGCGGCCGCGGCACGGCTCCGGCGCGGTGCGGAGAATGAGGCCGGGAATGTCGGACATGGTGAGTGAAATCGATAGGCAAGGGCCGTCGGTACGGGACCTACCGACGGCCCACCGCCGGCACACCGAGAACGGGGGACCCGGCGTCTCCGGCGAGTCTCACGGTACGCCCGAGTCGCGACTGTCCAAAACCGGCCAGGGTTCGACGCCATACCGTGTCCGGTCTCACCGGTGCCGGGACGCGATCAAGGAGCATGCTGAAACACAGCACTTTCTCAGGTGGGTTGACCGATGATGTCGGGAAGCCCCGACCGAGCCGCGAGGTGGCCTTTCCGATGACCGATCTGTTGACCATGATGGCAGCACCGGCATGGGCATACCTTGCTCTCTTCGGTTTCCTCGCCGTCGATGCGATGGTGCCCGTGGTGCCCATCCAGGCCATCATGATCACCTCGGGCGCGCTGACGATCTACGGCAACCTCAGCCTCCCGCTGGTGATCCTGGTCGGCGCGCTGGGCATGTTCACCGGCGACTCGATCGCGGTGATGCTGGGCCGGTCGTCGGCCGGGCGGATCGGCCGCGGCTGGCTGAACGGGCGGCTGTGCACGCTTCGCAAGAAGGTCGGCCCCACCGAGGAGAAGACGGAGTCGAAGACCAAGCGGGCGGCCGAGCGGTTCACCCGCGGCCTGCGCCGGCCGGGGCCACTGGTGCTGCTGCTCTGCCGTTTCGTTCCCGGCGGCCGGATGGCCGCCGGTTTCCACGTCGGCCGCACCGGCTACCCGGTCAAGAAATTCATCCTGTACGACGGCTTGGCCGCGCTCGCCTGGTCGACGTACGGCGGCCTGGTCGGCCACGTCGGCGGCACCGCGATCACCCAGTCCGCGTGGCGGCTGTTCGCGATCGCGGCCTCCGCCGCCATCGTGTTCGGCACGGCCGGCTGGATCCTCGCCCTGTTCGGCGGCCGTAAGGAAGCGGCCGCGCAGGCGCAGGCGGCGAACAAGGCCGACGCCAAGGCCGCCGAGGCCCGCAAGGCCGACGTCAACGCCGAGCTCACTGCAATTCGTGCTGCATCAGCTGACGCGCCGCTTCCGCGATCGACCCCGACAATGACGGGTAGATAGTGATCGTGTGGGCCAGCTGGTCCACCGTCAGGTTGTTCTCGATCGCCATCGTGATGGGCAGGATCAGCTCGCTCGCCTTCGGCGCGACCACCACGCCGCCCACGATCTGACCGGTCGCCGGCCGGCAGAACAGCTTCACGAACCCGTCCTGCAGCCCGGCCATCTTGGCCCGGGCGTTGCCGGTCAGCGGCAGCATCACCTGGCGCGCCGGCACCCGGCCCGCGTCCACGTCGTTCTGCGAGACGCCGACCGTGGCCAGCTCCGGGTCGGTGAACACGTTCCCCGAGACGGTCCGCAGCCGCAGCGGCGCCACCGCCTCGCCCATCGCGTGCCAGACCGCGATCCGCCCCTGCATGGCGGCCACGCTGGCCAGGGCCAGCACCCCGGTGCAGTCACCGGCCGCGTAGATGCCGGGCACGTTCGTCCGGGACACCCGGTCCACGGTCACGTATCCGCCGTCGCCCACCTCCACGCCGTACTCGGCAAGCCCCAGGTCCGCGGTGTTCGGCACCGCACCGACCGCGATGAGCGCGTGGGACGCCTCGATCTCCCGGCCGTCGGCGAGAGTGACCAGGACACCGTCGCCGGTGTTGACCACCGACTTGCCGCGCGACTGGTTCAGGATCGTCATGCCGCGATCGCGGAACACCCGCTCGATGGCCATCGCCGCGTCGGCGTCCTCGTGCGGCATCACGCGCTCGCGGCTGGAGACCAGCGTGACCCGGGAACCCATCGCCAGGTACGCGCTGGCGAACTCGGCGCCGGTCACACCCGACCCGATCACCACCAGGTGCGACGGCAGCTCGGTCAGGTCGTACAGCTGACGCCAGTCGAGGATGCGCACGCCGTCCGGCTTGGCGGTCGGCAGCACCCGCGGGGTGGCGCCGGTGGCGATCAGCACGGTGTCGGCGTCCACCGCGTACGTCTCGCCGCCTTCGGGAGTGATCAGCACCTGGTGGGTGTGCCCGAGGGTGTCCTCGCCGAGGCGCGCCCGGCCGGCCACCACGTCCACCCCGACCTTGACCAGCTTGGCCTGGATGTCGCCGGACTGGGCGAGCGCCAGCCGCTTGACCCGCTCGTTGACCGCCACCGCGTCCACCGTCACCGCGTCCACCCCGGCGGACCGGATGCCGAACCGCTCGTTGTGGCGGTACCCGGTCATCACCTCGGAGCTGGCGATGAACGTCTTGGACGGCACGCAGTCGGTCAGCACGCAGGCGCCGCCCGGACCGGCCTCCTCGACGAGGGTGACGTCCGCGTCGAGTTGCGCGGCGACCAGAGCGGCCTCATATCCGCCCGGTCCCCCACCAATGATCACGATCCGGCTCACGGCGCTCCTACCTCTTCCACAGCAACTGTGCCGACACGCACTCCTTGTATTCTCCACTACCGCCCGGTGCGGCTATCGTCATCGCCGTGCGTCATTACGCCGCGTATGGCTCAAACCTCGACCCGGCCCGCATGCGGGCCTACTGTCCGCACTCGCCCATGGTGGGCGTGGGGTGGATAGAAGGCTGGCGCCTGACCTTCGCCGGAGACGGGGAAATGGGCTGGGAGGGCGCGGTGACGACGATCGTCGAGTCGCCCGGCGACCGGGTCTTCGTCTCGCTCTACGACGTGCATCCGTGGGATGCGTCACAACTCGACGAGGTCGAGGGCGTCGCCGCGGGTGCTTACCAGAAGCTCACCGTGCGTGTATCGACGCTGGAGGGTGAGTTCAGCGCCTGGGTGTACGTCTACGACGGTTACGAGGGTGGCCTGCCCACCACGTGGTACCTCTCCGAGATCGCCAACGCGGCGGAGAAGGCCGGTGCTCCGGACGACTACGTGGCCGAACTGCGGCGCCGCCCGACCCGTACGTCAACTCCGGAGGTCTGAGGGCCGCACGCTGATCTGGTAGATGTTCGCCTGGTAGAGCGGCTTCATGCCGACGGCGTGGTACAGCCGCGCCGCTTCGGTCGGGTTCGCCAGATCGACGCCCAGCCCGGCCTTGACGCATCCCTTGCCCGCGTAGACGGCGAAGGCCCGGCGCAGCAGCGCCTCCCCCACACCCCTTCTCCGGTACGGCCGGAGCACCGCGAGCCGTTTGACCCATCCCTCGCCGTCCGGCTTTCCGCTGTCCGAGGACTGGAGCACGCCGACGATCCGGCCGTCGGCCTCGGCCACGAACCACTCGTCGAAGGACAGCGTCTCCTCGTCGTCGAGCTGCCGGCGCCACACGTCGTAGCCCGGGCTCGGATGGTCGGAGTCGAGGAACGCCTCCTCGATCACGGCGTGGAACGCTCGCATCTCGGCCTCGTCCTCCGCCCGTACGGTGCGCAGGGAGACGCCCCCGGGAGCCGGCGGCGTCCCGATCGCGTCCAGGGACATCTGCATCCGGGCATGCTGCTTCACGAAGACGAACCCGGCGTCGGTGAGCGCGTGGATGTACGGCGTCTCGGTCGGGATCGCTCCGGCGCGCACCTCGTACGGATCGTGGCCCAACGCGGCCGCGCGCTCCCGCATCCGGTCGATCAGCAGCGCGAGCAGCGGCCGTTGAGCCGGCAGGCCGCGGCCGGGCCAGACGTAGACCTCGATGAAGTCGCGGTGGCCGCCACCCGGATTGTTCGGGTATCCCCAGCCGACGATCGTTCCGGCCGGGTCGAGGGCGACCACGCCGAGCGGGTCGGCCAAGGCCTCGCGCACGTCGTCGACCGTGAAGTCGGGCTCGCCGACCGCCGCGACGTCGCTGGCGTGCGTCAGCGCGAGGAGGGCGGGCACGTCGTCCGACGTCGGTCGGCGGAGGGTCCAGCCCTCGGGCAGCGCGGTCACCGGGGCATCGGACCACGCCGGCGACCGGCGCGTCGAGTGAGTTACCGCGCCAGCCGGTGGCTCAGCGACTCGAGCAGCCCGATCAGCTCCACGCGTTCGGCCGCGTCGAGTGCCGCGTATGCCTGCCCGGCCAGGGAGTCGGTCACCGAGTTCGCCCACAACAGACGCCGTACGATCGGGCCGGCCGGCGGATAGGGCGGCTGCCAGCCGAAGGCGACCGCCCCGGTCTCGCCCTCCGGCCCCGCGATGATCGCCTCCAACGGGGACAGACCGCTGGCCCGCACCGCCACCACGTGCACGCCGAGGCGGTGTTCCTGAAGCAGGTGCAGCATCACCGCGGCCTGCGCGCCGGCCGCCTGATCCGGCACCGGCATGGCCCGCCAGGCCGCGAACAGCGGCAGCCCGGCACAGTCCACCGAGGTCACCACCCGCCGGGTCAGCTCCAGCAACCGGTTCAGCCGGGGGAAGCCGCCGAGCTGCTCGGCGCCCCACGTGCACAGCTCGTGCAGATGCCAGGTGGCGACCTCCATCGGAGCCGAGCTCTTCGCGGTCGCCTCCCAACCGTCCACAACGGCCTCCGGGGCGATGAAGCCGATCGCGGCGGCCACGGTCTCGGGGCGGACATCGCCGAGGGCTCCGGCCCGCGCGGACACGTGGTACGCCCATCCGGAGAGGCCCAGCAGGCGCGCGCGGCGCAGTGTCTGGGGCGACTCGGCGAAGGCACCGACGATCGTTGCGAGTCCCGTCTTGGCGTTGGCGGCAGCCTGTTCGGGGGTCACCCGCCCGATTCTGCTCTCCCTGACCGGATCTGGAAAATATTCTTCCCGACCGGCACGACGTTTCCGATCAATCCGTCTCGTCTGATTCGAGGTCCTCCAAGGCGGCCTGGACGTCACCGACCCGTCGCCGGGCGGCCGCCGCGTCCCGTTCCGCGGCCCGTCGTGCCTGCTTGCGCCGCGCCACGTCGGCCTGCGCCTCGGTGCGGCGCCGTTCCAGCTCGGCCAGTTCCGCGTCCAGGTCCTCGACCAGGTGGCCGGCGTCGCGCTCGGCCGCCTCCGCCTTCTCCAGCTGCTCGTCGGCGCGGCGTTCGGCGGCCTGCGCGGTGCTCAGCTCGCGGCGCAGCTCCCGTTTGCGTTGCTCTTGCTCCCGGCGGCGGCGTTCGGCGGCGGCCTTCTCCCGGGCGTTCTGCTGGGGAAACTCGAGGACCTCGGCCTCGTCCGGCTCGTCCTCGTCCTCGTCGTCCTCGCCGGTCACCAGCCGCAACCGTGGCCGCGGGACCTCGCCGAACCCCGCATAGGTCGCCGCCCGGATCAGTCGCCCGGTGCGCACCTGCGCGGCGATCTCCGGCTCGGCCAGCGCCGCGGTCAGCGTCGCCTCCACCTCGTTCAGCGGCAGCTTGACCGACGGCTGCTCGGCCTGGGCCAGGCCGCGGGCGGCCGCGACCAGCGCCGACACCACCTGGCGGCGTTGCGCGGTGAGCTCCCGCAACGCGTTGCCCTGCAGACCGCGCTGGGCCTCGCGCAGGGCCGCGGACAGGTCGACCAGCTCGTCGATCAGATCCGGCCGGCGCAGCGCGAGCAGATTGACCACCCAGGCGGCGACCGTCGGCTTCTTCAGGGCGGCCAGACGTTTCGCGGTGGCCTTGTCGCCGGACTTGCGGGCCTCTTCGATCGCCGCGGTGCGGGCCGCCACGAAACCGTCCGGCGGCGCCTCGTAGAGCCGCTGGATGACTTCGTCGGTCGCGCTGGGCACGGTCAGTCGATTGTCGTTCCGGGCGCGAGGTGCGCGTACGTCGTACCGGAAAGGCGCTCGAGGTGCCCGTCGGAGACCTTCGCCCCGGTCTCGGTGAGCAGCGCGTCGTGCAGGGCGAAGGCGCGGCCGGGCCGGACCGCGCGGACGAAGTCGATCGACTCCATCAGCTTCATCCACGGCGCGTTCAACGGCACGAACAACGTGTCCACCTCGGTGTCCTCGGGAACGGTGAACGAATCGCCGGGATGGAAGAGATTGGTGGTGCCGTCGCCGACCAGGAACGCGACGTTCACGATCTGCGGGATGTCGGGGTGGATCACCGCGTGCTGCCCGCCGAACGTACGGACCTGGTAGCCCGCCGCCTCGAACTCCTGGCCGGGCTCGACGGCCGTCGAGATCTCGGCCAGTCCCGCGACGGTGGCCAGGACGTCCGCGTGGGCGAAGAGGCGAAGTCCTGGGCGGGCGGTCGCGGCCTCGGTCAGGGCGCCGGCGTCCACGTGGTCGACGTGCTCGTGGGTGAGCAGCACCGCGTCCGCCCCGTCCAGAGCGGACCGCTCGCTGAACATGCCCGGGTCGACGACCAGCACGCCCGCGCCTTCCACCCGCAGACAGGAATGCGTGAACTTCGTGATGCGCACGGGATCCCTCCGCTACCGATTCGTAATGGCTTACCTCGCAGTCTGCCGGAACCGAAACTGACACGCCGTACGTCCCAGCGGCCATGCGAAGAAACCGAATTCTCCTGGTGAGTTCCGCGCTGGTCGCGGGGCTGATCCTGACTGGTTGCAGTGCGGACAGCAAAGATTCGGCGGCCACCCGGTCGGGTGCCGCCGGAGTCTCGAACGAGGGAGCCAAGGTCGCGGAGCCGCAGCCCGCCACCGATCAGGCTCAAGGCGGGAGCGAGGCCAAGGACACCCCGGCGCAGGCGCCGGATCTGGGGGTGGATCAGCGGTCCATCATCTATCGCGGTTCCCTTTCCGTACGGGTCAAGGACGTCAACGCCGCGGCAAGCCGGGCGACCGGGATCGTCGGCACGGCCGGCGGCTTCGTCAGCGGGGACAACCGCAGCAGCGGCAACGGATCGGACACCGCGACGATGGAGTTGCGGGTCCCGGCCGACAAGTTCGCCGCGGTCGTCGACCAGTTGTCCCGGCAGCTCGGCACCGAGGAGCAGCGGCAGATCAGCACCGAGGACGTCACCGAGCAGACGGTCGACCTGGACGCCCGGATCGCGGTGCAGCAGGCCCGGGTGGACAGCGGCCGCCGGCTGCTGGCCCAGGCGAAATCGCTCAACGACCTGGTGATGCTGGAGAAAGAGGTGGCGACCCGCGAGTCGGATCTGGCGTCGTTGCAGGCCAAGAAGCGGCGCCTGGCCGATCTGACGGCACTGTCGACGATCTCCGTGTCGCTGCTCGGCCCGCAGGCGCCCGCACCGAAGCAGGAGGACTCGTCGGGCTTCCTGTCCGGGCTGGCCGGCGGCTGGAAGGCGCTGGTCGCCTCGCTGGGCGTGCTGCTGACCGTGATCGGCGCGCTGCTGCCCTGGATCCTCGCGATCGGCCTGCCCGCGCTGGCCGTGTGGTGGCTGTTCCGCCGGTTCCGGCGTGCCCCGGTCGCCTCCGCTCCCGCGGAGACGACCGAGCAGCCGTAGGCCGTCAGAAAGCGCCGGTCGCCAGGGCGGCCAGCGCGGTGTGCACCATGACGCGCACGCCGTAGCCGATGCAGCTCTCGTCCACGTCGAAGTCGCCCTGGTGCAGGTCGTGCCGCGCGTCCGAGCCGGGGGTCGCGGTGCCGAGCCGGATCATCGCGCCGGGCACGTGGTCGAGGTAGAACGAGAAGTCCTCGCCGCCCATGCTGATCTCGGCCTCGACCACCCGGTCGGGGCCGAGCGCGGCGCCGGCCGCACCCGCGATGACCGCGGTCGCCATCCGGTCGTTGGTCACCGGCGGCACCCCGCGGTGGTAGTTGATCTGAACCTCGGCCCCGGTCGGCGCGACCACGTCCTCGATGAGCTTGGTGATCAGCTCGGGCGCCTGACGCCACGCCTCGCGGTTGAGGACACGGATCGTGCCGCGCAGCTCGCCCTCGCCCGGGATGGCGTTGAACGCCTGGCCCGCGTGCACCGCGCCCCAGACCATGGAGACGCCGGCCCGCGGGTCGATCCGGCGGTCGAGCAGCGCCGGCACGTCGACGATGACCCGGCCCAGCGCGTGCACCAGGTCGGCGGTCAGGTGCGGGCGTGCGGTGTGGCCGCCCGGACCGGTCAGCTTGACCTCGATCGTGTCCGCGGCCGCCGTGAACGGGCCGGACCGCACGCCGACCAGGCCGGCCGGCAGCTGCGGGTAGCAGTGCAGCGCGAAGATCGCCGCGACGTCCTTGAGCGCGCCGGCCGCGATCACCTCGGGAGCGCCGGACGGCACCGTCTCCTCGGCGGGCTGGAAGATCAGCCGGACCCGGCCGGGCAGCTCGCCGCGCTCGTCCAGCTGGGCCAGGGCCAGCGCGAGGCCGAGCAGGATGGTGGTGTGCACGTCGTGGCCGCAGGCGTGCGCCACGTTCTCCACCGTCGAGCGGTACGGCACGTCCTTGAGGTCCTGCAGCGGCAGCGCGTCCAGGTCGGCTCGGAACGCGATCACCCGGTCGCCGGTGCCGATGTCGCAGACCACGCCGTTGCCCTTGGGCAGCATCCGCGGCGACAGACCGGCCACCGCGAGCTCGCGGGCGATCAGCGAGGCGGTCTCGAACTCGTGGTGCGAGGGGTTCGGATGTGCGTGAATGTGCCGCCGAATCGCTACCAGCTCCGCGCCGCGGGAGGCGAGCCAGCGGTCCAGCTGGCCGGGCAGGGGTTCGGCGCCGGGCAACGGCCCGGGCCACTCCGTCTGGGCCCCTTCGGGCTCCGTCAGAGCAGTAGTCACGTCGGCTTCCAGTTCTGTTGGTGCCGGTGCAGCACCATCGATGTTTTGTCGGGTTTCCGCAACGCGCGACAGCTTAGACCGTTTTTGGTGACGCTGTGCAACGCCATTCCCGTACCCATCGGATCGCGCAGGGTGACGAATGCCCTGATGAGAGGGTGCCGCCGAGGAGAGAGGGTTGCTCGGGGTGTCGTCCCGGCGAAGCATGGCGCCTCTCACCTCCTACAACGGGTAACGAATCGCAGAGGTGACGCCCGTTCAGGATCGTCCGATCAACCGCGATTCGAGCACACCACGAGTGCGTTTCGAAACTGTGTCAGAAACGTTCGACGGGGTGGTGTACCCCCCAGACCCCGCGCAATGTGTGGCATACCTCGCCCACAGTGGCACGCAGCCGCAACGCCTCTTTCATCAACGGTAGGACGTTCTCGCTTCCTTCGGCGGCCTTCGCCAGATCAGCGAGCGCCGCCTCGACCGCGGCGCCGTCCCGATCTGCCCGCAAACGGGCGAGTCGCTCCCGTTGGGCAGCCTCGATCGCGGGGTCCACCCGGAGCGGTTCGTACCGTTCCTCCCCCTCGAGGGTGAAGCGATTCACACCGACGACGACACGCTCGCCGCTGTCGATCTCGTTGGCGATCCGGTATGCGGAGGTCTCGATCTCCTGCTTCTGGAAGCCGGCCTCGATCGCGTCGACCGCCGAGCCGTACTCGAACACGCGCTCGATCAGCGCGGTGGCCTGCTTCTCGACCTCGTCGGTCAGGGCCTCGATGGCGTAGGAGCCGGCGAACGGGTCGACCGTGCCGGTCAGCCCGCTCTCGTAGGCGAGGACCTGCTGAGTGCGCAGCGCGAGCCGGGCGGACTTCTCGGTGGGCAGCGCGATCGCCTCGTCGTAGGCGTTCGTGTGCAACGACTGCGTGCCGCCGGCCACCGCACCCAGGGCCTGGATGGCCACCCGTACCAGATTGACCTCGGGCTGCTGCGCGGTGAGCTGAACCCCGGCCGTCTGGGTGTGGAAGCGCAGCATCAGGGACTTGGGGTTCTTCGCGCCGAAGTCGTCGCGCATGATCCGGGCCCACATCCGGCGGGCCGCGCGGAACTTGGCGATCTCCTCCAGCAGCGTCGTGCGGGCCACGAAGAAGAAGGACAGGCGCGGGGCGAAGTCGTCCACCTGGAGCCCGGCGGCGAGCGCGGCACGTACGTACTCGATGCCGTTGGCCAGGGTGAAGGCGATCTCCTGCGCGGGCGAGGCGCCGGCCTCGGCCATGTGGTACCCGGAGATGGAGATCGTGTTCCACTTGGGGATCTCCGTGCGGCAGTACGCGAAGGTGTCCGCCACCAGCCGCAACGACGGCTTCGGCGGGAAGATGTAGGTGCCGCGGGCGATGTACTCCTTGAGGATGTCGTTCTGGATCGTGCCCTGCAGCGCGCCGCCCGGCACCCCCTGTTCCTCGGCGACCAGCTGATAGAGCAGCAACAGCACCGAGCCGGGCGCGTTGATCGTCATCGACGTGGAGACCTGGTCGAGCGGGATGCCGTCGAAGAGCCTGCGCATGTCGTCGATCGAGTCGATCGCCACGCCGACCTTGCCGACCTCGCCGTGCGCGATCGGGTCGTCGGAGTCGTATCCCATCTGGGTGGGCAGGTCGAACGCCACCGAGAGGCCCATGGTCCCGGCCGCGAGCAGCTGGTGATAGCGCGCGTTGGACTCGGCCGCCGTGCCGAAGCCGGCGTACTGCCGCATGGTCCAGGGCCGCTTGGTGTACATCGTCGGATAGACGCCTCGGGTGTACGGGTACTCACCGGGCTCACCGATGCCGACGTCGGTGGGGACGTCGCTGGGGTGGTACACCGGCTTGATCTCGAAACCCGACTCCGCGTTCACACTCGCGATCCTAAAGGTTGGTTAAGGCGGGGAGCGTGAGGGATTTTGCACTCAGCGTCCGAAAACGCCCACGGATAGCGATAAGACCAACACGTACCGTCGAGTTAACGTAAACACCCGCGTCGTGACTTTCAAATCAGCCGGGCGAACCGGCAAGATAGCGGGGTTGGTCGAAGGCCCCTATACCCCCTCGGTGGCATCCTCAGTGACTCAGATTCCGACGTGGAGCGGTGGTAACACGGCTCCCACCAGCGGACGCGCAGCTCCGGGCACGCTCATCGGCGGGCGGTACACGCTTCGTGCCGCGGTCGGCCACGGTGGCATGGGCACGGTCTGGCGCGCGGCCGACACGCTGCTGCGCCGCGACGTCGCGATCAAGGAGGTCGTGCTCCCGCCGGGTCTGGCGCCGAGCGACCGCGACGCGATGTACGAGCGGACCATGCGCGAGGCCCGTGCCGCCGCCGCCCTCCAGCATCCCGCCGTCGTGCAGGTCTACGACGTCGTCCACGAGAACGGACGGCCGTGGATCGTGATGGAGCTGCTGGACGCCCGCAGCCTCGCCGACATGGTGATCGAGGACGGGCCGATCTCGCCCCGCGTGGTCGCCAAGATCGGTATCGCACTGCTCGGCGCGCTCGAGGTGGCCCACGCGCACGGTGTGCTGCACCGCGACGTGAAGCCGGCGAACGTGCTGATCTGCCAGGACGGCCGGTGCGTGCTCACCGACTTCGGCGTCGCGCGGATGCCGACCGACGTGCAGCTGACCACGCCCGGCATGGTGCTCGGCTCGCCGCACTTCATCTCGCCCGAGCGGGCCATGGGCAGCGAGTTCGGTCCGCCGAGCGACCTGTTCTCGCTGGGCGTCACGCTCTTCACCGCGGTCGAGGGGCGTCCCCCGTTCGACAAGGGCGACCCGATCGAGACCATGCACGCCGTGGTCGAGGACCCGCCCACCCCCGCGGTGCGCGCCGGCTCGCTCACGCCGGTGCTGATGGGCCTGCTGGAGAAGGACCCGTCCCGCCGGATGGACGTGCAGACCGCGCGCACCATCCTGCGCCAGCAGCTGGCCGGCCCGCTGGCCAGCACCAGCCCGCCGCACATGATGACCGACCCGTACTCGGTGGTCCCGTCCCAGCGCCCGCCCGCGGCCCCGGCCGAGACGCAGCCGATCCCGCCGCAGCCGTCCGGTCAGATCGGTGGCCGGGCGATGCTCGCGGCCGGCGACTCGCTCACCGACCACCTGGCCAAGCTGCAGCAGGAGAACACCACCGGCGGCCGGCGGCGGCGGGCCGCCGAGGACGCGGCGGTCGCACCGACCGGCATGATGCCCGCGGCGCAGCTACCCTCCAGCGACCCGACCAGCGTGATCCCGCCGCGGGACGCGTGGAACGGCGCGCGGGCGGCCCGCGATCCGATGCCCGGCACCGTGGTGATGAGCCCCGGCGCCAAGCGCAAGGCCATGATCGACAAGGCGGTGACCGGCACCCGGGACACCGCGACGCGGATGGTCGGCACGGTGAAGGGCTGGCCGCGCAAGCAGCAGCTGATCGCCGGCGGCGGCGCGCTCGGCGTGATCCTCGTGCTGGTCCTGGTCTTCTCGCTGACCGGCGGCGGGGGCGACCCCGGCACCCCGCCGGACGCGCTGCCCGCCGGTGGGACGCAGACCCAGACCGACGTGGCGACCCAGGCCTACAAGGGCGACAGCGCCATCTCGGTGCAGGTGCCGAAGGACTGGACCCGTACGGCGTCGGGCAGCTACGTGGACTACACCGACCCGAAGGACAAGCTCCAGAAGGTCCGGGTGCTGGTGGAGAAGGGCACGATCGACCCGCACCGGTTCGCCGAGTCGACCGCGCCCGCCACGCTGAAGAAGTCGAAGAACTGCCCGAAGCCGTTCAAGCACCTCGGCACCACCGACGTGCAGATCTCCGGAAACCCGGGCGCGCAGTTCGAGTACACGTGCGGCTCCGGCGACACCATGCGCCACGGCATCTGGCGGATGACCACGGTGAACGGGAAGATGTACAGCTTCTACCTGACCACCTCCGACTCGCAGTTCGCGGAGAGCAAGAAGTACTTCGACGCCATGTCCTCCTCTTTCAAGCTGCAATAAGGCCTGTGCTATCAATCCCAGGTGAGCACCGACGACGAAGTCATCCTGCGGACCGCTGCCGAGACGTGGCTGACCGACGACCCTGACCCGGCGACCCGGGCCGAGCTGCGCGCCCTGATCGACGGCCTGCCGGGCACCGCCGCCGAGCTGCGCGACCGGTTCGCCGGCCCGCTGACCTTCGGCACCGCGGGGCTGCGCGGACAGCTGCGGTCCGGGCCGAACGGGATGAACCTCGCGGTGGTCACCCGGGCCGCGGCGGGTCTGGTGTCCTGGCTGGCCGCGCAGGGTGGCACCGGGCCGCTGGTGATCGGGTACGACGCGCGGCACGGCTCCAAGGCGTTCGCCGAGCAGACGGCGCGGGTCGTCGCCGGGGCCGGGCGCGAGGCGCTGGTCATGCCGGGCACGCTGCCCACGCCGGTGCTGGCCTATGCCGTACGGGCGCTGGACGCCGTGGCCGGCGTGATGGTGACCGCCAGCCACAACCCGCCGCAGGACAACGGCTACAAGGTGTACCTGGGCCGTGAGCTGGGCGGACCGGCCGGGGACGGCGCGCAGATCGTGCCGCCCGCGGACGCCGGGATCGAGGCGGCGATCCGGGCGGTCGGGCCGCTCGCCGAGGTGCCGCTGGGCGAGCCGGGCACGCTGCTCGACGACAAGATCTTCCAGGGGTACGTGCAGAGCGCAGCGGCCGTGCTCGGCGAGGGCGGTCCGCGCGATCTGACCGTGGCGTACACGCCCCTGCACGGTGTCGGCGGCTCGACATTGAAGGCGGCTTTCGTGACCGCCGGGTTCCCGGAGCCCGCGGTGGTGGCCGACCAGGCCCTGCCCGACCCGGCGTTCCCGACGGTGGCCTTTCCGAACCCGGAGGAGCCGGGCGCGATGGACCATCTGCTCGCGCTCGCCGACGAGCGGGGCGCGGACCTCGCCATCGCCAACGACCCGGACGCGGACCGGTGCGCGGTCGCGATCCCCGGGCCGGACGGGTGGCGGCCGCTGCGCGGCGACGAGCTCGGGGTCCTGCTCGCCGATCACCTCATCCGGCGGGGCGTCCCGGGCACGTACGCGACGACGATCGTCTCGTCGCAACTGCTGGGCCGCCTGTGCGCCGCCCGAGGGGTGCCCTACGCGGAGACGCTGACCGGCTTCAAGTGGATCGTCCGGGCCGCTGAGGACCTGGCGTACGGCTACGAGGAGGCGCTGGGGTACTGCGTGGCGCCCGCCCTGGTGCGCGACAAGGACGGCATCACCGCCGCGCTGAACGTGGCCGAGCTGGCGGCCGGGCTCAAGGCGGAGGGCCGCACGCTCGCCGACCGGCTGGACGAGCTGGCCGCCGAGTTCGGGGTGCACGCCACCGACCAGCTGTCGGTGCGGGTGGACGACCTGGCCGAGATCGGCGCGGCGATGAGCCGGGCCCGTCGCGAGCCGCCGGCCACGCTGCTCGACGCCCCGCTGACCATGATCGAGGACTTGCTGCCGGACAACGATGTGCTCACCTTCCGCACCTCGGCGGTGCGCGTGGTGATCCGCCCCTCCGGCACGGAACCGAAGCTCAAGGCGTACCTGGAGGTGGTGGAGCCGGTCACGGATGGCGACGTGCCGGCCGCTCGGGCCCGGGCGGCCGCCGCGCTGCGGAGGCTTCGCAGCGAGACGGCGGCCGCGCTGGGCGTCTGAGCCCTCCAGGCGTCGCTTGCGCTTCGCCGCCGCCTCAGGCTGGTTTCGGGGCGCCGAGGGCCGCCGAGATCGCCTTGCCCAGGGTCGCGACCACCAGCGCCACGCTGGGCCGCACGATCGAGTCCTCCAGATTGGCGCCGCCGGAGAAGCCGGCGCCCGCCGCGATCTCCTCGATCCGTTGATGCGCCTTGGCCGCCTGGTCGGCCGGCAGCCGCAGCGCCGGCTCCATCCGGCAGGCGGACAGCAGCGTGGCCAGCGCGGCCGTGCGCTCGTCGCAGATGCCCTCGGAGGTGAGCGCGTCGGCGAGCCGCTTGCGGATCTCGGCCTCGTAGGCCGGGTCGGTCGTCGGGTAGCGGTGCACGTGGATCACGCCCATCTGGGTCTCGTCCACGTCACGGATCACGCCGCGGGCCACCAGGTCGTCGAGGACCCGGGTGCGCAGCCGGTGCCGCAGCCGTTGCACCCACTGGGACGGGGTGTGCGGTTCGTCCGCGGCCGCCCGAGCCAGCACGGCGTCCGCGATCTCGTCGCCGGTCGGGCTCGGGTCGACCACCTTGAGGTAACCGTCGGCATAGGCGATCCGCCCCGCCAGCGCGAGATCGACCAGCACGGCCGCGGCCATGCCGAGGTCGAGCCCGATGCGGGAGCCGGTCGCCTTGCCGGTCTGATCGTCATATGCGAGGAGGAGCAGTTCCTCCGCGAGCGGAATGGAGGTCATGGCTCGCAACGATAGTGTCCCCAGTCACGGGTGCCGATCGTCAGGTCGGTTATATCCCGGTTGTTTATCTCACCTGCGGCGGACGCCCAGCGACTCCGGCCATTTCCCGTCGTTGAAGACGTTCGCCCAGCTGTCGCTGATGTGCCCGATGTCGATCGCCCACCGGCCCATCCGGGCGAGCCAGGCGGTCACCAGCGTGCCGGCCGGCCCCAGCGACAGCAGGAACAGCTGATCCGGATCCTCGTCCTCGAGCACCTTCATCAGGCGGGGCAGATCGGCGTACGCGTCGACCGCGGTCGAGTGCACCACCTTGCTGCCCTTGACGTTGTCGAACAATTCCGGCACCAGGGTGAAGCGCGAGTTCTCGCCGGTGACGACGCAGATCTGACGGTCCTGCCAGACCGCACGCCACAGGTCGACGCCGCGCTGGCCCAGCTGCTGGAAGAAGATCGGCCGGGAGAGGTGGCTGTTGCCGTACATCAGGTCGGTGCGCAGCAGCGGCCGCAGCTCGCTCCAGATGTCCAGCCACACGCCGGACCAGTGCAGGTTCCGGTACGGGTACGGGAAGCCCAGCATCAGCGTCTCCGGGTCGTACCCGTCGAAGAGCAGCACCTCGCGGAGGTCCGCGGCCAGGTTCGCCGACCACGGCTGGAACTTCAGGTTGAACTCCGAGCGCAGCATCGTCCGGAACTCGCCGTCGCCGAAGCGGGCGAAGCTCATCCGGCGGCTGGAGATCTGCTCCACCGTCTTCTCGAACGTGTACTGCCGCTCGCCGGTGAACGCCGCCACCTCGGTCAGCACGTCCTTCGCCACGACGTGCCGGAAGACCTCGAGGTACTTCCGCTGTTCCTGCAGTTCCCAGCGGATGTCGGTGAGGATCTTGCGATCTTCCGCCGCCTGCTTGGCCGCCTGCTTGGCGGCGGTCTTCCGCTTCTGGTCCTCGGCGGCCCGCTCACGGTCCGTCATGCCCAGTGCCCTACGCAACACCGCTCGTTCCTCTCTTGCCCGTCTCGAGCATCGCGTTGATCAGACGGTCGGCGGCATGCCCGTCGTCCAGGTCGCTGGCCCGCTCGGCGAAGGCCTTGTACCGAGCGGCGTAAACGCCCGCCACCGAATCCACGTCACGGATCGCGTCGATCACCTCGTCGGAGGTGCCGAGCAGCGGCCCGGGCGCCTCGGCCTCGAAGTCGAAGTAGAAGCCGCGCAGCTTGTCCCGGTAGTGGGCCAGGTCGTAGGTGAAGAACAGCATCGGACGTCCGGTGCTGGCGAAGTCGAACATGACCGAGGAGTAGTCGGTGATCAGCACGTCGGTGATCGCCAGGAGGTCGGCCATGTCGGGATACGTCGACACGTCGTACACGAAGCCGTTGCCCGCACCCGGGATGTCGTCGACGACGTTCGGGTGCCGGCGGACCAGCAGCACGTGGTCCTCGCCGAGGCGCTTACGGGCGTCCTCGAGGTCGATCATCATCGAGATCTTGTACTGGCCGCCCTTGTAGAACTCGTCGTCGCGCCATGTGGGGGCGTACAGGACCACGCGCTTGCCCTCGGGCAGCTTCAGGCGCCCCCGGACCTCGGCCGCGAACGCGTCGCGCTCCGCGCCGGTCAGGAACAGCACGTCGTTGCGCGGATACCCGATCTCGAGCACCTCGCCGGTGTAGCGGAAGGCGCGCTTGAGGATCGGCGTGCTGAACCTGTTCGGGGAGACCAGGTGACTCCAGTTGCCGGCCTCGACGGCCAGCTTCTCGAAGTACTTGGTGTCGGCGAACTGGAGGTCCTCGATGTCGAAACCGATCCGCTTCAGCGGCGTGCCGTGCCAGGTCTGCACCACGATCTGACCCTCACGGCGGCGGAACCAGTCGGGGAGGTGCTGATTGGTCACGATGTACTTGCTCGTGGCCAGCGCCTCGTACCACTCGTGCTGCCAGAGGGAGACCTCGCGGGTGCCCGCGGGCAGGGCCGCCTGGCCGTCGGTGACCACCCAGATGTGCTCCAGCGGCAGGCCTCGCTTGACCAGCTCGCGGTGCACCGCCCGGGGGCTGTCCGAATACTGCCGGCCGGTGAAGCTGTTGTAGAGGACCGCGTCACGCAGCGGCTTGCGCTGGAGCTTGGGGTACAGCTCCGTCCTGTTGTGGAAGCTCGAATGCTTGCCGCGCTCGTTGTCCTTCAGCGCTGACCGCACCCGGACGACGCCGCGGTCGTCGAACAGCCATTCCAGCGTCACGCGGCCCGGGTCGGCCGGCAGGTCCAGCGGCAGGTTGTCCAGCGCGCCGCCGAGCAGCGGCAGCGGACCGATCGGGTTGTCGCCGTTG
Source organism: uncultured Actinoplanes sp. (assembly GCF_934643405.1). GTDB lineage: Bacteria > Actinomycetota > Actinomycetes > Mycobacteriales > Micromonosporaceae > Actinoplanes. The sequence goes on from NZ_CAKUCL010000002.1 coordinate 67,852, forward strand.
CGGCAGAGCAGGTTGTACGTTCCGGTCCGCAGCCGGATCGACTCGCCGAAGGCGGGCACGGCGAGCGGGTCGATCTCCACACTCCACGTCCGGCCGTCCACGGTGACCGGGAACTCCTTCGGGTCGCGGCCGTTGGACAGCCGCAGCACCAGCCGCATGTCCGTCCAGCCGCCGCCCGGGGGCAGCTCGCCGGCCAGCCGGAACATCCGGCCGGACGCGGTGATCGAGGTGAGCGCCGGGGTCAGCGGCAACGCGCTGAGCACCGGGTGGCCCTTGCCGTCCGCGTGCAGGCCGACCATCCGGCCGCTGAGATGGATCGGCGGCCAGGCGAAACCGGCCGGAGTGGCCAGCCGGATCGGGTCGGAGTGCTCGTCGCCGGGCGCGAGCTCGACGTCCCACCGGTCGCCCGGCTCGCCGACCAGCAGCGGCGGGTAGGGCTCACCGTCGTTCTGCAGGTCGCGGACCGGGACCCGGAAGGAGAACTTGTCACCGTCGATGGTCACCGGGTAGCTGCGCCAGACCACGCCCGAGGTGCGCGAGAGCCGGGCGGTGGCCGGCCGCCGGTTCGGCCCGGTCAGCTCGCCCCGGATCTCCACCGCGTCGCCGTCCAGGCCGCCACCGGTGACCAGCGCGCCCACGTGCTCGACGTGCAGCTTGAGCCGCCCGTCGGTGACCACCGGGGTGATCCGCACGTCCTTGTCGACGTAGTAGCTGCTCAGCTTGATCGGGTTGGCGTGCTCGCCGACCTCGAACGAGCCCTTGCTCTTCTGGCCCAGCCCGACCACGCCGACCACGATCGACCAGACGCCGTCGCGCCAGTTGCCGTCGCCGTCCTTGAGCAGCTGCGGGTCGATCTCGGCCTCGAAGCCGGACCAGTCGTAGTTGGTCGAGGCGGTGCCGTGCTCCGCGGTCGCATCGGTGCATCTGCGGTTGGCCAGCGGAGTCTTCTTGGTCTGCCGGCCGTCGTCGCTCTTGAGCCAGAGCAGCCGGGTGGTCGACCAGACGTGCGACGCGGGCTGGCTCGGGATGAACGCGTGGCCGCGCAGGTGCAGCCGGCCGTCGCGCCAGGTCGCCGCGTGCATCTTGGTGCGCGGGCGCGGCGTGCCGGCCAGGTACAGCGACCGGGGCAGCTCCGGGCGCTCGTCCTCGAGGAACATCATGTCGTGGTACCGGCGCAGGCCCTTGCGCACGATGCTGTGCCGGGCGCGGACCGTGGGGATCATCTCGAGCAGCTCGGGAAGCATCCGCTTCTGCACCAGCCGCCAGAGCACCCGCTGCTGGGCCGGCAGCCCGTCGAGCACCCGCTGGTCGACGGTGTCCAGGAACTCGTTGCAGCTGTCCAGGAAGATCTGCCGGTACTCGTCGTCGACCCGCGGCAGCTCCCGCATGAAGATCATCAGGTCGCCGGTCAGCGCGGACGCGTCGTAGATCCGCTTGATCTTGCGCTGCTTGTGCTTGCCGAGGAAGCGGCTGACCTTGCGGACGCCGGCCAGCCGGTCGACGAAGCCGCGTACCTCGCCACGCCGCTGCGTGATCGACTTGTCCGCGCCCTCGCGCTCACGCCAGTAGTAGACCGGTACGTCCAGCACGTCCACCGACTTGGCCAGCACGTGCGCCGGGACGATCACCGGGGTGTCCTCGTAGAGCACGCCCTCCGGGAAGGCCAGCTCGTGGGCATCCCAGAAGGAGCGCCGGAACACCTTGTTCCACGCCGTACGATCATCCATCAGCGAGGACTGCTTGCTCACGTGCGTACGCAGGCTCGTCGTCGCGAAGGCCGTCTTGTGCAGCGCCGACTGGTGCACGCCGCGGCTGGTCAGCCGCAGCACGTTGCCGGAGGCGAAGTCCGAGCCGGTGGTCTCGATCGAGGAGATCAAAAGCTCGGTTGCGTACGGGGGCAGGACGTCATCGCTGTCGACGAACATCAGATATTCGCCGGTCGCATGCCTGGTCCCGGTGTTGCGGGCGGCACCCAGACCGGCGTTCTCCTGAGTGACCAGCACGAACCTCTTGTCCCGCTCGGCCCAGGCGGACGCGATCGCGCCGCTGTCGTCCGTCGAGCCGTCGTCCACCATGATCACTTCTAGTTGATCGTGATACTGCGCGGCGATCGAGGCGAGACACTCGTCGAGGTACGGAGCGACGTTGTAGACAGGTACCACGACGCTCAGCACGGAGCCCATTCCCGCGTTCCTCCCGATTGATCTCGCAATGCGGTGGTTCCCTCCCGGCACCGCCCGCGTGGCCGGAACGTTAGCAGAGGCGATGAACGGTAAGTGAACGCTGCTCATCCGCCGGACCCTCAAGCCGTACCTCGGTTTGCGTAGACTTCGCGAACGTGCAGGCCACAATCGCTACGCTCGGCTACGTGCTGTCACCCGATCGGCGGCAGGTCCTCATGATCGAACGGGACGCCCGGCCGGACGACATCCACTACGGCAAGTTCAACGGCCTGGGTGGCAAGCTGGAGCCCGACGAGGACGCGGCGAGCGGGATGCGGCGCGAGATCCACGAGGAGGCCGGGCTGGTCTGCCGGTCGCTCGACTTCGCCGGCACGATCTCCTGGCCCGGCTTCGGCCGGGACGGCGCCAACTGGTTCGGCTTCCTCTTCCGGATCACCGACTGGACCGGTACGCCGTACACCGCCAACGACGAGGGCAGCCTGCACTGGATCGACGTCGACGACGTGCTGGCCGGCCGCATCCCGATGTGGGAGTCCGACCAGCACTTCCTGCCTTTGGTCTTCGCCCGGGCCCCGCAGGTCTTCCACGGCGTGATGCCCTTCGCCCAGGGCAAGGCCCTGAGCTGGTCGTTCTCGGTGTAGCACGGCGCACCCGCACTTCGCCCGCCGAGCGAAGCGAGGCCATCAACAGAGCTACTAAAATCTGCGCATCCCACCGAACTGGCGATCCCCCGCGTCCCCCAGCCCCGGGACGATGTAGGCCTTCTCGTTGAGGCCCTCGTCGATCGAGGCGGTGACCAGGCGCAGCGGCAGACCGGACTCCTCCAGGCGGCGGATGCCCTCCGGGGCGGCCAGCACGCAGCAGATGATCACGTCGGTGCAGCCGCGGTCGACCAGGAGCTGGCAGCAGTGCAGCAGCGAGCCGCCGGTGGCCAGCATCGGGTCGAGCACGAGCACCGGCTGGCCGGACAGGTCGCCGGGCAGCGACTCCATGTACGCCCGGGGTTCGAACGTCTTCTCGTCGCGGGCCAGGCCCACGAAGCCCATCGACGACTCGGGCAGCAGCGCCAGCGCCGAGTCGGCCATGCCCAGCCCGGCCCGCAGCACCGGGACGATCAGCGGCGGGTTCGCCAGGCGGATGCCCTGGGTCGGCGCGACCGGGGTGCTGATCGGGTACTGCTCGGTGGCGAAGGAGCGGGCCGCCTCATACACGACCATGGTGGTGAGCTCGTGCAGAGAAGCGCGGAAAACGCCCGAATCGGTCTCCGCCTTGCGCATCGCGGTGAGCCGGGTCTGAGCTAGCGGGTGATCTACAACGAGTACGTCCACGCCGACAACCTACCGGCCAATCAAGATCAACTGTCAGAGGGCCGCGTAGAATCGGTTTCATGACTGCGACAGTGACGACGAACCTGTCCGGCCTGCCCGATTCCGCCGCCAACCTTCGGACTTTCCTGCACGGACTGCCCGGGGTCGACAAGGTCGGCATCGAGGCCAGGGCGGCGGCGCTCGGCACCCGATCGGTGAAGACGACCGCCAAGGCACAGGCGATCGACCTCGCGATCCGGATGGTCGATCTCACCACGCTCGAGGGCGCCGACACCCCCGGCAAGGTTCGTGCGCTGTCGGCCAAGGCGCTGCGCCCCGACCCGGCCGACCCGACCTGCCCGCCGGTGGCCGCCGTCTGCGTCTACCCGGCGATGGTCCCGGTGGCCGCGTCCGTGCTGGCCGGCACCGGTGTGCACCTGGCCAGCGTGGCCACCGCCTTCCCGTCCGGGCAGGCGCCGCTCGACGTCAAGCTGGCCGACACCCGCGATGCGGTGGCCGGCGGCGCCGACGAGATCGACATGGTGATCAGCCGGGGCGCGTTCCTCGCCGGCGACTACCAGAGGGTCTTCGACGAGATCGTGGCGGTGAAGGAGGCCTGCGGCCCGGCGCATCTCAAGGTCATCCTGGAGACCGGCGAGCTGGCGACGTACGACAACGTGCGCCGCGCCTCCTGGCTGGCGATGCTCGCCGGGGCCGACTTCATCAAGACCTCGACCGGAAAGGTGCCGGTGGCCGCGACGCTGCCGGTGACGTTGGTCATGCTGGAGGCGGTGCGCGACTTCCGCGCGTCGACCGGGCGGCAGGTCGGGGTCAAGCCGGCCGGCGGCATCCGCACCACGAAGGACGCCATCAAGTATCTGGTGATGATCAACGAGACCGTCGGTGACGACTGGCTGCACCCGGACTGGTTCCGGTTCGGCGCGTCCTCGCTGCTCAACGATCTGCTGATGCAGCGCACCAAGCTGACCACCGGCCACTACGCCGGCCCCGACTACTTCACCCTGGACTGAGCGGCATGTTCGAATACGCACCAGCCCCCGAGTCCCGCTCGATAGTCGACATCGCCCCGTCGTACGGGCTGTTCATCGACGGCTCCTTCGACGAGGGCAAGGGCACCTTCAAGACGATCAACCCGGCGAGCGAGGAGGTCCTCTCCGAGGTCGCCCTGGCCGGTCCGGAGGACATCGACCGGGCCGTGGCCGCCGCTCGGCGCGCGTTCGGCCCGTGGTCCGCGTTGCCCGGCGCCGAGCGCGCCAAGTACCTGTTCCGGATCGCCCGGATCATCCAGGAGCGCTCCCGCGAGCTGGCCGTCCTGGAGTCGCTGGACAACGGCAAGCCGATCCGCGAGTCGCGCGACGTCGACCTGCCGCTGGTGGCCGCGCACTTCTTCTACTACGCCGGCTGGGCCGACAAGCTGAAGTACGCCGGCTTCGGCTCCGACCCGCGCCCGCTCGGCGTGGCCGGCCAGGTCATCCCGTGGAACTTCCCGATGCTGATGCTGGCCTGGAAGATCGCGCCGGCGCTGGCCGCGGGCAACACGGTGGTGCTCAAGCCGGCCGAGACGACCCCGCTGTCCGCGCTCTTCTTCGCCGACATCTGCCGCCAGGCCGAGCTGCCGCCGGGCGTGGTGAACATCGTGACCGGCGCCGGCGACACCGGCCGGTACCTGGTGGAGCACCCCGACGTCGACAAGGTCGCGTTCACCGGCTCGACCGAGGTGGGCCGGCAGATCGCCCGCTCGGTGGCCGGCACCGGCAAGCGGGTGACGCTCGAGCTGGGCGGCAAGGCGGCGAACATCGTGTTCGACGACGCGCCGATCGACCAGGCGGTCGAGGGCATCGTCAACGGCATCTTCTTCAACCAGGGGCACGTGTGCTGCGCCGGTTCCCGGCTGCTGGTGCAGGAGTCGATCGCCGACGAGCTGCTGTCCTCGCTCAAGCGCCGGATGGCCACGCTGCGGGTCGGCGACCCGCTGGACAAGAACACCGACATCGGCGCGATCAACTCCGCGGCCCAACTGGAGCGAATTACCGAATTGTCGGAAATCGGTGCCGCGGAGGGCGCTGAGCGCTGGTCGCCGCCGTGCGACCTGCCGGACCGGGGTTTCTGGTTCGCGCCGACGATCTTCACCGGAGTGACCCAGGCGCACCGGATCGCCCGCGAGGAGATCTTCGGGCCGGTGCTGTCGGTGCTCACCTTCCGCACGCCGGACGAGGCCGTCGAGAAGGCGAACAACACGCCGTACGGGCTGTCGGCCGGCATCTGGTCGGAGAAGGGTTCCCGGATCCTGGCCGTGGCCGACAAGCTGCGCGCCGGCGTGGTCTGGGCCAACACGTTCAACAAGTTCGACCCCACCTCGCCGTTCGGCGGCTACAAGGAGTCCGGTTACGGCCGCGAGGGCGGCCGGCAGGGCCTGGAGGCGTACCTTGCCTAAGTCAGCGAAGGCGGCCTCCGCCGCCGCCACCAAGGCGGATCAGACCGCGGCCGAGGACCCGGCCTCGGTCGTCGCCGAGGGCGGCACCACCAAGCCGGCCAAGCGGGTGTCCTCCGCCAAGAGAGGCGCGGGGACCCTGTCCGCGGCCACACCGGCGCCGCCCGCCAAGCCGGCACCGCGACCCGAGGACGAGCCGGTGGAGGCGCTGCCGGTGCGTGGGCGCCTTTCCGTACGCAAGACCTACAAGCTGTACATCGGCGGGGCCTTCCCGCGCAGCGAGTCAGGACGGACGTATCTGGTGGACGGCGACAACGCGGCTCTCGCCTCCCGCAAGGACGCGCGCGACGCGGTGGTGGCAGCCCGCAAGGCTCAGGCGAAGTGGGCCGGAGCCACGGCGTACAACCGGGGTCAGGTCCTTTACCGGATCGCCGAGATGATCGAGGCCCGCCGGGCCGAGTTCGAGGCTCTCGGGGTGGACGCCGCCGAGGTGGACGCCGTGATCGACCGCTGGGTCTGGTACGCGGGCTGGTCCGACAAGATCGCGCAAGTGGCCGGCAACGCCAACCCGGTCGCCGGGCCGTTCTTCAACCTGTCCGCGCCCGAACCGACCGGCGTGGTCGCCGTGGCCGCCCCGTCCTCGCTGCTGGGCCTGGTCAGCGTGATCGCCCCGGCCGTCGTCACCGGCAACACGGTCGTGGTGGTCACGCCGCAGGCCCAGATCGCCATCACCCTCGCCGAGGCGCTGGCCACCTCGGACGTGCCGGGCGGTGTGGTGAACATCCTGACCGGCCGGGCCGCCGAGGTAGCGCCGTGGCTGGCCTCGCACGACGACGTGAACGCGCTGGACCTGACCGGCATCGCCGATCCGGATCTCGCCACCGAACTGGAGCGCTCGGCCGCGGGAACGCTCAAGCGGGTGCTCCGCCCGCCGGCCGGTGAGCCCGACTTCACCGGCGATCCGGGACTGCGGCCGATGACCGCTCTCCTGGAAACCAAGACGGTCTGGCACCCGAAAGGTTTCTGACCGCCATACATCGGTCATTGCAGAAGTGCGGGGGACGGTCATATCGCCCGAGGGCGTGCCCATTAGGGTGTGTCGTCAGACTCACCGTCTCCCGCAGGTCGAACCAACCCGGAGGTCACCGTGACCAGCCAGTCCGACGAGCCCGAGGCGTCCGGCACGCCCGAGCAGTCCGCATCCGGGCTCTCCGGGCCCGCGCTGTGGGAAGAGGTCCGCATCGCGCCGGTGGAGATCGCTCTCCCGGCCGGCGTCGGGCTGACCCTGCGCGCGTATCGGAAGGCCGCCGAGCTGACCCCGACCGAGACCGAGACGGACGAGGACGACCCGTTCGAGGCGCGGAAACGCGGGGTCGCCGAGGACGACGACGAAGAGGTCATCGTCGACGAGGAGTTCCAGGCGCTGCTCGCCGAGGGCGACACGGGTTCGCCGGCGCCGGCCGAGTCGGACGAGCCCGACCCGGAGGACTTCGAGGACGAGCAGGAGAAGGAGGTCGAGGAGAAGGCGGCCAATGAGGAGGTGCCCATCTTCCTCAGCCACAAGGGACGGCTGCTCGCCTTCAAGAGCCCCGAGTCGCTGGTCTCCTTCATTCGTTCGGGTGCTCCGCACGACCTCGCACAACTTGACACCTGGGCGACCCTGGCCGACCGGGTACAGTCGACCGACATCGACCCGCAGCCGGATGATCGCTACGAATTGGACCTCGTGGTCGAGAACCTGCGCGGCGGGCACGACACATGGGACCTTCCGCTGCTCATCGCCGCCGGCGAGGTGGCCCGTGACCTGGGCTACGCACTCCGGCTCAAGCCGGTGATCCTGGCTCTGAACCCCGGATCGCCACTCGATGACCTGGACGAGTCCCTCCGGTCCGCGGAGAGCGGTGGGATGGGCGGATTCTTTGGTCGCCGCCGGTTGAAGAAAATCGGGGCACAACAGGCAAGCCTGGGATGGCGTTCGGTAATCGGCAAGATCTCTGCTGCTGTGGACTGGCGCGACTGACCCTTCAACAGGGACCATCAGTGCTTGGCCAAACAAAGCAGTCCCGGGGAGGAGGACGACGCCGTGGCGCTCGTGCGCGTGTACTGCGGTCTCGCGTCGGCTGATGATGCGGTGCGTGCGGCTTCGGCCGCTCAGCTGACCATCGCCGTGGTGGATGACGCAGGCCGGCTGCTCGGCGTCCACGAGATCAGCGACGATCCTGCGGGCTATGCCACGCTCGGGTCGCTGCTCGTGGAACGGACGAGTGGGTTCACCGACGCCGCGGTGGCCGCCGACAGCGACGACCACCTGGTCACGTCGTTACTGACCGCCGCGGGGCGACCGCTGGTGGTGGCGGACGACGACACCACCGACGACTTCGCCGAGCGCTTCGCCGACGACGACTCGGTCGACGAGATGCAGGCCCCGCCGGCCGCCCGTCGTGCGGTCGGACTGGCCCGCGCCCTGCAGGCCGGGGCCCTCGACGCGGCAAACCTGCCGGTACCGCGCGACCTGGTGAGCTACAAGCCCGTCCTGGCCGCGCACGTGGCCCTGCTCGCCGGCCGGCACGCGGCCGCGACCGCGCTGCGGGAGACGCTGCGCGAGCTCTACCCGGCGGCCCTGCGCGCCTATCCGGACCCGGCCCACCCGCTGGCCCTGGCCGTGCTGGACGCGCTGCCCGAGCCCGGCCGGCTGACCTCGCACGGCAGCGAGTCCGAGCGCGTCGCCGAGGATGTCGCGACCGAGCTGATCCGGGCCGGCGC
>NZ_CAKUCL010000003.1 GCF_934643405.1 uncultured Actinoplanes sp.
CGGCCGTGCTCCCCACGCTGCGAAGGGTGGGGAACACGGCCTCAGGGGTGAGTGGCGGGCTACGACCGGCTCTTAGAGGGCTTTCTGGTGGATGTGGTAGGCGCGGACGGCGAGCCACGACATCAGGGCCGCGAGCGCCGCCAGGAGCGCGCCGCGGTCGAGCACCACACCCCAGTCGGGGGTGACCTGCAGAGCCTCTCGGCCGGCCACCGCCGCCCAGTCCACCGGGTTGAACCGGGCCACCCGGCCGACCCAGGACGGCATCACCGCCGGCGCGATCATCACCGACGACAGGAACGTCAGCGGCAGCACCAGGAACTGCGCGATGGCGATCAGCGCCTCCTGCTGGTGGACCAGCAGCGCGATCGTGTGGGACAGCGCGGCGAAGATCAGTGCCAGCAGCACCGCACAGCCCAGCACGGTGAGCACGCCGAGCACGCCGCCGGAATAGCGGGCACCGGCGAGCAGGCCGGCGCCGAAGACGATCAGCGACTGCACGACCGTCACCAGCGTCTGGTGTGCCAGGCCCGCCGTCACCAGCACCGGGCGGCGGATCGGGGAGATGAGCGTGCGGTCCATCACCCCGCGCTCCATGTCCTGGACGGTCGACGTGCCGGCCCAGCCGGCGGTGCTCATCGCGGTCATCACGATGACGCCGGGGGTGAGATAGGTCAGGTAGCTGCCGCCGCCGAAGCCGGACAACTCCGTGACCCGGCGGAACAGCTGGCCGAACAGCAGCAGCCACAGCATCGGCTGGACCAGCGTGAAGAGCAGGTACGCCGGCTGGCGGCTCAAGGTGCGCAGCGACCGGCCGGACAGCAGACGGGCATGGGTGAGCGCGGTGGTCACGCCGGCACCGCCTCTCGCCGGTCGGCCGAGTCGAAGCTGCGGCCGGTCCAGTGCAGGTACACGTCGTCGAGCGACGGGCGGGCGACGCTCACCGAGGCGAGCCCGAGGCCGGCGGCATCCAATGCGGACAGCACCCCGGGCAGGACCGCGGCGCCGTTGGTCACCCGGGCGTGCAGCGTGCCGTCGTCGGCGACGGTGGCGCCCACCCCGGACAGGGCGGCGCTCGCCCGGGCGGCCTCCTCCGGACGGGCCAGGCCGATCCGGATGGTGTCGCCGCCGAGCGCGTCCTTGAGCTCGTCCGGCGTCCCGCCGGCGACCACCCGGCCGGCGTCGACGATCACCAGCTGCGCGGCGAGGTGGTCGGCCTCCTCCAGATAGTGGGTGGTGAGCAGCACGGTCAACCCGTCCTCGCGGGCCAGCCGGGCGATCTCCGTCCACAGCTCCTGCCGCGCCTGCGGGTCGAGACCGGTGGTGGGTTCGTCCAGGAAGAGCACGCGCGGCCGGTGCATCAGTCCCATCGCCACGTCGAGCTTGCGTTGCATGCCGCCGGACCAGGTGCCGGCCTGGCGCCGGGCGGCGCCGGTCAGGCCGAAGCGGTCCAGCAACTCGGCCGCGCGGCGGCGGGCCTGGCCGGCCGGGGCGCCGTGGACGCGTCCCTGCAGGACCAGGTTCTCCGTGCCGGTCGCGACCGGGTCGAAGCCGGGCTTCTGCGGGACGTAGCCGATGAGCCGCCGGACGCGGTCCGGGTGCTCGCCGGTGTCGATGCCGTGAATGGCGGCCCGGCCCTGGTCCGGCCGGGACAGCGTGGTGAGGATGCGCATCGTGGTCGACTTGCCGGCGCCGTTGGGGCCGAGCAGGCCGAACACGATGCCGGGGCGGACCGCGAAACTGAGCCCGGCCAAGGCCTGGACCTTGCCGTAGGCCTTCCTCAGGCCGACCGCTTCGACGGCGTTCTCCGGTGGGGACATCTGCACTCCTTCTCGGGTGAAGGAGCCGGCGGGGGCGAGCGCGGCATGAGCTACCGTCACGATGCGGGCACGCACGGCAGACCGGCCGCCTCGGTCGGCGACTCCGGGTGTGTCGTCGGCGTGGCCGCGGTGTTGGCGCACCGCGGCCACGCCTGGTTACTTCGGGCCGTCCTGCGGCGCGAAGAGCATGCGGGCGATCATCAGCATGGTGACCACGACGCCGCCGACCACCGCGATCCACGACCAGACCCAGCCGACGGTCAGCGTCAGCACGATGAACACGGTGATGGTGACCAGCCAGTTGACGATCGTGTAGAGGCCGAAGCGGGCGGCGGCCGCCGGGTCGGCGGTGAACGCGTCGCCCGCGGCGGCGTGGGTCTGGGCCATCTGGACCAGCCACTGCTTGTGCCGGTTGGTCTGGGTGGCGCCCAGGTAACTGAGCAGGCCGATGGCGAGCAGCACCGGCACCGCACCGCCGATGAGCCAGCCCAGGCCGTCGCCGCGGACGAAAAGCCAGACGCCGCCCAGGCCGGCCACCGCCAGGAGAGCCCCCGCGCCGTACGCGAAAGCCCGGCCGGTGGGCATCGGATGGTTGGAGGTCGTCTCCTGGCGCAGGGCGTCGGCGGTGATCGCGCCGGCCGCCACCGCCAGGCCGAGGACCGCGGCGACCTCACCACCGACCGGCACGCCGGCGATCGTGGCCGCGAGTGCCAGCGTTGCCAGGCCGCCCGCCCCGATCGCCGAGAACAGCACCGTGCGCAGCACGAAGCCCGGCCGCGGGCGGACCCGGCGCTGTTGCCAGGGCGTGACTTGCTCGGCGCTCTCGATGATCGCGCGCAGGTCGCCCAGCTCCTCGACGGCCAGCCGGGCGGCCCGGTCGGCGGGCGTGCCACCGGCCTCGAGCTCGGCGATGCGGGCGACCAGGTTGGCGCGCACCTCGTCCTTGAACTCCTGCCGCTCGGGGGTCATCGCGACGCCCGCGAAGGCCCGGTCGAGGAGCCGGTGAACGTCCATGCTGTCGTGCGGGATGGTCACGATGACCGCCTTCCGTCTGCGGCGTCGCGGGAACCGGTGGACCGGTCCAGTTCGAGCAGGGAATCGATGAGGTCGCGGGTGAGCTCCCAGGCCGCGACGTTGCCGCGGTACACCGCGCGGCCGGCATCGGTGATGCGGTAGTACTTGCGCCGGCCGCCCTGGCTCTCGTCCCCCCAGTACGCCTCGATGAGGCCGTCCTTCTGCAGGCGCCGGTAGGTCGCGTAGAGAGTGGCTTCCTTGATCTCGTGACGGCCGCCGGTGGCATCGCGGATGCGCTTGAAGATCTCGAAGCCGTAGCTGTCGTCGGAGCGGAGCACCCCCAGCACGATCGTGTCGGTGTGGCCGCGCAGCAGATCCGCCGCGAGGACGTCGACGTTGGTGTTCTCAACCACGGCAGCTACTGTATCAGACACAGTACTTGCCGCGATACAGCTCAGGATCGGCGCCGGCGGTGGCTACGGCAGCAGCGAGCGGTAGTACGCGATCTTGCCGCGGATGTGGTCGCGCTGGGCCTGCAACTCGGCGATGCGCTTCTCGACCTCGCGGTCGTGCTCCTCGAGGAGGTCGATGCGCTCGGCGACCGTCCGGTCGTCGCGGCACAGTTCCGCGAACTCGCGCATCCGGGCGATCGGCATGCCGGTCTCGCGCAGACAGCGCAGGATCTCGAGCCAGCCGATGTCGGCGTCGCCGTACTGGCGCCGGCCGCCGGCGGTGCGGCTCACGCCGTCCAGCAGGCCGATGCGTTCGTAATAGCGCAGCGTGTCCAGGCTGAAACCGGTCTTCTCGACGACCTGGCCGGGGGTGTAGGTGGACATGCGGTCAGCCTACGGCGACCGCCGTCCCGGACCGGGGGTGGCCGAACGTCTCGGCCGCGCTGCCGCCGCGCATCAGGAGCTCGTAGAACGGGCGGCCCCAGCCGGAGCTGCCGGGGGCGAACGACATCATGCCGGCCGGCACGTCGAAGACGCCGTCGCTGATCATGGCCTCGGCGGTGGCGTCCCCGATCCGGACCTGGACGGTGCTGCCGACCGGAGCGGGCGGCTCGTGCCACGAGGTCTTCAGATTGCCGTAGCCGTCGGTGTAGACCACGGCGTTGGCCGGCGGTTCCGGCAGCCTCAGCACCCGGCCCAGCAGGTCGCCGCCGTCGGCCAGCGACGCCACCGCGCCGGGGAACAGGTCTCGGGAGCGGAACTGCGAGCCCGCGTCGGCGACCTTCACGCCGCGGACCTCGATCCCCTCGGCGGCCAGGAACGACATGCTGAAACCCGAGGCGACCCCGACCACGAGCACGCCGGAGTCCAGCCGGGCGGCGGCGAGCGGCTCGCCGGCGTTGTCCGTGCGCGGGTCGTCCTCGTCCTCGCGGGGCGCCACGTTGGCGAAGACGATCCGGTCGGCCGGCCCCTCGCCGAACGCGAGCTGTGCCAGGCAGAAACCGGCGCTGACCGTGTCGAAGGGCGGCACCGGCAGCTCCGCGACGTGGGCGTGGGGCAGCAGGTTCGCGAAGCGCTGCCGGACCTCGGCGAACGCGAGATCCCCGAATCCGTAGTCGGCTACGACGGTGAGCAGCATGAGCCCAGACTATCGGCATTTCCCGGATCCGCCCGTCGATGAGGAATCGTGAAGATGGTTCATGAAACCGTTCCGCGTCAAGGCTGCGACTGTCCAGTTCGGATGCCCTGGTTGTCCGTTCGTACAATCACCCTCACGTAGGTCAATGCGTATCGCGATCAGACGTGAAGGAATCACTGTGTCGTTGCAGTTGCTGGAGGGCGAGGCTTTCAATGCGATAAGCTTGATCTTGTCCCTGGCCGGTCTTGGCGTCGGGATCCTGCAGGTGGTCTTCGCGCATCGCGCATTGCGCAACACCGCCGGGAACAGATCGAGGGCACCGCGGAAAACTGCCCTCATCCGGCTGAGTCATGCGAGGACATGGGTGCCGCCTCGGGTGCGAACGACTGTCGTCAACGCGGCGCAAATCATGGTGGTGCCCTTGCTGTTCGGTCTGCCGTTTGTTCCCATCGCGATCACGTCCGGCCGTAGTCCCGGTGCGCCATGCGCGGCGAATGATGTTGCGTCGCCGCCGTCGGCAATGGTGTCCCTGGAGCCTGCTCGTATCGTCCGGCGGCAACCGGTGAACGTGACCGGACACGGCTTTCCCCCGAATTCCGTCCTTGAGCTGAATACACGGGCCGCGTCGTGGCGGGTGGCCTCGATGGCGGGAATCGGCTCGCCGGCGTTCGTGGCCACCGATCACTCCGGGCAGTTCCAGGCCCGGTTGCCAGCGCCGGAAGCGATGGACACCGAGATGTGCCTCTTCGTGAAGGTGCGGAGCGGGAACGAATACCTCAGCACCACCGCGGTGGAACTGCCGCCCGCATGATCGCGTGGAGCGACGTTCAGGCGATGGTGTGGCCGCCGTTGACCGTGAGGCGCTGGCCGGTGACGAAGCGGGCGGCGTCGGAGGCCACGAACGCGACCACGCCGGCCACGTCGTCCGGGGTGCCCATCCGGCCCAGCGGCACGAGGGCCACGTAGCCCGCGGCGCGGTCGGCCGAGTCCGATCCGATCTGGGTGATGCGACCGCCGCCGAGCCGTCGCATGCCGGGCAGCGTCGCGCGCATCAGCAGGGCCGGGCTCCTCACGAAGAACACCAGCTGGTCGAGGTGGTCCTGCCAGGTGACCTCCTCGGCCGGTGCGGTGGGTTGCGGTCCGGTGGCGTTGGCGACGACCACCCGTACGGTGCCGAGCTGCCCCTCGACCGCCGCAACCAGCGCCCGCACAGGACACTCCCGTCGAGCATCATGGCGCGATGCCGGCCAGCCGGTCGGCGTGGTCCCGTTCGGCGTCGGTGATCTCGCCGGGCTCCTCCTCGACGACCCGCCAGGCCCGTAGCGCCTCGGCGATCTTCGCGCGCACCTCGGCGAGCCGCGCCGGCTCGGTGGCGAAGAGGATGCGCAGCCGGACGCGGTCGCCCTCGCGGTGCGCGGCGGTGTGGTGCGGCGCGAGCGGGCAGGGCGGTTCGTGCTTCCAGCGCCCGCAGAGCGCGACCGTGATCGCCGCTCCCGCCGCCCCGACGTCGGTGTCCGGTTCCATGATCAGCACCGCGTCGTGCGCGTAGGCCTGCCGCATCTTCAAGATTCTGCGCCCCGGATGTCGAGAACTCGGCATCGGCTCCGACCAAGCCGCGAACATTCCGACGAAGAAAGAAGACCCACCATGACACGCAAGGTCGTTGCCAACATCTCGCTCTCGCTCGACGGCCGGATCTCCGGCGCCGGCGGGCCGTACGACATGAGCTGGATCGTGCCGCACGCGCTCACCGACGGCGCCCGCGACCACATGATCCGGGTGACCTCGCCCGCCACCACGATCCTGCTGGGCCGCACGAACTACGAGGGCTTCGGCGGCTTCTGGCCGGCGGTCGCGGACAACGCGGACGCCGACCCGCGGGACCGGGCCTTTTCGAAGTGGCTCACCGAGACCGAGAAGGTCGTCTTCAGCACGACGCTGTCCGCCGCGGACTGGGCCAACTCCCGCATCGTCCGCGGCGACCTCGCGGACGAGGTCACGCGCCTGCGCGAGCAGGATGGCGGCGACATCATCGTGCTGGCCTCCAGCAGCGTCATCCGTACGCTCCTGGACGCCGGCCAGATCGACCGGCTGAGCATCACGCTCTGTCCGGAGGTCGTCGGCGGCGGCGCAAGCCTGTTCACCGACGGCTTGCCCGCGTCCGGCTGGACGTTGGCCGGCTCGGCGCCGACCGAGTCGGGAGCGATCTGCCTGTACTACGACCGCCGGGACTGACGCGTCCTCAGAAGGCGTACCGGACCCGGCAGTACGGGGTCCGGGCGGCGATCAGGTCGACCAGCGCCGCGACGTACCGGCCCTTGGCGCCGGTGCGGTAGCGCACGTTCCAGAAGCCGTTCTGCGATCGCTTCCCCTGCTGCAGGTCGGGGCGCCAGATCAGGTCCTCGGCCTTGGGGTGCCAGCCCAGATTGATCTCGTGCAGGTCGCGGTTGTGGGTGAGGAAGATGACCTCGGCGGCGAGCTGGGCCTTGGCGGCCGGTCCGATACCGGCGTCGAGCTGGTCGAGCAGCTCGGCCCAGTCGGCGAGCCAGCCGTCGCGGACGACGACCGGGCTGAAGTTCACGTGGACCTCGTAGCCGGCCGCGACGAAGTCGTCGATCGCGGCGATCCGCTGCTCGACCGGCGTGGTCCGGATGTCGAGGATCTTCGCGTCACGGGCCGGCATGAGGGAGAACCGGATGCGGGTGCGGCCCTGCGGGTCCCAGCCGAGCAGGTCGGTGTTGACGTGCTTGGTGGCGAACGACGCCTTCGCGTTGGGCAGCGACCGGAACATCTCGACCAGGTCCCGGACGTTGTCGCTGACCCGTGCGTCGACGCTGCAGTCGGAGTTCTCGCCGATGTCGTAGACCCAGGCGTGCGGGTCGCACTCGTTCGGCGCCGGCTTGGTCCCCTGCCGGCCGGCGTGCCGGCGGACGTATCCGGTGATCTTGTCGATGTTGGCGAACACGGTGATCGGGTTGCTGTAGCCCTTGTGCCGCGGCACGTAGCAGTATGCGCAGGCCATCGCGCAGCCGTTGGCCGTGGACGGGGCGATGAAGTCGGCGGACCGGCCGTTCGGGCGGGCGGTCAGCGACTTCTTCACGCCGAGCACGAGCGCCTCCCGCTTGATCCGCACCCACCGGTCGACGTTGGTCTCGTCGCCGTACACCTCGGGGATGCGGTGGTGGCTCTCCACCGCAACCACCTGCGCGTGCGGGAAGCGAGCCAGGATCTCCTTGCCGCGGGGAAGTTCCGTGGCCGCCGGCTCGGCGTAGATGCGGCGGATGTCGAGCAGCGTCGTCATGGTCCCTCCAGTATTGCGCCGGACCAGCGGAAACCGCGCCCACCGGGCCGGCTGGTGGCCGTCACAGCGTGTCGGGCAGCAGCTTGCGGAGCAGGTCGTCGAGGGTGTGGCGCTCCTGCTCGGTGAGCGGGGCCAGCAGGTCGGTCTCGTCGCGGTTCTCCGCCTTGGCGTGCGCTTCGAAGGCCTCGTGGCCGGCCTCGGTGAGCCGCACCTCCACGCGCCGGCGGTCGCCGGTGTCGTGGGTGCGGGCGATGAGGCCGGCCTCCTCGAGCGGCGCCAGCCGGGCCGAGAGCGCGCCGCGGGTCAGGCCCATGGCGTCGGCCAGCCGGGACGGGCTGGTGGCGTACGGCGGACCGAGCCGGCGCAGGCTCAGCAGGATCTTGAACTGCCAGAGTTTCAGCCCGCTGCCGGCCAGCGCCCGCTTGCGGGACTGGGTGACCGAACGGGACACCGCCACCAGCCGCACGATGATCGCCTCGGTGAGCGGGTCGAGCCAGTCCAGTTCCTTGGCCCAGACCTCGACGTGGCGTTCGACAGAGCCTTCCACCCGTACCCCCGAAGTAGTTTTCTTGTGGATAGTTTTCGGCAAAATTACCGTCCCCGCCATGACGACTTTCATGGACGAGGTGGCGGCAGCGGCGATCGAGCTGGCTCGGGGCGCCCGCTGGGACCGGGCGCTCGCGCTGCTCGACGCCGCGGCGGCGGAGGCGGGGACGGCGCGGCTCAGCGCAGAGGGAGACGCGGGGGCGGGGCGGCCCAGCCAGGCCGGAGCCGCGGGGGCGGGCGATACGGAGAGGGCCCGGCCGAGCGAAGCGGGGGACGCGCCGGCGGGGGCGGCGGGCGCCGGAGACGGCGGGGTGCGCGGGCGGCTTGCGCTCGCGGCGGCCGCGGTGGCGGTGGATCGGGACTGGTGGGCCGGTACGGACACGGCGGCGGAGCGGCTGGAGAAGGCCGAGCGGGCCGGGGCCGGCGGCTGGCAGCTGGACTTCCTGCGGCTGCGCCGTGATTATCTCCGGCTGATCCATCCGGTGGGCGGGACGTTCCAGCCGGGGCCCTGGGGCAAGGATCCCGAGGTGATCGCGGACGTGGAACGCCGGGCCGGACAGTTGCGGCGGACGGCATCCGGTACGGCCGACGCCGGCTGGGCCGAGATGTATCTCGGGCTCGTCGCGGACAACCTGCGCGCCGACCGGGAGGCGGCGCCGGGCCATTACGAGGCGGCGCTCGCGGCGGCGGACCGGGACGACCTGCTGGCCCGGGAGGCGTTGCGGCACCTCGGCGACCACGACCACGACAACGGCGATCGAGCTTCGGCGCTGGAACGCTGGCAGCGGGCCACGGCGCTCGGTGCGGGGGCCGGCTACGTGACCGGGACGCTCTCGCAGCAGTTGCTGCTGGCCGTGCTGGCCCGCGACGCCGGCGACGAGGCGGCGGCCACCGCCCTGGCCAGCGAGGTCGCGCGCTGGGCGGAGGCGCTCGGTGCCGCCCACGTCCGCGACAACGCGAACGGCTTCCTCTCGGGTGCCGACCCGACCGCGGCGCCCGAGGAGGCGGCGGTGGGGGAGGGCGCGGCGGCGGTGCGGGAGGGCGCGGCGGTGCCGCGGAGTGCGGCGGCTCCGGAGGGGGCGCGGGAGGAGCGGCCGGTGCCGGGTGGCGGGCCGGTGCGGTGAGCGGTGAGGGAGCGGCCAGGGCCGGTCACTCGCGGGCGGCCAGGAGGGACACCGGGCGGGGGCGGGTCGCGGAGAGCGCGGTCAGCAGGCTGGTCGCGGCCGTCACCAGCACGGCCACGGCAGCCACACCGCCGACCAACCGCCACGGCACGTCCAGCGTCGCGGTGCCGGTGACCGCGGCGGTGGTGGCCAACGTCGTCGCCATCGCCGCGGCGGCCGCCAAGCCGCCCAGGACCAGGCCGGCGACCGTCACCGCGAAGGACTCCTGCAGCGCGGAGCGCACCACCTGGCCGCGGGTCAGGCCGGTCACCCGGGCCTCGGCGAACTCGCGCCGCCGGGTGGCCGCGCCGATCACCACCGAGTTGACGACGCCGATCAGGGCGTACAGGCCGCCCAGCCCCATCACCACGAGCATGACCTTGTTGTTGGTCGCGTTGCGGGCGGCGGCGTCGGCCCGCAACCAGTCCTCCAGCGAGGAGACCGTGCCGACCCGGGACAGGGCGGCGGTGGCCGCCGCCCGGTCGGCGCCCGGCGCAAGCGTGACGAAGCTGCGGGTCGGCGCGGTCGCCAACCGGCCGGCCGGGATCAGGCCCTCGGGCAGCAGCAGGCTCGGGCCGCCGCTCATCGCCTCGGGGACGTGCGCGACCACCGGAATCTCGCCCAGGTCCTGGCCGGGCAGGGTCAGCCGCAGCGTGCCGCGCGCCGGCACGTCGCCGCCGGGGCCGGCGGCGACCGCCCGTCCCCGCAGCGCGCCGAGCGCGTCACCGGCGGAGTGCACCGCCGCGTACCGGGCCGGGTCGACCACCATCGCGGTCACCGGCTCCGACTCGGTGTCGTCGCCCCGGCCGGTGGTGACCGTGGCGGGCAGCGCGGTCTCGGTGGACGCGGACGCCACGCCGGGCACCGCGGTGATCCGGTCGCCGGCCAGGCCGGACGACTCGACCACCAGGTCGGCGTGCGTCTGCGCGCGCATCTCGCCGATCCCCGAGGTGGCGAACGAGGCACCCGCCGAGGCGTTGCCGACCACGAGCGCGACCAGCACGATCAGCGGCGCGGCCACCGAGGCGCTGCGACGGCGCGCGTCGGCGACATTGGCCCGGGCCAGCGAGCCGGTGACGCCGGCGGCCGGGACGAGCCGGGCGAACAGCGGCACGAACAGCGGGCTGAACGCCGCCACCGCGATCGCCGCGGGCATCGCCACGTTCAACGCCATCGCCTGACCGCCGGCCACACCGCCGTGCGGGGCCACGATGATCAGGGCGAGCGCGCCGCCCAGGAAGACCAGGCCGCCGATCCAGCGGCTCGCGGTCATCACCCGCGCGGCGGCGCCGGTCTCGCGCAGCGCCTCCAGCGGGCGCACCCGGCCCGCCCGCCGCGCGGCGACCAGCACCCCGGCGACGGCGAGCACGATGCCCGTACCCAAGGAGACGCCGAGGATCCACATGCGCCACCGGCCGTGGAAGCCGTCGGGGACGAAGTCCATCGTGCGCATCAGCCACGCCTGGACCGCCATGACGCCCAGACCGGCCGGGATGCCGATGGCCGCGCCGAGGCCGCCGAGCAGCAGCGCCTCGCCGAGCAGCAACCGGCGCACCTGGCCGCGGCTGCTCCCGACCAGGCGCAGCAGCGCGAGGTCACGGCGGCGCTGGTCGACGGTGAACGCGAAGGTCGAGCTGATGATGAAGCCGGCCAGGAAGGTGGCCGCGCCGAGGATCACGCCGAGCATCGCCACGGCCGCGGTGACGCTCTCCGAGAACGCCATCCGATCGGCCTCGCTCAGTCCGGCCGGCGGGTCGAGGGTGGCCGCCGAGATCAGCAGCAGCAGCGACGACTGGACCAGCGCGACGCCGAGCGCCACGGACAGCAGCGCGCCGGCGAACAACGACCAGCGGCGGCTCATCTCAGTTCTCCCACGCGGCGAGTCGGTCCGCGACCTCGCGCGGGCCGGCGCCGGCCAGCCGGTCGACGACCCGGCCGTCGCGCAGGAAGACCACCGCGTCGGCGCGGGCGGCGGCGCCGGGATCATGGGTGACCATCACGATGCTCTGACCCGCGTCGGCCATCTCGCGCATGAGGTCGAGCACCGTGCGCGCGGCGGTGGAGTCGAGCGCGCCGGTCGGCTCGTCGGCGAACAACACCTCGGGCCGCGTCACCATGGCCCGCGCGATCGCCACCCGCTGCTGCTGGCCGCCGGACAACTCGCGCGGCCGGTGCCGGGCGCGGTCGGCGAGGCCGACCCGGGCGAGCGTGGCCCGCACCTGCGACGCGGCCGGGCGCTTGCCGGCCAGGCGCAGCGGCAACGCCACGTTGCGCTCGGCGGACAACGAGCCGATCAGGTTGAAGCTCTGGAAGACGAATCCGATGCGGGTGCGGCGCAGCGCGGTCAGCTCGGCGTCGCCGGCCCGGGTGATGTCGGTGTCGCCGATGACGACCTGACCGGCGTCCACCTTCTCCAGGCCGGCCGCGCAATGCAGCAGGGTGGACTTGCCGGAACCGGACGGGCCCATCACCGCCGTCCAGCCACCGCGAGGGAACTCCAGGGTCACGTCGTCGACGGCTCGCACCGCGGCCGGTCCCCGCCCGTACACGCGGCTGACCCCGCGCAGCGTCACGGCCGCATCCGCCCTGGTCACCGTGGTCGTCATAGTCATGCCTGAACGCTATGGCGGCGGGTCCGCGGTGTCGCTGCGGCTGTCACCCGGCTTTTGGTGGGGCTAACCCCACCAAGGAAACCTAGAGTGCACGGCATGGCGAAGAAGCGGCGGTGGCCCTGGGTGCTCGGCACGGTCGTGCTGGTCGCTCTGGCGGCGGGTGCGACGGTCTTTCTCGTACGGGATCCGCTGCTGCTGCCCGGCACGCACGACGTCGAGGTCTACGCCGTCAACGACGACATCTCCACCGAGGCGGACGACGCGCCCGGCTGGTTCGGCCGGCTGCTCGGCCTGTGCGACGCGGACACCCACTACGCGAGGGCCGGCGGCAGACACCTCTGCCTGGTCCTCACCGGACCGCTCGGCAAGGTGGGCGCGTCCCGCCGCGACGGCCGGATCACCCTGGAGGCCGGCGCGGTGCACGAGCTGCGGCGGCTGGCCCCGCCGGACACCACCCGGCTGGTGCTGATGTCCGGCAAGCCGGCCGCGGTGATCCCGGTGACCGACCTGGCCACCGGGACCGCGATGAGCGTGCCGGCGCTGGGTTAGGCGGCCGGGGACCAGCCGAGCGCGGGACCCAGCTTGGTCGCCATGTCGGTGAGGATCTGCACGTAGTCCGGGTGCTCGAAGCTGAACGGCAACGCGAACGCCACCTCGTCGATCTCCTGGAACGCCGGGTGCGCGTGCAGCCGCTCGGCGATCTCGTCGGACGTGCCCACGTAGTCGAGCGAGAACAGCATCCGGGCCGGACCCTGCGGAGCCGCCGTACGCGGTGCGCGTTTCTCGGCGTACGCGAGGTATTTGGCCTTCTGCTCCGCCGTCGCCGAGTCGGTCGGGATGACCACCAGGCCCTGCGAGACCCGGGCCTTGTCGCCGTCCGGGTGGTGCGAACGGAACGCGCGGATGTGCGAGAGCTGGATCTCGGCGAAGTCCTCCGCCTCCTCGGCCCGCACCACGCTGCTGGTCAGGAAGTTCATCCCGTGCTCGCCGGCCCACTGGGCGGAGCGCAGGCTGGCGCCGCCGTACCACATGCGGCGGCTCAGGCCGGGCGCGTGGGGTTCGATGCGGTCGGAGAAGACCTCGAAGCCCTCGGTTCCGCTGAAATCCGTCGCGATCTCACCCCGTACGAAAGCCAGAAGCCTTTCGACCCGGCGGTAACTGAAGTCCTCCTGGGCGGCGGTGTCCGGGTAGAGCGCCTCCTTGACCTTGTCGAAGTGCATGGGCGGCCCGACGCTGACCCCCGGGTTGAGCCGGCCGCCGGACAGGATGTCGACGGTGGCCAGGTCCTCGGCGAGGCGCAGCGGATTTTCCCAGCCCAGCGGGATGACCGCGGTGCCGAGCTCGATCCGGCTGGTGCGCTGCGACGCCGCGGCCAGCACGGCGACCGGCGACGAGATGCCGTACTGCAGATGGCGGTGGCGCACCCAGGCGCTGTCGAAGCCCAGCTCCTCGCCCAGCTGGATGATTTCCAAGGTCGACTCGTGACCGGGCCGGGGATCGGTTCCGTCGAACAGCCCGATGGTCAGGAAGCCGAGCTTGCGCAGTGATCGCGACATGGATCTAGCCTGTCATGGATGGGTGCACTCGAGGACACGACGTTTCCGGCAGGCAACCCGGACGAGGTCGAACTCTTCCTGGACTGGCTGGCCTTCCTGCGTGGCGCGGTGCTGCGCAAGGCGCTCGGCACCACCGACGAGCAGGCCCGATGGCGGCCGGACGGCAAGCTGCTGCCGTTGGTCGGCATCGTGCACCATCTCACAAATGTCGAGCGGCGCTGGATCGACGGGAAGATCTTCGGCGAACCGACGTCGGAGGACGAGGACGAGTTCACCCCGAGCCTGCCGGTCGAGCTGGCCGTCGCTCTCTACCGGGAGCGGGCGAAGGCCACCGATGCCGCCGTGCGCCGGCTCGTGGCCGCCACCGGCATGACCGCCGACCTGCGCTTCGTCCTGCTCCATCTGATCAACGAGACGGCCCGGCACGCCGGTCACGCCGACGCGGTGCGAGAGCTGCTCGACGGTACGGTCGGGGAGTGACCCTCGACCACGGCCTTGAGTAGTTCGAGGTCGTTGGTGACCAGCCCGGCGTCGCGCTCGAACTCCTCGTCGGTCATCCCGGGCGCGCGGCGCAGCGCGAAGACCACCTCGCAGCCGTCGCCGTCCGCGATCGCCCGCAGCGGCACATAGACGGTCTCGCCGGTGGGTGTCACCACCTCGTGGTCGAGCACGCCGAACACGTTGGCCGGCGCGAACGTGACCCGCACGCGGCCCGCGGGCGTCTCGACGAACCAGTCGTCGCCCTCCCGCACCACCGCGCTGCCCAGGCCGGGCGCCCAGCGCGGCAGGTTGGCCGGGTTGGCCGCGAACTCGTAGACCTCGGCCACCGGGCGGTCGATGTGAACGCTGAGGAATCTGCTCATCGCCGGATCATGTCACGGCAGGCGCACCACGTCGGCGATCACGGCGCCGTCGCCGGTCAGCCGGATCGGCGCCGGGCTGTCGAAGACGACCAGCACCCGGCCCTCCTCCGGCGGCCCGAAGTGGCTGATCCCCTCGGCGTGGTCGTCGCCCTCGCCGTAGGTCAGCTCCACCTCGCGGGAGATCAGGCCGCCGCGCACGATCGTCGGCATCGCGACCCGGCGGGCGCCGTGCCAGCGGTAGATCCGCACCGGCCCGTCCAGGTCCATGGTCGGGCCGGCCAGCACCAGCAGGTCGTCGCCGGACGGGCAGAGGTCGCGCACGCCCAGGCCGTCCAGGCGCAGCACGTGCTTGCGGTACGGCCGGCCGTCGTCGAACCTGCGCAGCCGCAGACGGTCGGGCCGGTCGTCGTCCACGTACGGGCGCAGCTCCAGCACGAACGCCCAGCCGCGCAGCACCGGCCCGCGCAGCCCGAGGTAGACCCGGTCGCCGGTGACCGCGATGCCCTCGATGTCCAGCCCGTTGTCCTTGCCCGGGATCGGCACGAAGGCGCCCAGGTGCTCGTCGTCGGCCAGCATCTCGCGCAGGTCGTCGCGGCCACCGAGGGCGGCGGCCCGGTGCCGTACGCCGTCCACCTCCAGCTCCCGCACCGGGGTGGGCAGCCCGTCCACCTCGGCGATCGGCAGCCGCACCAGGATCTGGCGGTTGTCCTGCCCCTCCACCCGGGCCAGCCGCTTGAGCGCCCGCGCGTCGTCGTGCCGGTCCTTGATCTGCTTGCGGCGCAGGCTGTGCGAGCCGACCGCCCACAGGAAGTGGCCGGTGCGGGCCAGGCCCTCGACGTCGGCCTCGGAGTCCGCGTCGTCGCCGGGCAGCTTCACGAAATCGGCCAGCCGGTAGGTCCGTTCCTCGCCGAACTCCTTGTCGTCGTGGGTGATCAGCCTCTCGACGGTCGCGGTCTCGTCGCCGGCGATCCACAGGGCGCGGCCGTCGTGCCGGACGGCGGAGAGGTTGGTGTGCGTCGCCGCCGCCTTCGACGTGTCCCCGAAGATCAACCGGACCGTGTGATCGACTGTCATGTCGTCATGGTGGCACCGGCGTGCCCGTCCCGGGGTCAGCTCGACGGCTGCGGTGCTGCCACGGGGCTTCGATGACCGGCCGCGTCCACCGCCCGTACGCCGAAGAAGACGTTGTCCTTGGAAAGGTCGATCGTGACCGTGTCGACCTTGCCGACCTTGAGCGTGTGCTGCCAGTCCGGGGCGGTCGTCTCGCGCCAGACCACCTCGTAGCCGGCCAGGTCCGCCTCGGTGCCCAGCGTCCAGCGCAGGGTCGTCTCGTTGGTCAGTTGCGTGGTGTCGATGACCACCCCGCGCGGGGTGCCGGGCGCCTGGGCCAGGTTCCACAGGGTCGCCGCATTGACCTTGGCAACCCGGCTGATGTACGCGAAGTCGCAGAACTCGATCAGGTCGCCGTACTGCACGCCGTCCTCGACCCGCACGTCCTGGTGCTCGTGGGCGAAATTCTCCCGTGGCTCGGTGAACCGGCCCGCCGGATACCCGCGGAGCAGGAACGAGATGTGGTCGCTGCCGCGCAGGTAGCGGTCGCGCCGCCAGATCACGCGCACCTTCATGCCGGTGTCCGGGTTCTCCGCGACGCTCTCCACGAACCGGCCCAGCTGCCGGGACGGGCCGTCGTTCTCCCCGCCCACACTCTTGCGGACCGCCGCCTCGGCCGGGGTCTCCGAGGTGGGCACGCCCTCGACGAAGAGCCGCACGGTCCGCGGGTCGTTGCGGGTGCCGTCGTGCGCGTTGCCGGTGCCGACGATGTCGTTGCTGAACATGGCCTGCACGTCGGCGTTGCGGTCCTTGAACGACTGGGCCAGGTGGTCGGAGCCGTAGAGGCCCTGCTCCTCGGCGGCCACCGCGGCGAAGACGATGGTCGCCTCCGGCCGGTGGGTCGCCATCACCCGGGCCAGCTCCATGATCACCGCTACGCCGGAGGCGTCGTCGTCCGCGCCGGGCGCGTCGCTGGTGGCGTCCATGACGTCGGTGACCCGCGAGTCGTAGTGGCCGGTCACCACGTAGATCCGCTCGGGATTCCGGCTGCCCTTGAGCGTGGCGACCACGTTGGTGATCCGCGTCGGCGCCGGGATGCGGTTCGAGACCGGCTGCACGAACGACTGCAGTTCGACGGTCATGTTCCCGTTCGAGGCGGACGCGTATCTGCGCAGTTCCGCGTAGATCCAGTCGCGGGCGGCGCCGATGCCGCGCACCGGGTCGTCCTGCGCGGAGAGGGTGTGCCGGGTGCCGAAGGCGACCAGGCGCCGGATGATCGCCTCGATCCGGTCGGGGTCGATCCGGCGGAGGATGTCCTTGAGCTCGCGGTCGGGGTGCACGCCGTGGCGC
Source organism: uncultured Actinoplanes sp. (assembly GCF_934643405.1). Lineage (GTDB taxonomy): Bacteria > Actinomycetota > Actinomycetes > Mycobacteriales > Micromonosporaceae > Actinoplanes. Next base: position 16,863 of record NZ_CAKUCL010000003.1, read on the forward strand.
TGCGAGGCGTGCGCCGGCGCGGCGATGCCGGTGGCTGCGGCGGCCGCCGAGGCCGCGAGGAAGGTGCGTCGTGTGGACTTGGCCATGCCGCCCACTCTCGTCCTTCCGGCCCGGCATGTCCATGGTCATCGATGTCCGACTGTTTTCCCGAGCAGGCCGCGGGTCTATGGTCGGTGCATGTCGGTCACTGTGGTCGGCGGCGGGATCGGCGGGCTCAGCGTCGCCCTGTCGCTGCTGGCGGCCGGGATCGACGTGCACGTGTACGAGCAGGCGCCGGTGCTGGGCGAGACCGGCGCCGGCATCCAGATCAGCCCCAACGCCTCCCGGGTGCTGCACCGGCTGGGGCTGGGTGAGGCTCTCGCGCGTACGGCGGTGAAGCCGCTCGCGTTCCATCAGCGCCGGTGGGACGACGGGCGCACGTTGCAACGCGCGCCTCTGGCCGGGTCGGTCGAGGACCGGTTCGGCTTCCCGTACTACCACATGCATCGGGCCGACCTGCTCGCCGCACTCGCCGCCGCGATCCCCGCCGGGCGCATCCACCTCGGGCACCGGCTGGCCGGATTCACCGACAGCGGCGAGGCCGTACGGGCGGACTTCGCCAACGGCGTCCGGGCCGAGTCCGGCGTCCTGGTCGGCGCGGACGGCATCCGCTCGGTGGTGCAGGCCCGCCTGTTCGATGCCCGGCAGCCTCGGTTCACCGGCTGCGTGGCCTATCGCGGGCTGGTGCCCGCCGACCGCCTGCGTCACCTGTCGCTCGAGGTGACCGCGCAGGTCTGGCTCGGCCCCGGACAGCACTTCGTGCACTATTTCGTCAGCGCCCACCGGCTGCTCAACTTCGTGGCCGTCATCGAGCGCGACGCCTGGACGCGCGAGTCGTGGACCGACCGCGGCGACCCGGCCGACGCGCTGACCGCGTTCGACGGCTGGCATCCGCAGGTGCGCGCGATCCTGCAGGCGGTGGACGACACGTTCATCTGGGCGTTGTTCGACCGCGCCCCGCTGGATCACTGGTCGGTGGGCCGGGTGACGCTGCTCGGCGACGCCTGCCACGCCATGCTCCCGTTCATGGCGCAGGGGGCGGCGCAGGCCATCGAGGACGGCGCCACGCTGGCCGCGTGCCTGGCGGACGCAAGGGACGACCCGGCCGGGGCGCTGCGCCGGTACGAGGCTCTGCGCATCCCCCGGACCAGCCGCCTGCAGGCGATGTCGGCGGAGAACAAGACGCGCTTCCATCTGCCGGACGGCGCGACCCAGCAGAACCGTGACGCCCAGCTGGCCGCCGGCTCCACCGGCTGGTCGTTCGACGCCATCGCGTGGCTGTACGACCACGACCCGGCGGCAATCCCCGACCGGCTCGGGTAGAACGTCACCTACGCCGCGAAGCCGGCGTGCCGCGGCCTGCCGTCCTGCTGGAGTGATTGCGGTCAGCCGGCGCGCAGGGCGTCGTCGACGCCGGTTTCGCGGCGGCCCAGCAGCGCCGGGTCCCGGCCGGAGAGTGCGTCGTAGACGGCCTTGACCATCGCGCCCCGTTCGCGGATCAGGTTGCGGTCCCACATCAACGTCATCCGCTTCACCGACTCGTCGCCCACGCCGGACGCGTCGACGCCCAGGTGTCGGCACAGGGCCACGGCCCGGTCGATGTGGAAGCTCTGGGTCACGACGATCGCCCGCCGCACGCCGAAGATGCGGCGGGCGCGGGCGCACGAGTCGTACGTGTCGAAGCCCGCGTAGTCCAGCACGATCCGGTGGGCCGGGACGCCGCGGGCGATCAGGTAGACCTCCATGGCGCCGGGCTCGTCGTAGTCCCAGCGGCTGTGGTCGCCGGAGAGCAGGATCGCCTTCACCTTGCCGGCGTCGAGCAGGCGCTTGGCCAGGTCGAGGCGCGCGGCCAGGTATGCCGACGGGGTGCCGTCCGAGGAGACCTGGGCGCCCAGCACGAGGGCGACCGGCGCGGCCGGCACCGCGGCCTCGCCGTAGACGTGGCCGCGAGCCGTGCCACGCACCCACAGCTCACCGCCGCCGACGGCGAGGACACCGGCGACGACGCCGGCCAGGATCAGACGGACGAGCCAACGGCGGGACAGGTGGGGGAGGCGCACGCGCATACGATCTCAAGCCGTGTCAACCGATCCGCTCATCATGTGGGCCGCCGACCGGCCCGGCGTCCGGGTGTGGACCGCCCGCTCCGCCACGGTCGTCGCCTGCCCCGGCCTGTCCGCCCGCAACCGCCTGGTCCTGCACGGCGATCCGGACGCGGTCGCCCGGCTGCTGCGCGACGAAGTTCTCCACCACGTCGGCCCCAGCTACCGGCCGATGAGCTACGAGCAGCTGCTCACCGACGTCGCCGAGCGTCTGCCCGAGGTCAACGTGGTCGGACGGTTCGCCTGGATGGACACCACCGAGCCGGTCGGCGGAGACACCCGTACGGTCCGGTGGCTCGGCGACGACGACCTGGACGACGTGGCGAGACTGCTCGACGGCAACTTCCCGGATTCGTACGCGAAACCGCGCGGCCACGGCGTCCGGAGGTGGGCCGCCGTGGCGGACGACAAGGGCCTCGTCGCCGTGGCGGCCGACGCCTGGCCGAGCCGGACCGTGGGACTGCTCGCGGGCGTCGCCACCAGAGCCGACGCCCGCGGGCAGGGGCACGCCCGGACGGTGTGCGCCTTCGTCGTCAACCAGCTGCTGAACGACCACGAGCGAGTCGCGCTGCTGGCGGATTACTGGAATGTCCCGGCGGTCACGGCGTACACAAGGATGGGTTTTGCGCTGAAGGGGCTTGCCGCGGCGGAGCTCACGTGAGGCGGAAGGGCGCGCGCAGCAGGGTGCGCTCCCGCGAGCTCGGCCCGACCAGCAGCTCGAAGTCGCCCGGCTCCACCACCCGGCGGCCGTCCGCGGTGACCAGGGTGCAGGCCGACGCCGGCACCGAGATCTCGACCGTCGTCGACGCCCGCGGCGCCACCGTGACCTGCCGGTACGCCTTCAGCTCACGCACCGCCCAGGTCACGCTGGTCACCAGGTCGCTCACGTAGGCCTGCACGGTCTCCACGCCGGGCCGGTCGCCGGTGTTCGTCAGCGTCACGCGGGCCTGCACCATGTCGCCGGCGACCTCCACGGTCAGATCCGAGTACTCGACCGTGGTGTAGCTCAGTCCTTCGCCGAAGACGAACAGCGGGTCCTGGGTGAGGTCCGCGTACCGGGTGCCGTGCTGGCCCCGGATCTGGTTGTAGAACACCGGCTGCTGGCCGACGTGCCGCGGCACCGACAACGGCATCCGCCCGCTCGGCTCGATCAGCCCGAGGACCAGTTCGGCGACGGCCCGGCCGCCGCGCATGCCCGGGTTGAAGGCCTGGATGATCGCGGCCGCGCCGAGAGCCGACGGCGGCAGCACGCACGGCTTCGAGTTGACCAGCACGACGATCATCGGCTTCTTGGTCGCGGCGATCGCGTCGAGCAGCGCGATCTGACCGCCCTGCAGCTCCAGTGTGGCGGTCGACTTGTGCTCGCCGGTCAGGTTCACCGTGTCGCCGACGACGACCACCGTGTAGTCCGCCCGGATCGCCTTGTCCCGCGCCACGCTGATCAGGTGCGCGTCGATCGGCGCGGCCTGCGAGATCGGCGGCCGGGGCTGCCCGTCCTGGTAGGTGTCGCCCTCCGGGTCGGGCACCAGGCGCTCGATGTCGGCGCCCCGCGCGTAGTCGATGTCCCAGTTGTCCGGGGCCACCGCGCGGAACCCGTCCAGCACCGTCTCGATCATCGCGCGGGGCTGACCGTCCGGCAGCCAGTCGACCTGCCCGGAGTTGCCCGCCCAGTCGCCGAGCTGCGCGGACGGGTCGTCGGCGTTCGGGCCGATCACCGCGATCCGGCGGAACTTCGCGTCCGGGTCGATCGGCAGCACGCCGTCGTTGCGCAGCAGCACCAGGGACTTGCGGGCGACCTCGAGGTTCAGCTCGGCGTGCGCGGGGATGCCGATGACCTCGCGCTGGCGCGCCGGATCGGGGGCGCGCGGGTTCTCGAAGAGGCCGAGCGAGAACTTCAGCCGCAGGATCCGCCGGACCGCGGCGTCGATCTCGTGCTCGGTGAGCAGGCCGCGGCTGATCGCCTCCTGCGCGCCCTCGAAGAAGCCGGGCGTGGTCATCACGACGTCGTTGCCGGCCCGGACCGCCATCGCGGCGGCCTGCGCGTAGTCGGCGGCGACCTTCTGCTCCCAGACCATCCGGCCGACGTTGTCCCAGTCGGTGACCAGGGTGCCGGCGAAGCCCCACTCGTCCTTGAGCACGTCGTTGAGCAGCCACTTGTTCGCGGTGATCGGGACGCCGTCCATCGACTGGTACCCGATCATGAAGACGTGGCAGCCCTCCTGGGCCGCGCGCTCGAACGGCGGCAGGAACCAGGAGCGCAGCTTGCGCGGGCTGATGTCGGCCTCGCTGGCGTCGCGGCCGCCCTGGGTCTCGGAGTACCCGGCGAAGTGCTTCGCGGTGGCCAGCACGCCGGTCGGGTCGGTGAGGCCGCCGCCCTGGTAGCCGCGGATCATCGCGGCCCCGAACTCGCCGATGAGGAACGGGTCCTCACCGAAAGTTTCGTCGACCCGGCCCCAGCGCAGATCGCGTGCGATGCACAACACCGGGGAGAACGTCCAGTGCGTGCCGGTCGCCGAGATCTCGACGGCGGACACCCGGGCGACCCGCTCGATCAGCTCGGCGTCCCAGGTGCAGGCCATGCCCAGCTGGGTCGGGAAGATCGTCGCGCCCGGCCAGAACGAGTGGCCGTGGATGCAGTCCTCGGCGGTCAGCAGCGGGATCTGCAGCCGTGTCCTGGCGACCAGGTCGATCGCCTCCAGCATCTTGGCCGGCGAGGTGTGCAGGATGCTGCCCGCGAGCTTCTCGCTGACGATCTCCTTCACGTCACCGCGGGCGTCGAGCTGGAGCATCTGCCCGACCTTCTCGGCCACGGTCATCCGGCCGAGCAGATCCTCCACGCGCTGGTCCACAGGCAGCGTCGGATCCCGGTACGGAACATCTGCAGGCACGCGCGCCTCCGGTCGTCATGACCGCGGTGGCACGGTCTGCGAAACGATGAACGATCGGAAGTCTTCCAGCCCGGAACCGGTTCCGGAACACTTGACCGGTTCCGGAACTTGCACTCAGCGGTCCGGGTCGCTCTCGTCGATGGTCGGCACCTCGAGGCCGGCGGCTTCGATCGCGTCGAGTCTAGCCTGCTCAGCCTCCTTCTCCCGCTCGACGAGGGTGGCGTACTCGATGAGCGCGGACGGGTCGTCGCCGTCCTCCAGCGTGTCGAAGAAGCGCTGCGTGGTGCGGACCGCCTCGGCGTACGCCTGCGCGGCCTCGCGGATCGCGATGATCGTCTGGTCAGCCATGGACAAGTGATATCACCGGCCTGCCGCCGGCCAGGAGGGTCCCACGCCTTCGGTTGCGTGGGGACTGCCGCCGGGCTGGACGGCCGGAATCCCCACAGTTCGGGGCGGCGGGGCGCGCGGCGACGCCCGGACGGGTCCGGAGCCGACCCGTCACCGCCAGGCTGCTCGAGCGGGCCGTCGCGACCGGCCGGTGTCCCGAAGTGACCGACGACACGCGGGCGGCGATCCGGGCGGACCGGCGGCGGGGCGAGCCTCCGCCGTGGTCGTCGGGTCGGCGCCCGCCGAGGTCAGGGCACTTCTGAACGATCCGCTGGGTCCGGGGGAGCGGGTTCGCGACAAGTGGCTGCGGCGGGTTGCGGGGCGAACGTTGTTGCCGCCGCGGTACGGGGTTGATACGGTTTTCTGCATAGTCATGCGGAGGTTGGTATGGGAATCCGGGTCGCGGTAGCGGGAGCCAGTGGGTACGCGGGCGGTGAACTGCTGCGCCTGCTCGCCGGGCACCCCGAGTTCGACCTGGTGACGGCGACGGCACACGGTCAAGCCGGTTCGCACGTCACCGCCGTACATCCGCAGTTGACCGGCCTCGACCTGACGCTCGGCGCCACCGACGCGGCCACCCTGGCCGACGCCGACCTGGTCTTCCTCGCTCTTCCCCATGGGCAGTCGGCGGCGCTCGCGGCGCAGCTGCCGGCCTCGGTGAAGATCGTGGACCTGGGTGCGGACTTCCGGCTGGCCGATGCCGCGGCGTGGGCGAGGTACTACGGCGGCACGCACGCCGGCACCTGGACGTACGGGCTGCCCGAGCTGCCCGGCCACCGGGAGCGGATCGCCGCGGCCGACCGGGTGGCGAACACGGGTTGTTATGCGGCCACCGTCTCCCTCGCGCTCGCCCCGCTGATCGCCTCCGGCGTGGCGTCCCCGGAGGACGTGGTCGTGGTGGCGAGCTCCGGCACCTCCGGCGCGGGCCGGGCCGCGAAGGTGAACCTGCTGGCCAGCGAGGTGATGGGCGACCTCTCGCCGTACAAGGTGGGCGCCCACCAGCACGTCCCGGAGATCAAGCAGGCCTCCGGCGCGACGTCGCTGTCGATGACCCCGGTCCTCGCGCCGATGCCGCGGGGCATCCTCGCGACCGTCACGGCGCGCCCGTTGCGAACGGACGACCCCCGGGAGATCCTCGAGGCCGCCTACGCCGACGAGCCGTTCGTGCACGTGCTGCCCGAGGGGCAGTGGCCGCGCACGGCCGCGACGGCCGGCTCCAACTCGTGCCACCTGCAGGCCACCGTCGATGTCGACTCCGGACGCATCGTCGTGGTCAGCGCGCTCGACAACCTCGGCAAGGGCGCGGCCGGTCAGGCCGTGCAGTGCGCCAACCTCATGTCCGGCCTGCCCGAGACCACCGGCCTGTCCGTGTACGGAGTAGCACCGTGACCGTCACCCACCCCAAGGGCTTCCGGGCCGGCGGCGTCGCCGCCGGTCTCAAGCCGTCCGGCCACCCCGACGTCGCCCTGGTCGTCAACGACGGCCCCGACTACACCGCCGCCGGCGTCTTCACCGGCAACCGGGTCAAGGCCGCTCCGGTGATGTGGAGCCAGCAGGTCCTCAAGGGCGGCGTCGTGCGGGCCGTCGTGCTGAACTCCGGCGGCGCCAACGCGTGCACCGGCACGCAGGGCTTCCGCGACACGCACGCCACCGCCGAGCACACCGCCGCGGTGCTGCGCGGCGGGGCGAAGCCGCAGATGATCGGCGCCGGCGACGTGGCGGTCTGCTCGACCGGCCTGATCGGCGAGCTGCTGCCGATGGACAAGCTGCTGCCCGGCGTCGCGGCGGCCGCCAAGGCGCTGTCCGCCGACGGCGGGCCGGCCGCCGCGGAGGCGATCATGACGACCGACACCGTCGCGAAGAACGCGGTCGTCGAGCGCGGCCGCTGGTCGGTCGGCGGCATCGCCAAGGGCGCCGGCATGCTCGCCCCGGCGCTGGCCACCATGCTCGTGGTGATCACCACCGACGCGTCCGCGGACAACGAGACGCTCGACGCCGCGCTGCGCGAGGCCAGCCGGCTCACCTTCGACCGGATCGACGCGGACGGCTGCATGTCCACCAACGACACGGTGCTGCTGCTGGCCAGCGGCGCGTCGAACGTCGAGCCCTCGCCGCAGGAGCTGACCGCCGCGGTCACCGAGGTCTGCCACGACCTGGCCCAGCAGCTCATCGCCGACGCCGAGGGCGCCACCAAGCACATCGCGATCGAGGTGCGCGGCGCGGCCAGCGAGGCCGACGCCATCGAGGTGGGGCGCACGGTGGCCCGCAACAACCTGGTGAAGACGGCGCTGTTCGGCAACGACCCGAACTGGGGACGCATCCTCGCCGCGGTCGGGACCACGTCGGCCGCGTTCGAGCCGGACCGGGTGGACGTGGCGATCAACGACGTGTGGATCTGCAAGGGCGGCGCCGCCGCGGACGACCGGTCCAAGGTCGACCTGAGCGGGCGCGACGTGCGGATCACCGTGAACCTGCGCGAGGGCGAGATGGCCGCGACCATCTGGACCACCGACCTGTCGCACGCCTACGTGCACGAGAACTCGGCGTACTCCTCGTGAACCCGATCGAGAAGGCCGAGGTCCTGATCGAGGCGCTGCCCTGGCTGGAACGCTTCCACGGCGCCACCGTCGTGATCAAGTACGGCGGCAACGCGATGATCGACCCGGCGCTGCAGCAGGCGTTCGCGGCCGACATGGTCTTCCTGCGCTACGCCGGGATCAAGCCGGTCGTGGTGCACGGCGGCGGCCCGCAGATCAGCCGCATGCTCAACCGGCTCGGCATCTCCTCGGAGTTCCGCGGCGGCCTGCGGGTCACCACCCCGGAGACGATGGACGTGGTGCGGATGGTGCTGACCGGCCAGGTCGGCCGGGAACTGGTCGGCCTGATCAACCAGCACGGTCCCTTCGCGGTGGGTCTCTCCGGCGAGGACGCCAAGCTCTTCACGGCCGTACGGCGTACCACGCTGATCGACGGCGAGAGTGTCGACATCGGCCAGGTCGGGGACGTCGAGCAGGTGGACACCTCGGCGGTGGACGACCTGATCGCGGCCGGCCGCATCCCGGTCATCGCCACGGTCGCGCCGGACGCGGCGGGCGTGGTGCACAACGTCAACGCCGACTCGGCCGCGGCCGCCCTGGCCGAGGCGCTCGGCGCGCGCAAGCTGGTCGTGCTCACCGACGTGCCCGGCCTCTACACCGACTGGCCGGACACCGGCTCGCTGACCCGGCAGATCGACGCGGACGCGCTGGCGAAGCTGCTGCCCCGGCTGGAGTCCGGGATGGCGCCCAAGATGGAGGCGTGCCTGCGGGCGGTGCGCGGCGGGGTACCCGCCGCGCACGTCGTCGACGGCCGCGTCCCGCACTCCACGCTGCTGGAAGTCTTCACCCCGGAGGGAATCGGAACGATGGTGGTCCCGTCATGACAACGCTGGTCGACCGCTGGTCGCAGACCATGATGAACAACTACGGGACCCCGCAGATCGCTCTGGTGCGCGGCGAGGGCGCGGTGGTCACCGACGAGGACGGCAAGCAGTACGTCGACTTCCTCGGCGGCATCGCGGTCAACGCGCTCGGGCACGCCCACCCGGCGATCGTCGCGGCGGTCACCCAGCAGATCCAGACGCTCGGGCACGTGTCCAACCTGTACGTGGCCGAGCCGCCGGTGGCCCTGGCCGATCTGCTGCTCACGCTGGCCGGACGGCCCGGCCGGGTGATCTTCTCGAACTCCGGTGCCGAGGCGAACGAGGCTGCCTTCAAGCTTTCCCGGCTGACCGGTCGTACGGGTGTGGTCGCGACCGAAGGCGCCTTTCACGGCCGCACCATGGGGGCCTTGGCGCTGACCGGGCAGCCGTCCAAGGTCGAGCCGTTCCGGCCCCTCCCGGGAGATGTCACCCATGTCCCCTTCGGTGATCTAGCCGCCTTGGACAAATCCGTCGGCCCGGACACGGCCATGGTCATCCTGGAGCCGATCCAGGGCGAGAACGGCGTGGTCGTCCCGCCGCCCGGATACCTCGCGGGCGCCCGGGAGATCTGCACCCGCAACGGTGCCCTCCTGGTACTGGACGAGGTGCAGACCGGCATCGGCCGCACCGGGCACTGGTTCCACCACCAGAGCGAGGGCGTCGAACCCGACGTGATCACCCTGGCCAAGGGCCTCGGCGGTGGCCTGCCGATCGGGGCGTGCCTGGCGTTCGGCGCGGCCGCCGACCTGTTCACCCCCGGCTCGCACGGCACCACCTTCGGCGGCAACCCGGTCGCCGCCGCGGCCGGCCTCGCGGTGATCCGCACGATCGCCGGGGAGGGCCTGCTCGACCACGTCAAGCGGGTCGGCGAACAGCTGCGGCACGGCATCGAGGGCCTGCATCCGCTGATCGGCCAGGTGCGCGGCGCCGGCCTGCTGCTCGGCATCGTGCTCACCGAGCCGGTCGCCGCCTCCCTGACGGCTCGCCTGAGGGACGCCGGCTTCCTGGTCAACGCGCCGCAGCCGGACGTCGTCCGGCTCGCCCCGCCGCTGATCGTCAGCGCCGCGCAGGCCGATGCCCTGATCTCCGCTCTCGGCGAGGCTCTGGAGGGTTTGCGGTGACCCGGCACTTCCTGCGCGACGACGACCTGAGCCCCGCCGACCAGAGCGCCGTGCTCGACCTGGCGGCGCAGATGAAGGCGGACCGGTTCGCGTACCGGCCGCTCGCCGGGCCACAGTCGGTCGCCGTCTTCTTCGACAAGGTCAGCCTGCGCACCCGGCTGTCGTTCGAGGCCGGCATCGCCGAGCTGGGCGGCCAGCCGATGATCGTGGACACCCAGCTCACCCACTTCGGCCGGGGCGAGTCCCTCGCCGACGCCGGCCGGGTCGTCTCCCGCTACGCCGCCGCGATGGTCTTCCGCACCACCGGCGACGACCGGCTCGCCGAGCTCGCCTCCCAGGTGGACGTCCCGGTGATCAACGCGCTCACCGACGGGTTCCACCCCTGCCAGCTGCTGGCCGACCTGCTGACCATCCGGGAACGGCTCGGCACGACGAACGGCAAGAAGCTCGCGTACGTGGGGGACGCCGCCAACAACATGGCCCACTCCTGCCTGCTGGCCGGGGCGACCGCGGGCATGCACGTGCGGGTTGCCGGGCCGTCCGGGTTCGACCCGGCCGCCGCGGTGGTCTCCCGGGCGGCCGAGATCGCCGCGTGGACGGGCGGCTCGGTCGAGGTGCTGCGCGACCCGTTCGAGGCGGCCGACGGCGTGGACGTGATCGCCACCGACACGTGGACCTCGATGGGTCAGGAGAACGACGGGCGTGACCGGCTCACCCCGTTCCGGCCGTACCAGGTGAACGAGAAGCTGCTGGGCGCCGCCGCGCCGGACGCGATCGTGCTGCACTGCCTGCCCGCCCACCGCGGCGAGGAGATCACCGACGAGGTCATGGACGGTCCGCACAGCGCGGTCTTCGACCAGGCCGAGAACCGCCTGCACGCCCAGAAGGCGCTGCTCGCCTGGCTGCTGTCGGTGAACTCTCAATGACCGGGCCGGTGACCAGGGCCGGGCGGCATGCCCGCATCGTCGAGCTGATCCGGGACCGGGCGGTCCGGTCCCAGACCGAGCTGGCCGAACTGCTGGCGGCCGACGGCGTCCAGGTCACCCAGGCCACCCTCTCGCGTGACCTGGAAGAACTCGGCGCCGTCAAGGTCAGCGGCGCCTACCTCATCCCGGAGGACGGCCACCGGCCGCTGCGCGACACGGAGAACGCGCCGGCCCGGCTGCTGCGCCTGCTGCGCGAACTGCTCACCGGGGTGGACGCCAGCGGCAACATCGCCGTGCTGCGCACCCCGCCCGGAGCGGCGCAGTTCCTGGCCAGCGCGCTGGACCGCTCCGGACTCGTCGACGTCGTCGGCACCATCGCCGGCGACGACACCATCCTCGTCGTGGCCCGCGACGTCACCGGCGGCAAGGCCTTGGCCGAGAAACTCGCCGACTGGGCCGGACACAGCACCGACAACCTTGAAGGGAGCACCCCGTGACCGAGCGGGTCGTTCTTGCCTACTCCGGAGGTCTCGACACCTCCGTCGCCATTCCGTATCTCGCCGAGCAGGTCGGCGGCGAGGTCATCGCGGTCGCTCTCGACGTCGGCCAGGGCGGCGAGGACATGGAGGTCATCCGGCAGCGCGCGCTGGACTGCGGCGCCGCGGAGAGCGTCGTGGTGGACGCCCGCGAGGAGTTCGCCGCCGACTTCTGCCTGCCCGCGCTGCGCGCCAACGCCCTCTACATGGACCGTTACCCGCTGGTCTCGGCGCTGTCCCGGCCGCTGATCGTGCGGCACCTGGTCGAGGCCGCCAAGCAGCACGGCGGCACGATCGTCTCGCACGGCTGCACCGGCAAGGGCAACGACCAGGTGCGCTTCGAGGTCGGCATCGGGGCGCTCGCGCCCGAGCTGCGCGTCATCGCGCCGGCCCGGGACTTCGCCTGGACCCGGGACAAGGCGATCGCGCTGGCCGAGGAGAAGGGCCTGCCGATCGACGTGTCGCACAAGTCGCCGTACTCGATCGACCAGAACCTGTGGGGCCGCGCGGTCGAGACCGGCTTCCTCGAGGACATCTGGAACGGCCCGATCGAGGACATCTACGCCTACACCGCGAACCCGGCCGAGCCGCGCGACCCGGACGAGGTCGTGATCACCTTCGACCGGGGCAACCCGGTCGCGATCGACGGCGAGACGGTCACCCCGTTCCAGGCGATCAGCGAGCTCAACCGGCGGGCCGGCGCGCAGGGCGTGGGCCGGCTCGACATGGTCGAGGACCGCCTGGTCGGCATCAAGAGCCGCGAGGTGTACGAGGCTCCGGGCGCGATCGCGCTGATCACCGCCCACCAGGAGCTGGAGAACGTCACCGTCGAGCGGGACGTGGCCCGGTTCAAGCGCTCGGTCGACCAGCGCTGGGGCGAGCTGGCCTACGACGGGCTCTGGTTCTCGCCGCTGAAGAGCGCGCTGGACGCCTTCATCGACGACACGCAGAAGCACGTGTCCGGCGAGGTCCGGCTGGTGCTGCACGGCGGCCGCGCGACCGTCACCGGCCGGCGCTCCGAGGCCAGCCTGTACGACTTCGGCATGGCCACCTACGACACCGGCGACACCTTCGACCAGTCCCTGGCCAAGGGCTTCGTGCAGCTCTGGGGCCTGCCGTCGCGCATGGCGGCGGCCCGTAACCGGCGGCTGGCAGACTAGGTGACCGTGACCGAGAAGACTTCCCTGTGGGGCGGCCGGTTCGCCGGCGGCCCCGCCGACGCGCTGGCCCGGCTGTCCGTCAGCGTCCAGTTCGACTGGCGGCTCGCGCCGTACGACATCGCCGGCTCCCGGGCGCACGCCCGGGTGCTGGCCGCGGCCGGTCTGCTCGACCCGGACGAGCTGGGCAAGATGCTGGCCGCGCTGGACGACCTCGAGGCGGCCTGCGCGTCCGGCGAGTTCCGGCCCACCATCGACGACGAGGACGTGCACACCGCCCTCGAGCGCGGGCTGCTGGAACGGCTCGGCACGCTCGGCGGCAAGCTGCGCGCCGGGCGGTCACGCAACGACCAGGTCGCCACCGACCTGCGGCTCTACCTGCGTGACCACGCGCGCGGGCTGGCCGTGGCGATGGTCGAGCTGGCCGACGCGCTGACCGAGCAGGCGGCCCGCAACGTGGACACGCCGGCCGCCGGCATGACCCACCTGCAGCACGCGCAGCCGGTCACTTTCGGACACTGGCTGCTGGCCCACGTGCAGCCGCTGCTGCGTGACCTCGACCGGCTGAGCGACTGGGACGACCGTACGGCGGTGTCGCCCCTGGGGTCCGGCGCCCTGGCCGGCTCGTCGTTGCCGCTGGACCCGGCCGCGGTCGCCAAGGAACTGGGCTTCAAGGCGCCCGCGCCGAACTCGATGGACGCGGTCGCCGACCGGGACTTCGTCGCCGAGTTCCTCTTCATCACCGCCATGATCGGCGTGCACCTGTCCCGCCTCGGCGAGGAGGTGGTGCTGTGGACGTCCACCGAGTTCGGCTGGGTCGAGCTGGACGACGCCTTCGCCACCGGCTCGTCGATCATGCCGCAGAAGAAGAACGCGGACATCGCCGAGCTGGCCCGCGGCAAGAGCGGCCGGCTCATCGGCGGCCTGGTCACGGTCCTGACCATGCTCAAGGGACTGCCCCTGACGTACGACCGGGACATGCAGGAGGACAAGGAGCCGGCCTTCGACGCGATCGAGACGCTGGAGCTCCTGCTGCCGGCCCTGGCCGGCATGATCTCCACGATGACCGTACGGGTGGACCGGCTGGCCGCCGCGGCTCCGGTGGGCTTCTCGCTGGCCACCGAGGTCGCCGACTGGCTGGTGCGCAAGGGTGTCCCGTTCCGCGAGGCGCACGAGATCACCGGCAGGCTGGTGGCGCTCTGCTCGGTGCGCGAGTGCGAGCTGGAGGACCTCACCGACGACGACCTGAAGACGGTCAGCGAGCACCTCGACCCGTCGGTGCGCCAGGTCATGTCGGTGGAGTCCGCGCTGGCGGCCCGCCTGACGCCCGGCTCGACCGGCCCCGGCCCGGTGGCCGACCAGCTGGCGCAGGTCCAGCACAAGCTGGACACGTGGCGGCAGTGGGCGGTCGAGAAGGTCGTGCCGCGCTAGGTGTCCAGGGACGGTGGTCGACCTGGTGAGGGGTGGCAGGCCGCCGGTTGCTGAGTGGGGCCGGTGGTGAGTGTGGTGATGCGGGAAGGCCGGTGAGGCCTTCCCGCTTGCCGTTGGTCCGGGGCCGGTAGGGCCGGGTCTTGTTCATGGTGATGCCCAGTGCGGCGCAGGTATCAGGGGAACGACTTGCAGGCCGAGCCGGCTCCGCGAGCCGCCCGCCGATCGGCACCGGCCGCAGGCGCTGTTTGCAGCGCAGGTGCACGGTTTGCGGACCGCCGGCTGCGGCGTCCGGGCCGGACTGGGGTGCGGGCGCGACGAGCGGTCCTTCATGCCCGCAACCTCGACCAAACCTCCCTGGACAGCACGGCTAGCCCGAGAGCACGTCGATCCGAGGGGCGGCTTGCGGGGCCAGGAAGGCCAGCAGGGCCGCCCCTTCGGTTTCGATGTCCGTCTTTTCTTGACTTGTCAGGCGGCGGAACGGTCGGACGGTCAGGTGGCCGCGGTGTTCTCGCCAGGTGGCCGTGACGAAACCGTCCACCAGGACCGAGCGCGGTTGTTCCATGCTGCCGCCGCCGAAGCCCTGGGTCGCGTAGTCGGCGCCGCCCAGCACCCGGCGGCGGTCGGCATGGGAGAGCAGCAGGTTGTCGAAGTCGTAGAGGAAGCGGACCGGGGCCGGGGTCTCCGGGTCGGGGCGCGGCGCGTCGGGCAGATCGTAGAGGCGGCGGCCGGCCTCGTCGTGGAACCGCCGTAGCGGCAGCCGGTCGAACACCTCCGACAAGCGGGTCAGGCCGGACCATTGCCGGCAATCCAGGACGGTGGCCGGCCCGAACGCCCCGAGGTAGCGCAGGACGAGGTCGTCCACGGGCGCGTTGGCGAGTTCGCCGGGCAGGACGTGGTGGGCCGCCTTGCCACTGCGGTTCCACAACCCGCGCGGCGGCGACTGGACCAGCGGCAACCAGGCGCGGGCGGCCTGGCCGAGGGCGGCCGGATCGCGGCCCGGCCAGCGTCTTGCCAGCTGACGGCCCAGTTCGGTGAAGGTCAGCGGGTGATCGGCCAACGCCGTACGGGAGAGGGTCGTCAGCTCCTCCCGATCGATGTCGCGGATGACCCGGCCGAAGGCGCCCATGGTGCTGCGGACGATGACCGGCTCGACGAGGGGACGCAGCCAGCGGGCGTCGTCCGCGGTGACCAGGTGGATCGTCGAGCGCATCAGGGCCATCCGGACGATCTCCCCGTCGGCGAGCAGTCGCGAGGTGTCGCCGGGGGAGTAGTCGTGGAGCCGGCTCCAGAGCCCGACGTACCAGCTCTGCGTCGTCTGCGCCTGAAGCCCGCCGACCTGCCGGAGGGCCGCGCACACGTCCAGGCCGGACCGTCGCAGCAGCAGCTGGCGGGCGAGGGTGGCCCGGTTGAGTTCCCGAAGTCCCAGCGTCACGCCTCTGACGCTACGGCGGGTAGAGGCCAATTCCTGACCGCAACGTCGCCCGGCTTCGGCGATGCGGCACGTGTCGCCGTTTAGGGCGGGCGGTATGTCGGGAGTGGGGCCGTTCCGGCGGTGTGCCCTCGTGTGGCCGGGCGGTGCTGTGGGGACAATTCGGTGGGTGCAAACGCCGCGGCGAGAACGGAACTGTCTGGTGTGGGCACTCGTCGGCTAACGGTGTGGATGGGCGAAATTTCCGTACAAGCTCAGTGAAGGAGTGAAATTCAAGATTTCCGATTTGTGTCAGGTTGGTGATCGGAGGACTTCTGATAGTCCATTCAGGAGAACCGGTGGTGTTGACTCGGTCGATCGGCCAGTCGCGTATGCGGACAGTGCATCGGAGGTTACGGTGAGGAGGCATTTCTGCGAACGCATGCTGTGGCACAAATGCTCGCTGACCGGCACCAACGGAGATCGGGCTGATGTCGTGCGTGCCCACGACCCATCCGCAGCGCCACCGGTCGCGAATTGACCGGTGGCGATACACAGTGAGGTGCTTCCCAGGGTGCCCTCCGGGACGGTGAGCCCGGGCAGGGTAAGGCGTCCAGCGGCGAGGTGATCGCATGATCCGGGTTCTGACGATTCGCGACGAGGGATACTTCGGTGTCCCGGTGCGCGCGCTGCTGGAAGCGCACCCCGACATGAACTACGTCGCCACGCTGACCTTCGACGAAGACCTCGTGCAGTCGGCCGCGGTGCTCTGGCCGGACGTCATCGTCATCGACACCGAGTACATGGTGAGCCAGGTGCTGCCGTTCACCGACGAGCTGCACGCCGCCATCCCGTCCTGCGCCATGCTGATGCTCTGCGACCCGGCCAAGCGTGGCATGCTGCCGCCGCGCCACCGCCGCCGCTCGCTCAACTTCCTGCTGAAGGACGCGTCCGGGGCGCTGCTGGCCGATTCGGTACGCCGTCTGGCCGCGGGCGAGCAGGTCGTCTCGCCGCGCCTGCAGGCCGCCTCGCTGAACACCGACCGCGGCCTGACCACGCGCGAGCTCGAGGTGCTCGGCCTGGCCGCGCAGGGCGACTCGGTCAAGGAGATAGCCGGACGTCTCTACCTGTCCGGCGGGACGGTGCGCAACTACCTCTCGGCCATCATCGCGAAGACCGGCGCGCGCAACCGGCTGGACGCCATCCGCATCGCCCGCAGGGACGGCTGGCTGCGGTAGGCACGACAACGCGACGTACCGTGGGCAGGGATGGTCACCGTTCCGGCCCTGCCGATCCTGATCCCGCTGGGGCTCGTCCTCATGGTCGTGTCCTGGGTGGCGATCGGCCGCCGGGGCGCCCTGACCCCGTGGCGGCTCGGTGCGGCCTGGGTGGCCGGCTGGTACGCCGTGGCCGTCGTCGGCGCCACCTTCCTGCCCCTGGAGCTGTCCTGGGGGCCTGCCGAGGCCGAGCTGGTCTACCCGCACCTCGGCGGTCCGCAGACGCACCGGATCATCCTGGTCCCGCTGTTCACCATGCGCCCGACCGATTTCGTGCTGAACATCGTCATGCTGCTGCCGCTGGCGCTGCTGCTGCGGCTGGTCTTCGGCATCGAGGACCGGCACCGCGTCGTGCGTGCCGGCATCCTGACCAGCCTGGCCATCGAGACGATCCAGGCTGTCCTGGTGCTCACCGTGCACGGCAACCGCTGGGCGGACATCAACGACCTGACGTCCAACACCTTGGGTACGGTCGCCGGCTTCCTGGTACTGCGACGCCTGCTGCGGGTTCCGGCGGTCCAGCGCCTGATCGACCGCGCTACGGTTCCCGCCGGGCCGCCGGTGCTGGTCTGAACCGGTCATAGATCCGCGCGACCGAGGCGGCCATCTCGTCCGCGTGGAAGGCCCGCCCGGCCGACCGGGCCGGCAACCGCTCCCAGTGCCGCTCGTCCAGCAGCAGCACCTCGGTGCGCAACGCCCGCGGCAGCGATTGGGGATCGTGCGACAACCGCCGGCAGTTCTCGACGAGGACGCCCTCGGCGAGCGGCGTGCACGCCCCGTAGAGAACCGGCAGCCCGGCCGCGATCGCCTCGAGCACCACCAGTCCGAACGTCTCGGTGGCCGGGGAGACGAAGACGTCCATGGCGCACAGCATCTCCCGCGCGTGCCCGACCGGCCCGGCGAACAGGACGCGGTCGGCCACGCCCTGGATGACCGCGAGCCTTTCCAGCGCGACCCGCGCCGGCCCCTCGCCGACGAGCAGCAGTGTCGCTCCGGGCACCTCCCCGACCGCCCGGATGAGCCGGTCGAACTGCTTGCGCGGTTCGAGCCGGCCGACCCCGCCGATGACCGGGGTGTCCGCGGCGATCCGCAGCCGCTCCCGGGCCGCCGCGCGCAGCCGCGGGTCGTAGCGGAACTCGCCCACGTCCACGGCCCGCGGGATCACCGCGATGCGCTCGGCCGGCACGCCCCAGCGCCGTAACGGTTCGGCGAGCGCCGCCGACGCCGTGATGGTGATCCGCCCGTACCGTTCCCCCGCCAGATAGAGCGCCCGGCCGGGCGGCACCCGCCCGGCGGGCAGCCGGTGCTCGGTGGCGACCGCGTGGGGTGCGCCGCCCGCCCACGCGGCGACGCGCCCCGGCACCGAAGCCCGGAACAGGTGGGTGTGCACCAGGTCGTACCGGCCGCGGCGGATCAGCCGGCGCAGCTTGCGCACCACGGTCAGCTCGCGGTCCTCGCGCGTGTCCAGTTCGTGCACGGCGACGCCGTCCGCGCGCAGGGCGGCGGCGACCGGCCCGCCGTCGGACAGCGTGACGACCTCGCTGGTGTGCGGCAACCGCCGCACCAGCAGCCGCAGCTGATGGCCGCCGCCGTCGCCGGCCGCGGAGCCGATCACGTGCAGCACTCTCATGATCCGCCCCCGACCGGGCCGTGAAAGCAAATACCCGACACCCCGTGAATGGACGTTGACAGAATTATGTGGACGGTGAAAGTTGTAAATGTCATAGATGACGTGAAACTTCCTCACATCACTCGTGACATTTCCTATTGGATCAAGCGGTGGCCCTCACCAGGCGTAAGTCCGCCCCGAAGCGGAACATGAATTATCCTCACATCGCTTATGACAATTGCTACTGTATTCGGCTCGTCCGCGGCTGACACGCTCATTCCCTGGTGCTGACGGCAATTCCACAAGGTCGGCGCAAGGGGGGGGAATTCCATGCTGGTACGGCGTTCCGCGCCCGGCAGAGGGACCGACCGCGGGACCGATCGCAAGGTGACCGGCGAGGTGGCCGACGGCGACACGACCGACGACAGCCCCGGCGAGTGGCGCGGCGGGAACCGGGCCTCGGCACCCTGGTTCCTCGCGACCCTGCCGGGCCGGGCGGCCCGAGCGGGCGCCGACGCGCTCGCCCTGGCGGCCGCCATGCTGATCGCCGCCCTGCTGCGCCACGACGGGCACTTCTCCGACGTCGACCTCACCGGCTGGCTGGTCCTGTCGTGTGTGGCCGCGGTCGTGCACACCGTGGCCGGGGCGCATTTCGGGCTGTACACGGGCCGATGGTCGTACGGCTGCTTCGAGGAGATCCTGGCGCTGGCCAAGACCGCCGCGGTCACCACGCCGACCGTCTTCGTCCTGGACACCCTGCTGGGCCGGCTCGTGCCGCGCTCGGCCATCATCGCCTCCGGCCTATTCGCCCTGGTGCTCGCGGCCGGCATCCGGTACACCGTGCGGCTGGCGCGCGACCAGCGGCTGCGCCCGTCGCCGGAGCACGGCGCCCGGGTCGTGGTGATCGGCGCGGGGGAGGGCGCGACCCAGGTCATCCGCGCGATGCTGCGCAGCCCGTCGAGCCCGTACATCCCGGTCGCGCTGCTTGACGACGACCCGGGCAAGCGCAGCCTGCGGATCATGGGAGTGCCGGTCGCCGGCACCCGGCACACGCTGCCCGACGTGGTGCGGCGGTTCCGCGCCGACGCCGTGCTCATCGCCATTCCCAGCGCCGGCGCCGACCTGGTGCGCGAGCTCACCGAGCTGGCCGAGTCGCTGAACGTCGAGGTCAAGGTCGTGCCGCCGGTGGTCGAGCTGTTCGGCCGCACGGTCAGCGTCGAGGACATCCGCCCGGTCGGGCACGCCGACCTGCTGGGCCGCCGCGAGATCGGCATCGACCTCGCCGCGGTGGCCGGTTACCTGCAGGGCCGCCGCGTGCTGGTCACCGGCGCGGGCGGCTCGATCGGGTCGGAGCTGTGCCGCCAGGTCGCCCGGTTCCAGCCGGCCCGGCTGGTGATGCTGGACCGCGACGAGTCCGGTCTGCACGCGGTGCAGCTCTCGCTGGACGGCCGGGGCCTGCTCGACGACCGCAACCTCGTCGTCGCCGACATCCGCGACGCCCAGCGCCTCGACGAGGTGTTCGCCGAGCACCAGCCGCAGGTCGTCTTCCACGCCGCCGCGCTCAAACATCTGACGCTGCTGGAGATGCACCCCTCCGAGGCGCTCAAGACCAACGTGATCGGCACGTACCAGATCCTGCAGACGGCGCTGCGGCACAACGTGGACCGGCTGGTCAACATCTCCACCGACAAGGCCGCCGACCCGATCAGCGTCCTCGGCTACTCCAAGCGCATCACCGAGCGGCTCACCGCCGCCGCGGACGCGGTCGCCGAGGGCACGTTCTCCAGTGTCCGCTTCGGCAACGTGCTGGGCAGCCGGGGCTCGGTGCTCACCGCGTTCGCCGCGCAGGTCGAGGCGGGCGGCCCGATCACGGTCACCGACCCCGAAGTCTCCCGATATTTCATGACCGTCCAGGAGGCTGTCCGCCTCCTGGTGCAGGCCGGAGCACTGGACAGTGACGGCGAGGTGCTGGTGCTCGACATGGGCGAACCGGTCCGCATCGCCGACGTCGCGAGAAGGCTCGCCAACGCCGCCGACAAGCACATCCAGATCGTCTACACCGGACTGCGGCCGGGCGAGAAGTTGTGCGAGGTGCTGCTCGGGGCGGGCGAACCGGACCACCGGCCGAACCACCCGCTCATCTCGCAGGCCCCGGTCCCGCCGCTGGACGGCTCGGTGCTGTCGATGCTCGACCCGTCCGCGCCGCGCGCCGAGCTGACCGCCGTCCTGCGCTGGCTGGCCGAGAGCCCCGCCCTGAAGACCCAGAACGGACACAAGCCACAGGTAGGAGCGAAGCGGTGAGAATGCGAGTCGTCATCGCGGGCCAGGGCTACGTGGGCCTCCCCCTGGCCGTCCGCGCCGCCCGGGCAGGGCACGACGTGGTCGGCTTCGACGTCGACGAGGAGCGCGTGAAGCGCCTGCTCGCCGGCGAGTCCTACGTGGACGACGTGACCTCGGCCGAGCTCCAGGAGATCCTGGCCGACGGTTCCTACCACCCGTCGTCCGACCCGCGCTCGTGCGCCGGCTTCGACGTCGCGGTCATCTCGGTGCCCACCCCGCTGCGCGACGGCACGCCGGACCTGAGCTACATCGAGGCGTCCGCCCGCACGCTGGGCCGGTATCTGCGTCCCGGCGCCACCGTCGCGCTCGAGTCGACCACCTACCCCGGCACCACCGCCGACCTGGTCGGGCCGCTGCTCGAGGAGCAGTCCGGGCTGGTCGCCGGCACCGACTTCCACCTCGGCTACAGCCCGGAACGCATCGACCCGGGCAACCGGGAGTGGAACCTCACGACCACGCCGAAGGTCGTCTCCGGCATCGACGCCGCATCCCTGGAGAAGGTGCGCGCCTTCTACGCGTCGGTGGTCGAGCACACCGTGCCGGTCTCCGACTGCAAGGTCGCCGAGCTGGCCAAGCTCATCGAGAACACCTTCCGTCACGTCAACATCGCGCTGGTCAACGAGCTCGCGGTGTTCGCCCACGAGCTGGACATCGACGTGTGGGAGGCGATCGGCGCGGCGTCGTCCAAGCCGTTCGGCTACATGCGCTTCGTGCCCGGTCCCGGGGTCGGCGGCCACTGCCTGCCGATCGACCCGTCCTACCTGTCCTGGCGGGTGCAGCGGACGCTCGGCCAGAGCTTCCGCTTCGTCGAGCTGGCCAACGACATCAACAACCACATGCCGGACTACGTCGTACGGCGTCTGGTCGCGGCCCTCAACCGCCGGCGCAAGGCGGTCAACGGCTCGACGATCCTGCTGCTCGGCCTCGCGTACAAGCGCAACACCGGCGACGCCCGCGAGTCCCCGGCACGCCGCGTCGCGAGCCTGCTGCTGGACATGGGCGCCGAGGTGCGGGCGGCCGACCCGCACGTGGTCGAGGACGGCCACATCGACCACCGGGTGGTCCGGGTCGCCCCGACCGCGGAGCAGCTGACCGCCGCCGACGCCGTGGTGCTGCTCGCCGACCACGACGCCTTCGACCTGGACGAGGTGACCGCGCACGCCCGGTACGTGCTGGACACCCGTCACCGCCTTGCCGGACCGACCGTCGAGACCCTGTAACTCCAGGAGGCCGCGTTGTACGCCGTACGCCTGCTCTGGGAAGCCGTCAACCGACTGGCCGCCGCCGTCGCCCTGATCCTGTTGTCCCCGGTGATCCTCGCCGTGGCCCTGTGGATCCGGATCGCCGACGGCAAGGGTGTGCTGTTCGTCCAGGAGCGCGCCGGCCGTGACGGCGTCCCGTTCCGGATGCTCAAGTTCCGTTCGATGGTGCACGACTCGGTGGCGCTCAGCAGCCGGCTCGGCATCAGCGACCCGTTCGGGCTGGTGGCCGACGATCCGCGGATCACCCGCTGCGGCCGGTTCCTGCGCCGCACCAGCCTCGACGAGCTGCCCCAGCTGATCAACGTGGTGCGCGGCCAGATGTGGCTGGTCGGCCCGCGCCCGGACGTGCTGCCGCAGGCCGCCAACTACTCCGAGGAGGACCGCCGCCGCCTCGAGGTGAAGCCGGGCATCACCGGCTGGGCGCAGGTCAACGGCCGTGACGACATCGACTGGCCGGCGCGTTTCGTGCTCGACCGCTGGTACATCGACCACTGGTCGCCGCTGCTCGACCTGAGGATCATCTGGCGGACGTTCACCGGGCTGAACCGCGGTGAGCCGCCCGTGCACGTCGACGAGCTCAACATCCAGCGCGCCCGGGATGTCCGCCGTGCAGCGTGAGATCGGCTCCGAGTTCCACTGGGACCCGACGGCCCTGAGTGACCGCGACAGCCCGATGCCGGCCCGGCACAAGCTGTTCGCGACCGGCTGCGGCGCGCTGACCGCCCTGTTGCGCCGGCTGGCCCCGCGGGGTCGCCTCCACATCCCGTCGTATTTCTGCATGGGTGTCGCCGAGGCGCTGTCCGAGACCGTGCCGATCGCCTGGTACCGGCATCTGCCCGGCGGCGCCGGGCCGCGCTGGGAGTCGCTGCGGGCACGCCCCGGCGACCTGGTGCTCGCCCAGAACCTGTTCGGCCGGGAGGACGGCCGCGACTGGACCGCGTGGATCCGCGCCCACCCGCGGGTCACCGTGATCGAGGACCACTCGCACGACCCGTTCGGCCCGTGGGCGCGCGCCAGCATCGCGCCCTACGCCGTCGCGTCGCTGCGCAAGACGCTCCCGGTGCCGGACGGCGGGCTGCTCTGGTCGCCGCAGGACCTGCCGATGCCGGCGCCGGACGGTCCGGACAATCCGGGCAGCGACCTGAAACTGGCCGCCATGCTGCTCAAGTCGGCCTGGCTGGACGGCGTCCCGGTGCCGAAGGACAAGTTCCGCATGCTGCAGCAGCGCGGCGAGAACGTCCTGCTCGGCAGCACCGCCCCGATCGGCATCGTGACCCGGGTGATCCTGCCGTTCCTGGACATCGACCGGCTGCGGCTGGCCGCCACGGCCAACGTGCGCGCGCTGCGGGAGGCGCTGCCCGCCACCCCGGACTGGCAGGTGCTGGCCGGTGGCTCCGGCGACGGCGCGCCGTTCCGCCTGCAACTGCTGTGCCGCGACGGCCGGACCCGCGACGCGCTGCTCGCGCATCTGGCCGCGCACGGCATCTACGCCCCGGTGCACTGGCGCCAGGACCGGACCGGGGTGTGGAGCGGCGACGAGGACGCGGCCGATCTCGCGTCGCGCATGCTCACCGTCCCGGTGGACCACCGGTGCACCCCGGCCGACCTGCGACGGCTGACCGAGGTGCTGGGCTCACCGATACGGCGGGAACCGGCCCGCCAGTGACCGCGGCGCCGGCTCACCGACGATCTCCGCGTACCCGGCCGGATCGGTCACCACGCGCCAGGTGTGGAAGTCGCTGCGCCCGGCCGAGAACGCCGCCTTGTACTGGAACAGCGAATCGGCGGCGCCGCCCAGGCCGCCGCCCAGGTGGTAGATCCGGTTGCCACGGTCGCGGCCCCAACGCCGTACGGAGTCGTAGAGAAGTTTGTCCGCGTGGAAGATCGGACCGTCGCGTGTGGACTGCAGGTGGGTGTGCATGAGGCCGTCGTACTCGAAGAACAGGTTCCCGCCGAGCATCTCGTCGCCGGCCAGCGCCACCGCGAGATGCGCCCGACCGGCCAGCGCGTCGCGCAACCGGTGGAAGTGGTCCTCGCCGAAGAAGTAGAACTCGGCCGCGCCGACCCGGCGCATGGTGGCGTGGTACGTGCCGATCCAGGCGTCGAAGTGGTCCCAGTCGTCGAACACGACGGACACCCCGGCCCGCTTCGCCTTGTTGATCTGATTGCGGTGCGACCGGTGGGTCTGGCGCCACATCTCCTCGTGCCCCTGGGAGAGATCGATCGAAACCGTCTCACCGTGATGCACCACCGTGCCCACGGAGGCGAGAGCCGCCCTCGGAGCCGGCAGCAGCGGATGCAGCCGGACGAACGCCGTGACGACGTCCTGCGCACCGAGCAGGGCCGCCATGGCGTGTGCCGCCCGTTCCCAGAAGACCACGTCCGCGGTCGTCGCGATCGGTCCGGGATAGCCGTACGGGGAGACCGCGTCGCACACCGTCGTGTCCGGCACGGCTCTGAGGATCAACGGAATGAGCAGGGTCTGACCGCTGTCGTCGTACCGGAACGCGACCGGCGTACCCCCGGAGAGCCCGGCGTCCGTGCGGACGTACTCCGGGAGGTGGTACACGTCGTGCCGCATCCGGCTCAGCGCTTCGGTCCACGATATGTCCGCGGGTCTCAGGAGCGCGGCTTCGGCCATTCGTCATCCCTTCGTCGAGGCGGTCAAGCGATGGTCAGTGTCACGCTCTCGTCCGGCCGCGGCCGTTGCTCGGGGAGCAGGTTGCGGCGGCGGGCGCGGTTCCAGCGACGGGCGCTCAGCGTCCAGCGCAGCAGCGTGCGCGGCAGCCCGCGCTGGGTGGTCAGATGCAGCACGTACCGCCAGGCCGGGTACTCGCCGCGGCGGTTGGACAGGGCGTAGGAGAACTGGTTGGCGGGCAGGCCGGCACAGTCGGGCATCCGCTCGAACCAGGCGCTGCTGGCCGCCGCGGCCCGCTGCAGCGGGGCCAGCGCGGTCTTGCGGCGATGCTCGTAGCGTTCCAGGGCCACCGGTAGATCGTCCCCGCTCGCGACCGCGTCGGCCAGGGCCATCGCGTCCTGCATGGCCAGTTTGGTGCCGGAGCCGATCGCGAAGTGCGTGGTGTGTGCGGCGTCGCCCATCAGCGCCACGGTGCCGTGGTCCCAGCGGCGGTTGGTGATCCGGCGGAAGTTCAGCCAGCCGGTCCCGCCGGTGGCCGCTCGGTGGTCGATGAGCGGCTGCCCGTCCAGGTGATCGGCGAAGATCTCGGCGAGCCGGGCGCTGCCGCGCTCGGCGTCCAGGCGGTCGAACTCCAGCGCCCGCCACGTCTCCGGCGTGCACTCGACGATGAAGGTGCTGCGCCCGTCGGTGTACGGGTAGGCGTGGAACCAGATCCAGCCCGCCGGGGTGTGCTCGAAGCCGAAGGTGAAGGTGCGGAACACGTGCGGGGTGCCGAGCCAGATGTACTTGTTGCGGCCGATCTCGATCTCCGGCCCGAAGTGGTCCGCGTGCTGTTCCCGCACCAGGCTGCCGGCGCCGTCGCACGCGACCACCAGGTCCGATCCGTCCGGGACCACCGAGCAGGGCGCCGAATGCCTGATCCGCACGCCGAGCTCCCGTGCCCGCTGCGTCAAGATCTCCAGCAGCCGGTGCCGGCCGAGGCTGAAACCGTACCCGGCGAGATGCGTCACGGCCTTGCCCGAGGCGCGCACCTCGTACTCGTCCCACTGGTAGGCGGCGTCCCAGATCCGGCGGGCACTGACCGCGTCGTACCGGAAGAGGTCGTCCAGCAGGTCGTCCCAGAAGACCACGCCCCAGCCGTACGTGACACCCTCGGGGTTGCGTTCCAGCACGGTGATGTCGTGCGACGGGTCCGCCAGCTTGGCGAGCACCGCGAAGTACAGGCCGGCGGGCCCGCCGCCGACGCAGGTGATCCGCATCGTCTACTCCTGACGGTAGGGCGGGAACGCGCTGGACAGGTCATCCGGGTCGGCGCCGGGCCGCCGGTGGGCCATCAAGCTCCGGTACGCCGCCGGATCGGCCACCACCCGCCAGGTGTGGAACGGGTGGCGTCGTGGCGAGAACCCGGCCTTGTACGAGAACAGCGAGTCGTTGCGCCCGCCCTTGCCCCCGCCGAGGTGGAACAGCGTGTCGCCGCGGTTCTTGCACCACCGGCGCACCTCGTCGTAGAGCAGCTCGTCGGCGTACCGGTGCCTGGCCCGCCGGGTCGACGAGACGTACCCGGTGGCGATGCCGTCGTACTCGAAGAACGTGTTGCCGCCGACCACCTCGTCGCCCTCGAGCGCGACCGCGAGGTGCATGCGATCGCCGACCGCGTCGTGCATCGCCTCGAGGTGCTCGCGGGTGAAGAAGTAGAAGTCGGTCGCGCCGACCCGCCGCATGTTGTCGTGGTAGACGTCCACCCACTCGCCGAGACGGTCCCAGTCGTCGAACACCACCCGGGTGCCCTCGCGGCGGGCCCGGTTGACGTGGTTGCGGTGGTCGCTGCGGGTCTGCCGCCACATCTCGTCGAGGCAGACGGTCAGATCCATCGACACGGTCTCGCCGTGCCGCACCATCGCGCCGTGGCGGCCGAGCACGTCCAGCGGCGCCGGCAACAGCGGATGCATCCGGACGAACGCGGTCACCACCCCCTCGGCGCGTAACGTGCCGGCGAACGCGACCGCGGCCGCCTCCCAGAACTCGGTGTCCGACGGCGGGGCGTGGCTGATCGGCCCGGGATAGCCGTACGGCGAGGCGGCGTCGCGCCAGGCCGAGCCGGGGATGTCGCGCAGGACCAGCGGGATGAGCAGGTGCCGGCCGTCCTGTTCGCACCAGAAGGCGGCGGGGGCGCTGCCGGTCAGCCGCGCGTCCAGCACCGCGTACTGCGGCAGGTGATAGATGTCGTGCGCGGCGCTGAGCGCCTTCACCCACTGCGGGGCGTCCGGGTCGAGCAACGCGGCTTCCATCGGTCCTCCTTGCGGCGGTCTACGGCCGCAGCAGTCGTGCGTTCAGCGCCATGTTGGCCGCGAACTGTTCGTTCACCACGTGGTGTCCCTCCAGCCGGGCCTGCACGGCCGGGTCGTACCGGCCCAGCTTGACGAACCCGTCGGACCACCAGCCGTTGTCGGAGCCGCTGCCGTCCACGTACTCGCGGTAGGTCGTGGCGCCGGGCCAGATCACCTTCGTCAGCAGCGACGAGAACGCCGCGGTGTCGGCCGCGGACCAGGCGGTGCCGCGGGCGCGGGCCTCCACCACGTACGCCATGACGCCGTTGCCATGGCTGACGTCCTGCCCGGGGCGCTTCGCCGAACCCCAGACGTCGTTCCAGAAGTACGCCGTGGGCTCCACCGGATTGCGCCGCAGCTGCCGGTGCAGCCGGTTGTCGATGGTGCCGGACACCTCCAGGTAGCGTTGCCGGCGTCCCGGGTCGGCGGTGACCCGGGACAGGTTGAGCGCGATCAGCGCCCAGTGCGACGCCATGTGGGTGCGGTCCCGGTAGATGTAGCTGTGCGCGCCCCGCGCGTACCACTTGGCGAAGACGTCGGTCTCGGCGAACGCGAGCAGCCGCTCGTAGCGCATGCGGTAGCCCTTGTCCGCGTAGATCTCCGGGTGCTCCCGCACGGCGGCCAGCAGCGCCGTCCCGTACCGCCAGAAGTAGCTCTCGAAGAGCGGGATCTCGTCGCCGTCCTCGCCGTTCTGCTCGGAGGCCCATCCGCGGTAGGAATCGTGGAAGCTGCTGCGCGGCAGCGACTTCGACGGCACGGCCGAGTCCATGACGTTCTCCACGAAGGTGAACGCCTCGTTGAGGTAGCGGCGTTCGCCGGTGGCCCGGAACATCGCGACGAAGGCGTCCACCGAATAGGAGACGTTGTAGTGGTCCCAGCTGTCCGCGGACCTGCTCGTCCGGGCGCCGCTGCTGAGCAGGTAACCCCAGCTCTGCTGGAAGACCGACGTCCAGTACCCGACCGGTCTGACGGCGATCGTGCCGCCGGTCCCGGCCGGGGCCGCCGGTACCGGCTCCATCACCGCCGGCACGTCGTCGCCGCCCGCGTTCGTGCAGGCGGCCGTCACCGAACCGAGCGCGGCCAGCAGCAGCGCCCGTCGTCCGATCCGCGGATCCGTCATACCGGCACCGCCTCCCGGCTCGTCACTGTCTCGTCCCTGCGGGCTCCGGCGGCCGCCGCGGCGAGCGCCGCGAACAGCCAGAAGAGCCGCGTGTCGTAGTAGTCGCCGGAGAACAGGCTGCTCAGCGCGACGAAAGCGGCGGACGCGACGGCCAGGCCGGTCATCCGCGGCAGCGCGCCCCCACCCCGTACGGTCCTGGTCCACAGCAGAATCGCGGCGAGCAGCAGGCCGATCCCGATGACGCCACCCTCGGCCGCCACGCCCAGCACGTAGTTGTGCGGATATTCGATGTTCTGGTTCACGCCGATCAGCCCGTAGAAGCCGTCCAGCCCGGTCCCGGCCAGCGGGTGCTCCACGAACAGCCGCCACGCGTCGGCCCAGATGTCGGTCCGGTCGGACAGGTAGTGCTGTTCCACGGTCTGTTCGAGGAAGCGGTTGCGAAACAGCGAGGCGAAGGCGGGCGGCGCGAAGTTCGCGACCACGATCACGGCCGCGGCCAGCACCCCGGCCGCGGCGATCACCGGGCCGGCCCGCAGCCGGCGGCGCAGCTTGACCAGGGCGGCCGCGCCGACCGCGCACCCGGCGAGCAGGCCGGCGCGCGAGCCGGACAGCACGGCGGCGAGCAGGAACAGCGGAACCGGCAGCAGCACCAGCTTGCGCCCGGTGAACAGGAAGACGGCCACCGCGCTGATGACGCCGAGGATCTGGATGCGGACGAACACGTTCGGGCCGCCGCCGAACGCCGCGTAACGCCCCTGTTCGCCGGGCCCGGTGATGAACAGGGCCACCAGCGCGAACACGATCGCGGCCAGGTAGAACAGCCAGAACGTCTGGCGTACCACGGTCGCCGGGTCGCCAGTCGCGTACAGGTAGAAGGCCAGGATGAGCGCCGTCATCAGCACCAGGTCGAGGGTCTGCGGCCCGACCCGCGCGGCGCTCGGCGCCCACAGCCCGGAGGCGATCTGGAAGGCGACGAACAGCATGGTGGCGACCAGCCAGCCCTCCCGCCGGCGCACCGGCGGCAGCGGTGGACGGCGCACGATGTCGACGGTGAGCACGGCCAGCGCGGCGACCAGGCCGATCACCCGCAGGTCGACCCAGGCCAGGTCGGCGAAGCCGGCCCGGTCGAGGGTGAACCGGCCGCCGATCGCCACCAGGATCAGGACCAGTCCCGGCGCGACGAAGACCCGCGGATGACGCAGCCAGCTCATGACCTGCGGCCCCCGGTCACCCGGAGCACCACCAGCGCGAACAGCAGGCAGGTGCCGTAGCCGAGCAGCGATCCCCAGGCCGCGCCGAGGATGCCGTGGCGGGGGATCAGCAGCACGTACCCGGCGAAACTCACCACGAAGCCGGCGATCTCGGCCGCCGACACCAGGCCGCCGTGCCCCTTGGCGACGAGCAGGCCGAGGCTGACCCGGGAGATGGCGTACAGCCCGGCGGCGGCCACCAGCGGCAGCACGAGCGCCTTCGCCGGCGCGTACTGCGCGCCGAAGATCGGCACGATCAGCAGGTACAGCGCGGCCGAGACCAACGGCACCAAGACCGCGGAGTACACCACGGCGGCCAGCACCACCGGCCGTACGCGCAGATCGCCTTGCTTGTCGGAAGCCCGCCACCGGCCCAGGCGGGAGTCGGCGAACGCGCGCAGCGGCCAGGCCAGCAGCTCGGTCATGGTGGCGACACTGGCGTACAGGCCGAGCGCCGAGGTGGAGGCCAGCGCCGGCAGGGCCAGCCGGTCGGCGCGCAGCATCGCCATGTTGGACAGCGCCGCGGGGAACAGCGCCAGCCCCTCCCGGCGCACCAGCCGGTTGTGCGGATGCCCCTGGCCCGGCGCGGGGCGGCGCAGCCAGACCACCACGTAGGCGACGGTCGGCAGCGTCCCGGCCACGAAGTAGGCGAGGATCCACACGGCCGGCGCCGACACTCCGGCCAGGAAGAGGCCGGAGAGCAGGACCAGCTGCAGCGTCGCCTCGATCATCCGGGCCGCGAGGAAGTCCGACATGCGATCGGCGGCGATCGCGATCGACCGCGAGGCCAGCGCGATCACCTCGCTGAGGACGTACGCGACGATCAGCGCGACGACCGCGGTGCC
Organism: uncultured Actinoplanes sp.; assembly: GCF_934643405.1. Taxonomy (GTDB): domain Bacteria; phylum Actinomycetota; class Actinomycetes; order Mycobacteriales; family Micromonosporaceae; genus Actinoplanes. The sequence goes on from NZ_CAKUCL010000003.1 coordinate 46,986, forward strand.
GGGATGCAACCGGTGCGGCGCCACGACGGTGAAGACGGCCGCCCCGACGACCCCGGCGAGGCAGGGCACGATCAGCAGCCGGGCGAAGGCCTTGACCGCGTCGGCCGGCGCGAAGGTGTGGTAGCTCGCGACGAAACTGCGTTCGGTGCCGAGCAGCAGGGCCTGCGAGCCGAGGTAGACGATCTGCAGCAGCAGCGCCACCTCGCCGCGGTTGCCCGGCGTCATCGCGCGCACCATCAGCACGTTCGCGATCAGCGCGACGATGCCGGTGAGGACCTGAGAGGCGAGGAGCTTGACGTACGGCTCCCGCAGCTGGCGCAGCACCCAGCCGGCCGCATCGGAGGAGTCCGGTGTGACCGCTGGGCGCGAGCGGACCTCAGTCACTCCTCGTCCTTCTCGTCCTTCTTCACCACTTCCGAGCTGACCACCTTGGCCGTTCCCCGGGCCTTCACCACCGGGGACTCCACCTTGCCGGTGAGCAGGCCGAGGCTGTCCTCGACCGCCCGCGGCTCCGGCGGCGTCCCGCCCGTGGCCGCCGGCAGCCTCTTCGGCAGCGCGTTGAGCACGGCGCCGACCAGCCGGGCGCCGACCCGTTCCAGCAGGTCCTTGGACCGCTCGACGTCCGCCGTCCGGGTGCGGTTCGCCCGCACCACCAGCAGCGCCGCGTCGGTCGCCTTGCTCAGCACCACCGCGTCCGCGACGCCGTCCAGGGCCGGGGCGTCCACGATCACCGCGTCGTACCGCTCGGTCAGGTACCGCATCGCGGCGGTCAGGTCGGGCGAGGCCAGCAGTTCGCCCGGATCGGGCCGGGCGTGCCCCGGCGGCAGCACGGTGAGCCGCCCGTCCAGCGCGTCGCGCAGCACGGCCGGCAGTTCCGCCTCGCCGGTCAGCACGTCGGCCAGGCCCGGGCCGGTGTCCAGCGACAGATACCGCCCGACGCCGGGCGAACGCAGGTTCGCGTCGACGAGCACGACCCGGGCGCCGGTCTCGGCGACGGCCACGGCCAGCCCGCAGGCGATCGCGGTGGTGCCCTCCTTCGGACCGGAGCCGGTGAGCATCAGCGAGCGGCCGCGCGCGTTGCTGCGGGCCATCCCGGCCACGTCGGGCAGCAGGCTGCGCAACCGCCGGAACGCCTCGGCCAGCGCCTCGTCCGGATGCCCACCCCGTCCGTACCGGCCGCCGAGCGCGATCGTCCCGACCGTGGGCAGGCCCAGCCGCCGCAGATCGTCCTCGTCGGACGCGGTGCGGGCGGTCGCCTCCCGCAGGGCCACCGCGGCCGCCCCGATCAGCAGCCCCAGCACCGCCGAGAAGCCGGCGTTGCGCACCAGGTCGCCCTGGTCCCGGGTGGTCACCGGCTGCTGCGCGATGGACACCTTGGGCGGCGGGGCGCCGTCCGGGGCCTCGTCCGGCGGGTCGAGCTCGCGGGCCAGCGCGACCAGGGCCGAGGCCGCGGTCGTGACGATCTCGCGGCTGCGCTTCTCGTCCGGGTCGACGGCCGACACCACCAGCAGATCGGTGCCGGACTGCACCTGTGCGGTGAGGCTGTTCTGCACCTGGTCGGCGGTGAGCGGCGAACCCAGCTTCGTGGCCACGTTCTGCGCCACCCGCGGTCCGGTGATCAGCGCGATGTACGAGTTCAGGCGGCTGGAGGCGGCGTCCGGATCACCGCTCGAGGTGGTCACGAAGAGCACCATCGACGACCGGTACGCCGGTTTCGCGCTCAGCGTCAGACCGGCCGCGACCGCTACCGCCAGGAGCACGGGGAGGAGGAGCCAGAGCCATCGGCGGCGGCAGGCCCGTACGTATTCGCGCAGTTCCACGCTGATCTCATTTCTCGGCGGCGGCGGACCGGGTCAGCACGTCTTCGAAGCGGTCGAACAGCAGGTCGCGGGAGAACTGCTCGACCGCGAGGGTGTGTGCGGCGGCCCGGGCCCGGCTCAGCCAGCCCTCGTCGCGCACGTGCTTGGCGAACAGCTCGCCGGCGTCGGCCGCGTCCCGCGGGTCGAGCACCAGCCCGGCACCCGTCCGGTCGAGCAGGTCGGCCTGCCATCCGCCGTAGTTGATCGCGATCGGCCGGGCGGCGGCCAGGGCGTCGAAGAACTTGTTCGCCGAGTTCTCCCACAGGGCCCGGATCGGCCGCACGAAGCTGGTCGACATGGTCGCGGCCCCGAGGATCACCGGCAGCTCGGCCTTGGGGACCTTGGGCCACATGCGCACGGTCCGGTCCAGCAGCCCGTATCCGGCGGCGAGGGCCTTCGTCGACTCCCATTCCTTGCCGTGCCCGACGATCAGCACCTGCACGTCCGGATCGATCTCCTGCATCCGTCGGGCCGCCCGCACCAGATATTCGACGCCGTTGACCGCGCCGAGCGCTCCGGTGTAGACGATCAGCGGCCGGTCGCCGAGCCAGCGGTGCTGCTCCCGGAAGCGGCGCACCGCGTCCGGGTCCACCGCGAACATGTCCAGGTCGGCGGCATTCGGGATCATCGTGACCCGGGTGCCCGGCCGGCGCGCGGTGACGCCGGCGGCCATGCCGGGGGAGAGCGCGACGACCTCGGAGGCGTTGCGGTAGGCCATGTCGGCGAGCGCGCCGGCCAGCCGGCGCGCGAGCGGATTGCGCAGGGCGCCCATCTCGATCGGCACCTCGGGCCACAGGTCACGGACCTCGAAGACGAACGGTGCCCGGCTCAGCCTGGCAGCCAGCACGCCGGGCACCGCGACCGTGAGCGGGGTGCTGGTGGCGAACACCAGATCGGCCCGCAGACGGGTGGCTCTGGCCGCGGCCAGCACCATGAACTCGGCGAAGGCTCGCAGCCGCCGCGCGTACGACATCTTGTTGGAGTAGGGGATCGCGAACCAGTGCACGTTCACGCCGTCGTCGACGGTGCGCCGCCAGCCCAGCGCCCGCCTGCCCTCGGTGATGTCGGTGGTGACGACGTGCACCTCGTGCCCGCGCGCGACCAGCCGGCGCGCCTGCTCGTAGGACCGGATGCCGCCGGCCATCCGAGGATTGCAGTAGTACTGGTGGATGTAGACGATGCGCATCAGGCCCCGTTCCCTTCCCGGGCGGCGCGCACCGCCGCCACGACGCGCTCCCGGTCCTGGTCGGTCAGGGCGGAGCCGCTGGGCAGGCACAGGCCGCGACGGAACAGCTCGGCGCACACGTTCCCGCCGCGCACCGGGCAGTCGCGGAAGACCGGCTGCAGGTGCATCGGCTTCCAGGTGGGGCGGCCCTCGATGTTGCGCTCGCGCAGCGACGCCAGGATGTGGTCGCGGCCGGCGCCGAACCGGTCGGCGTCGACCAGCAGGCAGGTCAGCCACCAGTTGGGCAGCCCGTACCCGGCGATCGGCATGAACGACAGCCCCGGCAGGTCGCCGAGCGCGGCTCGGTAGTGCCGGGCGGTCCGGCGGCGTGCCGCGATCAGGTCGCCGAGCCGCTGCAGCTGACCGCGCCCGACCGCGGCGAGCAGGTTGCTGAGCCGGTAGTTGTAGCCCACCGTGCGGTGCTCGTAGTGCGCCACGGGCTCGCGGGCCTGCGTGGCCAGGTGCCGGGTCTGCGCGGCCACCCGGTCGTCGTCGGTGACGAGCATGCCGCCCCCGCCAGTGGTAATGATCTTGTTGCCGTTGAACGACAGCACCCCGGCCAGGCCGAACGAGCCGGCCGGGCGTCCCCGGTAGGACGCGCCCAGGGCCTCCGCCGCGTCCTCGATCAGGGGCACGCCGTACCGGTCGCAGGCGTCCAGCAGCGGCTCGTAGTCGGCGCATTGCCCGTACATGTCCACCGCGACGACCGCCCGTGGCAGCCGTCCCTTCCGGGCCCGGGTCCGCAGCTCCTCGGCCACCAGCTCGGGGTCGACGTTCCAGCTCGCCTCCGTGCTGTCCAGGAACACCGGCCGTCCGCCGACATAGCGCACCGCGTTGGCGCTCGCCGCGAACGTGAACGAGGGAAGCAGCACGGTGTCGCCGTTGCGCACGCCGGCCGCGGTGAGCGCCAGGTGCAACGCCGCGGTCCCGCTGCTCAGCGCCACCGCGTGCCGCACGCCGACGACGTCGGCGACCTGCTCCTCGAACGCGTCCAGGTCCGGACCGGCCGGCGCCACCCAGTTCGAGTCGAACGCCTCCAGCAGCAGCTTGCGCTCGACGTCGCCGACGTCCGGCGGCGAGAGGTGGATCCGGGTGTCAGTCATGGACCCGCGTCCTAACCGCCCACAACGGCCAGGCCGGATGCAGCCCCTGCCGGTTGATGCGCAACGGCGGGTCCCCCGCGTGCATGGCGTCGCGCCTGGTGCTCGCGAAGCTGCGGTACCCGGCGTTCTGGGCCAGGCGCACGTCCCGGTCGAGAAAATCAACTGCTGGGTTCCCGTACGGCGCGGCGAAGTCCCGTACCTCGATCTGGACCTGGTCCTCGATCTCGTGCTTGGAGCCGGCGATCTCCCGCTCGGCCTCGTCGTCGTCCTGGTCGGCGAGCCGCTGATGGGTGACGGTGTGCGACCCGACGGAGAAGCCCGCGGCGGCCAGCTCCCGGCAGTCGTCCCAGCTCAGATTGCCGCGCCCGCCGATCAGGCTGGTCGTCACGAAGAAGGTCGCGGGCACCTCGAGGTCGAGCAGGATCGGCGCGACCACGTCCCGCCAGCTGACGTGACCGTCGTCGAAGGACAGGCAGAACACCGGCCCGGTCAGCGGCCTGCGCCCCGCCAGGACGGCCAGCGCCTCGTCCCACGAGACCAGGGGCCCGATGCGGCGGAACGCTGTCAGGTGCCGGCGCAGGTCACGGGCGTACTCGCGGGGAACGTCGTGGTAGAAGGGGAAGAACAGCCCGGGCGCCTTGGGCAGCCGCCGGAACGTCCCGGTGGGTGCCAGGAGGCGCCCCTGCACCCGGGGCCGCGCGCGAAGCCTGCGGCGCACTTCGAGCTCGTTGAGGCGCCGTCTGATCGTGGTCGGCGGCAGCATCGTCGGCACCCTCCCCGGTCGTCCGCCCGTGCCTCCCTCGACCCTGACAAACCCCCCGCCGGGAAATCAGTAGCAATTGTCACCAGGAACATGAGCCATCCTCATGTCCTGCGGGCGCTGCTTCGCGACCAGCCGGTCCAGCCCTGACCCCGGCCGCCGGGGCGCCCGGTCAGATGTCCGTCCAGGCGGTGACGCCCACCGACACCTGGCCACGGCCGCGCGGGGGAGCGTTCTTGCTCGAGCGCTCCAGGTGCACGCCGCCACAGATGCCGTCCGGGCGGGACACGAGGGCGATCTGGTACTTCGGCGACGTCCAGGCCATGATGCGCGTGTCGTCGGGGTGCCGGGTCACCTCGTCTGGCTCGCCCAGCACCGCGACGATCGACGACATGGTGCGGCCGCGCAGCTCGCCCAGGCCGGCCACGCGAGCCTTCAGGGGCTTGCGCGTCGCCACCCGCACCAGGACATACACCAGCACGGCGGCGGACACGATCACGATCAGATCCAACGGGGTCATGTGTGCTTTCTCCCATCCGGTGAAAAGTCGGCAGCGCGGCGCGGGAGTTCTCATCGGCAGCCGGCCCGCGCAGGTGAGGCTTCCGGCTCGCCGCACCCGGTGGCGGCGGCGTCGCGCGGACCCGGGCAGCGGCTGGTCACGGTGGCCCTCGTACTGTGGGCGCCATGCAGGACGAGAGCGAGGCAGGATTTGCCGGCCTGGGGTTGCGGCCGGAACTGCTCAAGGCGTTGACCAGCCTCGGCTACGAGGAGCCGACGCCGATCCAGCGGGAGGCGATTCCTCCGCTGGTGGCCGGCAACGACCTGGTCGGGCAGGCGGCGACGGGCACCGGCAAGACGGCGGCCTTCGCCCTGCCCGTGCTCCAGGGGCTGACGACCGGCAAGCGGGATGCCGGTCCGGCCGCGCTCGTTCTGGTGCCGACCCGCGAACTGGCCGAGCAGGTGTCGCAGGCCGTCCACCGGTACGGTCGTGACCTGGGCGTCCGGGTGCTGCCGGTGTACGGCGGCCAGCCGATCGGGCGCCAGTTGCAGGCGTTGCAGCGCGGCGTGGACGTCGTGGTCGGCACACCCGGACGGGTGCTCGACCACATCGAGCGCGAGACGCTGCGGCTCGGCGACGTCCGTACGGTCGTGCTCGACGAGGCCGACGAGATGCTCGACATGGGGTTCGCCGAGGACATCGAGGCGATCCTGGCCGAGACCCCGGACGACCGGCAGACGGTGCTCTTCTCCGCGACCATGCCGCCCCGGATCGACAGCATCGCCCGGCGCCACCTGCGTGAGCCGGTGCGGATCACGATGGGTCGCAAGACCGTCGCGCCGGGCGAGATCCCGCTGGTGCGGCAGAGCGCGTACATGGTCGCCCGCGCGCACCGGCCGGCCGCCCTCGGACGGATCCTGGACGTGGAGGCCCCGGCGGCGGCGATCGTCTTCTGCCGTACCCGGGAAGAGGTCGACCAGGTCACCGAGACGCTGAACGGGCGCGGGTACCGCGCCGAGGCGTTGCACGGCGGGATGAGCCAGGACCAGCGCGACCGGGTGATGGGCCGGCTGCGCGGCGGCAGCACCGAGCTGCTGGTGGCGACCGACGTGGCGGCCCGGGGCCTGGACGTCGAGCAGCTGACCCACGTCATCAACTTCAACGTGCCCTCGGCGCCGGAGGCGTACGTGCACCGCATCGGCCGGGTGGGCCGGGCCGGTCGCGAGGGCTGCGCCATCACCCTGGCGGAACCGCGGGAACAGCGGATGCTCAAGGCCATCGAGCGGCTCACCGGGCAGCGGATCACCCTGGAGAAACTGCCGACGGTCACGGACCTGCGGGCCCGGCGGCTGGAGCTGACCCGTACGGCGTTGCAGGCGAGCCTGGAGGACGACGACCTGGAGCGGTTCCGGGTCGTGCTGGACTCGCTCACCGACGAGTTCGACGTGGAGGATGTGGCGCTCGCGGCGGTCAAGCTGCTGCACGAGGCGGCCGGCGGGGACGTCGACGAGGAGGAGATCCCGTCGCCGGTGGCGGCGCCCGCCCGGCGCGAGCAGCGGCCGGGCCGGGGCGGACGTGACCGTTCGGACGCGGGCGTGACCCGCTTGTTCTTCGGCATCGGCCGGCGGGCCGGGCTGCGCCCGCAGGACCTGGTCGGTGCGATCGCCGGCGAGGCGGGGCTCAACGCGCGCGAGATCGGCGCGATCCAGATCACCGACCGGTTCTCGCTGGTCGAGGTCCCCGATTCGGCGGCCGACCGGGTCATCGCGGCCATGCAGCGCAGCACGATCCGGGGCCGCCGCCCGACGGTGCGCCGGGAGCGCTTCTCCCGCTGACCCGCCCGGCCCGCGCCGGTTTCCGCCGCGGGTCAGGCCGCCGGGGTGGATGCCGGCACTTCGCGGGGCGCGGGCGCGATCGCCGTCGACTCGCGGACCACCAGCTCCGGCCGGAACAGGTACTCCGAGTGCGGCGCGCCGTGGCCGTTGATCTCGTCCACCAGGGACTGGACCGCGGCCACGGCCATCGCGGCCACCGGCTGGCGCAACGTCGTCAGCGGCGGGTCGGTGAAGGCGATCAGCGGCGAGTCGTCGAAGCCGATCACCGAAAAATCTTGCGGGACTTGCAGCCCTCGGCGGCGGGCGGCCCGGATCGCGCCCAGCGCCATCAGGTCGGAACCGCACACCACGGCGGTCACGCCGCGGGCCAGCAGGCGGTCGGCGGCCACCTCGCCGCCCTCCACGCCGAACAGGGTCAACGACACCAGACTGTCCACATCGGCGTCCGAGGCGCCCGCAACGCGCTTCATCGCCGCGCGGAAGCCCTCCAGGCGGCGCTGGGTGGAGATGAAGCGGTTCGGACCGGAGATCATGCCGATCCGGCGGTGGCCCAGCGAGACCAGGTGGGTCACGGCCAGGTCGCCGGCCGAGCGCTCGTCGCAGGACACGAACGGCGCCTCGATGCCCTCGGTGAACCCGTTCACCAGGACGATCGGCAGAGGGCGGTCGAGCAGGCGCTGGTAGCGCTGCTTGTCGGCGGTGGTGTCGGCCGACAGGCCGGAGACGAAGACGATGCCGGAGACCTGGCGGTCCAGCAGCATCTCCACGTACTCGTCCTCGGTCACGCCGCCGGGCGTCTGCGTGCACAGCACCGGGGTGTATCCCTGCTGGGCCAGCGTCGACTCGATGGCCTGCGCGAAGGCCGGGAAGATCGGGTTCTCCAGCTCGGGCACGACCAGGCCGACCAGGCCCGCGCTGCGCTTGCGCAGGCGTTCCGGGCGCTCGTAGCCCAGGACGTCGAGCGCCGTCAGAACCGCCTGCCGGGTCTCGTGCGAGACGCCCGGCCGATCGTTGATGACACGCGACACCGTCGCCTCACTGACCTGGGCCTGCCGGGCGATGTCGGCCATCCGTGCGCGCATGGGCCAACTCTAGTGCCGCCGTGGTCATGGAAGTCCTTCCATTCACCGCAAGCGTCGCTTGACGCCGTGGGCCCTCGTGGCCGGCGTCGCGGTGTACCTGGCCTGGGCGACTCTCATGACGCCGTCGCCGGTCTCCCGCCGCCGTGGGCGCAACCTGCCGGGCCGGCGGGGTGGCTCAGCGGCGGGCCAGCCGGCGCTCTCCGCCCATACCGGGCTGGTACGGCAGGTTGTAATGCGAGAACACCTGGGGCTCGTCGGCGGCGGTGAGCTCTCCGTCGACGTCGATGGTCGGCGCGTCACCGACGAGCTTCTTGTCATGCCGTACGCGCACCGCGCTGGGCGACACGGTGGCCCCGGCCAGCGGGACGAACGCGAGCCGATGCCGGCCGATCATGCCGACGCGTACCGTGGCGAAGGCCGGCTCGTCCGTCGCCGTGTCGACGTACACCGCCTCCAAGTCGCCGATCTTGTTGCCGTCCGGGTCGATGACCTTCTCGCCGCGCCAGTCGCGCAGGTTCTCAGCGGGGAACATGCAGGCCGGATGCCCGGAACTGGCGTCCGGAAACGCCCCGGGCGGTAATCCGCCCCTCGGTTGACCCCGGGCACGCCCGCCGCGATCCCGGCGGACCGGCCTAGCATGAGCCGTGCCCGAGGACTCGATCGCTGACGAACAGCTCGCGGCGCTGCTGCGAGCCGCGGCGGCTCGCCCCGCCGAGGGCGAACCGGACGTGGAGACGTTACGTGCCGCGGCCCGCGAGCGCGCCGCGGCACGACCGTCGTCTACCTGCACGGAGGAGGCTTCGTGCTGGGAGATCTCGACACCCACGACGCGCAGGCGAGGCGGCTCGCCGCGCTTTGCTGCCCGGCGTTTGCGGGCATGATGGCCGGGGAGCGGGGAGGAGAGTTCGATGATCGGCACGTTGCGGACGGTGGTGCTCGACGCACCCGACATCCGGCGGCTCGCCGGCTTCTACGGCGCGCTCGGCGGGTGGACCGAGCATTACGCGGACGATGAGTGGATCACGATGGTGACCGGGGACGGGTGGCGCGTCGCCGTCCAGCGCAGCCTCGACCACGTGCCGCCGCGGTGGCCCGATCCGGCGTTCCCGCAGCAGGCGCACCTCGACCTGCGCGTGCCCGACCTCGAGGCGGCCGCCGCGAAGGCGGTTGGGCTCGGCGCGGAGCTGCTGCGCAGGAACGAGAGCTGGTACACGCTGGCCGACCCGGCCGGGCACCCGTTCGACCTGTGCCGGTACCCGCAGAGGCAGGACACCACGGTCATGGGCGTGATGCTCGACTGCCCGGACGCCAAGGGCCTGAGCACCTTCTACGCGGAGCTGCTCGGCAAGCCCGTCACCTACGAGGGCGACGGCATGGCGATGATCGGCGAGGACGGGGCGCAGCCGGTGTTGTTCCAGCAGATCGGCGACTATCAGGCGCCGCGGTGGCCCGACCCGGCGTATCCGCAGCAGTTCCACCTCGACGTCACGGTCGGCGACGTGGAGGAGGCCGAGGCGGCGGTGCTCAGGATCGGCGCCACCTCGCTGGGAAGCGGCTCGGAGACCGGCGAGGACAAATGGCGGGTCTACGCCGACCCGGCCGGCAAGCCGTTCTGCCTCTGCTGGGACTAGCGGGCGCCCTGCCACGGGCCGGACCAGCGGGCGGTGCGCCACGGGTCGGTGAGGCTCGCCCAGACGTCGGCGATGGGGGCGCGGAACGTCCGGGTCAGCACGAGGTCGTTGCCGGACAGCCGGCCGGTGGGTGTCGGGCTCATGCCGTCTCCTTCTGACGGGGGTCGCGCCGCTCGCGGCGGGTGCGGTAGACCTCGGTGTCCAGCGCGTCGAGGTGGTGCTGCCAGCCGGACGGACGCGTCAGCTGGCCCCGGACCACCCGCCCCGCGCCGCCGGCGTTCGCGCTGCGTGTGACCACTGTCGCGGTCGAGGCGACGAGGATCGCCGCCGCGATGACGACCCCGACCAGAGCGGTCGGCAGGTCGAACAGCTTCAGCGCGCTGGCCAGCAGCACGATCACCAGCGCGGCACGGACCAGGCCGGCCGGCGCGCGCGAGGAGATGCGCGAGCCGATCAGCACGCCGGGGATGGAGCCGGCCAGGACGGCCGCGGCCAGGTCGAGGTGGAGGTCGCCGAACAGCGCGTGCCCGGCCGCGGCCGCCGCGACCAGCGGGATCGCCTGCACCAGGTCGGTGCCGACCAGGTCGTTGGCACGCAGCCGGGGGTACATCGCGAGCAGCGCCACGATGATCAGTGAGCCGGAGCCGACCGAGGTCAGACCCACGACGAGGCCGCCGAGTGCGCCCAGCAGCGCGGTGGGCAGCGGTTTCACCCGTACGGCGTGACTGGTGGACGCCGTGCCGTGCCGGCGCGTGGTCCACGACTTGAGCAGCAGGCCACCCGCCGCGAGCAGCAGCGCCACCCCCAGCGCGATCCGGATCGTCTGCTGCACGCTCTCGTCGTCGCCCAGCAGGCGCAGCAGGAGCACCCCGAGGAACGCGCTGGGGATGCTGCCCACGCACAGCCAGCGGACCAGCGCCCAGTTCACCGTGCCGCGGCGGGCGTGCACGAAGCCGCCGAACGGCTTCATCACCGCACTGGCCGCCAGGTCGCTCGACACCGCGGCGACCGGCGGGACACCGAAGACCAGCACCAGGATCGGCGTCATCAGAGCGCCGCCGCCCATGCCGGTCAGCCCGACCACGATGCCGACGCCGAGACCGGCGAGCGCCAGGGTGACATCCATCGCCCGAGTCTGGGCGAGGATTCCCACCTTGTCCACTAAATCAGTGGACTTTGTCGAGTTTCCTAGGGGGTGAGATCGGCGGTCCTCAGCGGCGTGCCGAGCAGCAGGCCCACGTCGCCGGGCGGCATCGGGCGGGCGAAAGGGAAGCCCTGGGCGAAGCGGTAACCCACCTGGTGCGGGCGTCGTGCCTGGTCGGCGCTCTCCACGCCCTCGGCGACCGCGATGCGCAGGCCCTCGGTGATGCCGATCAGCCCGTCCACGATCACCGCCCGGGAGCTGGCCGCGGTGACCCCGTCGACGAACGACTTGTTCACCTTCAGGACCCGCACCGGCGTGTCGACCAGCAGGCGCAGCGACGACTGCCCGGTGCCGAAGTCGTCCAGCGCCACCCGCATGCCCGGCTCGTGCAGCGCGTCCACGGCCCGTGAGCAGTGCCGCGGTCTGCTCGGTGGTGCGGCCGGGCAGCAGCAGGGTGAACTCGTCGCCGCCAAGCCGGGCCACCGTGTCGCCGGGCCGCAGCCGCTCGTGCAGGCGCCGGCTGACCGCGTTGAGCGGCGCGTCGCCCATGCCGTACCCGAGCCGGTCGTTGACACCTTGAAGTCGTCGAGGTCGAGCAGCGCCACGTGGACGGCTCGCCCGCCGCCAGCCGGGTGGTGAGCTGGTCGGTGAACAGCGCCCGGTTGGCGAGCCACCCGCGTCCGGCCCGGTGAGCGCGTCCACCATGTTGCTGATCACGGCCGGCCCGAGCAGGCCGCAGGCCGGCCCGAACTGACGCCGAAAGCGCCGGGTCGAGCCGGGCAGGCCGGCGCGCAGGCTCACCCGCAGGCAGGCGTACCCGGCCAGCAACGCCGGCGCCTGGGGCCATGAGCCGCCTATCGGCCGCCGCGGCGGCCAGTGAAGTTCGCCCAGGCGAAATTTCGTCGCGGACCGGTCCGCTGCGCGACCCGGGCTGATACAAGGTGGGCATGACTGTCACATCGAGCGTTGTCGACCGAAGGACCGTCCTGCGGCTCGCCGGTCTCACCGCCGGCGCGGGCGTCGCGACGGCCGCCCTGCCGGGTGCCGCCGACGCGGCCGCGGCCGATGTCTTCCAGCACGGGGTCGCCTCGGGCGATCCGCTGCCCGGCGGCATTCTGCTGTGGACCCGGGTCACCCCCACCCCCGAGTCGGTGCCCGCCTCCGGAGCCGGACCGGTCGTCGCGGTCGACTGGCAGGTCGCCACCGACCCCTCGTTCGGCGTGGTCGTGCGCGGCGGCGCCGTCACCACCGGCCCGGAACGCGACCACACGGTGAAGGTGGACGTGAGCGGGCTCGAGCCGGCCACCACCTACTGGTACCGGTTCGGCCTGGCCGGCGTCTGGTCGCCGACGGGGCGCACGATGACCGCGCCGGACCCGGACGACGCGATCACGCGGCTGCGGATGGGCGTGGTCAGCTGCGCCAACTGGGAGGCCGGCTACTTCGCGGCGTACCGGCACCTGGCCGACCGGGGCGATCTCAACCTGGTCGTGCACCTCGGCGACTACCTCTACGAGTACGCCACCGGGGAGTTCGACGCGGGCGGTACGGTCGTCCGCCGTACCCGCCCGGCGAACGAGACGATCACCCTGGCCGACTACCGCACCCGCCACGCGCAGTACAAGACCGATCCCGATCTGCGCGGCCTGCACGCCTCGGTGCCGTGGATCATCACCTGGGACGACCACGAGGTCGCCAACGACATGTGGAGCGGCGGCGCGGAGAACCACACGCCGGGCACCGAGGGCGACTTCGCCGCGCGGGTGGCGGCGGCCCGGCAGGCCTACGGGGAGTGGATGCCGGTGCGGCTCGCCGAGGACGGGCAGATCTACCGGCGGCTGCGCTACGGCACCCTGTTCGAGCTGTCCATGCTGGACCTGCGCACGTACCGGTCGGCGCAGGCCGGCGGCACCGAGGTGGACGACCCGGACCGGACGATCACCGGCGCGGCCCAGATGACCTGGCTGCTCGACGGGCTGGTCGGCTCGACGGCCGCCTGGAAACTGGTCGGCAACCCGGTGATGATCTCCCGGCTCGACGTGGGAGCCTTGCCGGCCTGGCTGCTCGGCCCGCTGGGCGCGCTGATCGGTGTGCCGCAGAACGGCCTGATCATCAACGGCGACCAGTGGGACGGCTACAACGCCGACCGCGAGCGGCTGGTGGACACGTTGCGGGCGCACGGCACGAAGGACGTGGTCTTCCTGACCGGCGACATCCACACGTCGTGGGCCAACGAGCTGACCACGCGCGACACCGGGCCGGGCAACCCGGCGGCCGCGGAATTCGTCATCCCGTCGGTCACGAGCGACAACGTCAACGACTTCTTGGGTACGGCACCGGGCGGTCCCCTGAGCATTCTGGCGGCGTCGTTGATACGCGCCACGAATCCGCACGTCAAATGGGTGGAAACCGATGGGCACGGATTTGGGGTGCTGGATATCACGAATGCGCGCTGCCGGATGGACTGGTATCACCTGGCCGATCGCACGAAGGTGTACTCGACAGCGAAATGGGTCCAGGGCTGGTCCGTCGGCCGTGGATCCTCGAAGATACGCAAGGAGGCAGCGCCTCGATGAAGGTCAGTTCCAAAACGAAATTGCTGTTGATCCCGGCTGTGCTGGGTCCGGCACTGGCGATTCCGGCAGCCTCGGCCGCCGCCGCGACGAATGATTCGCCAAACAACAAAAATGCATGTTCGCCGCGTGCCACCGCGATTTCGTTCAGCGACGGACTCGACAAGGCGGTGGTCGGCGGCGTCACGGTGGGTGGCCTGTCCGACATGGCGTGGGACAAGCGCCGGCACGCCTGGGCGTCGACCGTCGACAACCACGGGAGCGATCCGGCGCGCGTCTGGTTCTGGCGTGACCCGTCGAACCCGAAAATCGTCGGCGGCCCGTTGGTGCTCAAGCGCCCGGACGGCACCCCGTACGACGGGCTGACCGCCGACAACGAGGGCCTGGCGGTGCTGCCCGACGGCGACTACCTGGTCAGCTCCGAGGCGGAGCCGTCGCTGCGCGTCTTCGGTCGCGACGGCGTGCAGAAGAGCACCCTGCCGGTCCCGGCCCGGTTCGCGGTCACGCCGGCCGGGCAGGCGGGGCCGAACGCCACGCTCGAGGGCCTCACGATCACTCCCCGCGGCGACCGGATCATCGCGGCCATGGAGGGTGCGCTCTCCGGCGACACCGACGCGACACTGCACCGGTTCCTCGTCTACGACAAGGACCGCAGCGGCCGGTGGTCGCTGACCAAGCAGACGCTCTACCGCGCCGAGCCGGGACTGCGCGTCGCCGAGGTCGCCGCGTACGGCCGTGACTCCTTGCTGGTGCTGGAGGCGGCCTTCGACCCGGCCAAGGGCAACAGCGTCTCCCTGTACGGCGTGGGCAGCTTCTCCCGTACGCCCGACGTCAGCAAGGTGGCCGACGCGGCCGGTCGTCCCGCGGTCGGTAAGACGCTGGTCGCCGACCTGGTGAAGTGCCCGACCCTGGGCGCGGTCGCCAAGGAGCCGCAGGCCAATCCGCTGATGGACAATTACGAGGGGATGGCGGTGGTGCCCGGCCGGCACGGCCACACCGTGCATGTCATCAGTGACGACAACTTCGGTGCCGCGCAGATCACGCGCGTGCTGACGCTGTCGGCTCGTCTGCCGTAAGCCCCCTCGGCGCCACGACGGCGTCCGCCCTCGGGCGGGCGCCGTCGCTTGCGTCACAATCTCCCCGGGAGATCGCCCAGGGAGAGCGGGAGCGGTAGTGTACGAAACAGTTTCGTTTCGCAGAACGGTGAGGACGGGGGCGAACCATGGCTGAGCGGGCGCGAACCGCCACGCCTGCCGGGCGCTCCCGGCGGCTCGACGAGGAACGGGCGCAGGCGATCCTGCGGGCCACCTACGACCTTCTCGGCGAGGCGGGCTACCAGGGCTTGCGGGTCGACGCGGTCTGCGCGCGCGCCCAGGCGAGCAAGGCGACCCTCTACCGGCACTGGCCCACCAAGGCCGGACTGGTCGCCGACGCGGTGCGGGCCTGCAAGGTCTCGGATGCGGTGGCACCCGACACCGGCAGCCTGCGTGGCGACCTGGTGGCCTGGTTCGGGATCCTCGCCGAGACGGTCGCCGGCGAGGAAGGACCGATCCTGGCCGGGCTGTTCATGGCCATGACCCACGACCCCGAACTGGCCGCGGAGCTGCGGTCGATGCGGGAGTCGAAGGTCCCGTACGCGGAAGCCATCTGCGCGCGGGCCGAGCAACGGGGGGAGCTGCGTCCCGGCTACGACCCCGGGCTCATCGACGAGATCGTCCCCGCCCAGCTCTTCATGCGCTGTTTCGCCCTCGGCCGGCCGCTCGACGCCGTCTTCATCGAGCACCTGGTCGACGACATCATCCTGCCGCTGCTCCAGAAGGAGCCCCGGCCCTAGACCCCGCTCCCGCCTGTTCCGACGCCCACGTCGCTGACCTGGGTGGATCTCCGCGTGCCCTGAAGGGGGACAACTGTGTCCATCGCAACTTCCGACCCCGCCGCCATCCCACCGGACATATCCGGCGACTCCGGCTCCGCTAAGGGCAAATGGCTGGCACTGGCGGTCATCGCGGTCTCTCAGCTGCTGATCGTGCTGGACGCCACCATCGTCAACATCGCCCTGCCCACCGCCCAGAAGGCGCTGCACATCAGCGACGCCGACCGGCAGTGGATGATCACCGCGTACACCCTGGCGTTCGGCGGCCTGCTGCTGCTCGGCGGCCGCGTCGCCGACTACACCGGCCGTAAGCGGGCCTTCATCATCGGCCTGCTCGGCTTCGCCGGCGCGTCGGCGCTCGGCGGCCTCGCCCAGAACGCCTTCATGCTGTTCTCCGCCCGAGCGCTGCAGGGGGCGTTCGGCGCGCTGATGGCACCCGCGGCGCTGTCGCTGCTCACCGTCGCCTTCACCGAACCGAAGGAACGAGCCCGTGCCTTCGGCGTCTACGGCGCCATCTCCGGTGGCGGCGGGGCGATCGGCCTGCTGCTGGGCGGGGCGCTCACCGAGTACGCCTCCTGGCGCTGGACCCTGCTGATCAGCACCCCGATCGCGATCGCCGCGGCGCTGGCGGCGGTCCGCTTCATCGGCGAGAGCCGCGCCGAGGGCAACACCCGCTACGACCTGCCCGGCGCGTTCACCTCGACGGCCGGCCTGGTCGCGCTGGTGTACGGCTTCACCAAGGCGGGCACCGACGGCTGGGGCTCCGGGGTGACGATCAGCTTCCTGGTGGCCGCCGTCGTGCTGCTGGTCGCGTTCGTCGTCATCGAGCTGCGGTCGAAGCACCCGCTGCTGCCGATGCGGGTGATCCTCGACCGCAACCGCGGCGGCGCGTACCTGACCGCGCTGCTGATCGGCGTGGGCCTGTTCGGAGTGTTCCTGTTCCTGACCCTCTACCTCCAGCAGACCCTGGGCTACACGGCCCTGCAGAGCGGCGTCGCGTTCCTGCCGTTCACCGTCGGCATCGTGCTCGGCGCCGGCCTGTCCGCCCAGCTGCAGACCCGGGTCGGCCCGCGGATCCTGATGTTCGCCGGCACGCTGCTGGCCGGGGCCGGCATGGTGCTGCTCACCCGCATCGGCGTGGACACCAGCTTCTGGAGCCACGTGCTTCCCGCCGAGGTCCTGATCAGCTTCGGCATCGGCGTCACCTTCGGCCCGATGTCCAGCACCGCGCTGGTGGGCGTGGCCGACCACGACGCCGGCGTGGCGAGCGCGCTGATCAACACGACCCAGCAGATCGGCGGCTCGCTGGGCACCGCGCTGCTGAACACGATCGTCACCTCCGCGGTGACCGGCTACATCGTCGACCACCAGGCTCAGCTGACCAGCAAGGCTCAGCTCCCCGCGCTGACCTCGGTGGCGACGGTCCACGGGTACACGATCGCGTTCTGGGTCAGCGCGGCCGTGATCGGTGTGGCCGCGCTGATGGCGGTGATCCTGGTCCGGGCCAAGCGCGACGACGTGGCCACGGCCGGCGCCGTCCACGGCGGGATGTGACCGCTCACCGGTAGGCGGCGAACGAGCTCTCCAGGGATCCCTCCCCGCGGGTCAGCGCGGGGAGGGCCCGGCTCACCCCGCGCACCCAGGCGGCCGGGATCTCCCCGGTGACCACGAACTCGCCGTTCGCGGTCGCCGGGGCGTCCGGGACGGCGCGATGCGCGGCGAGGCAGCCGAGTACCGCGCCGAGGGTGTCGGCCGGCCCGTCGATCCGGAACCGGTGCCACGGCGCGCAGACGACGGTGCCGGCCCGCCGCAGGGCTTCACCGAGCACGAGCGGCAGCAGCTTGCGGAAGTCGCCGGCGGTGGTGCGGGGCGAGGTGTACCCGACGCGCGTCGCGGTGATCCGGATGTCGGTCACCGGCCAGCCGTGCGTCCCGACGCGCAGGCTGCGCCGCGCCGCCTCGGCGAGGGCCTCGCGGAAGAACTCCGCGGTCCGGTAGAGGTAGATCGGCACCTGCTCGATCGGCACGTCGAGGCCGACGTTGACGCCGGTGCCCGGTTCGACGCGGAGGTCCAGGGAGGCGAGCCAGGGGTTGCCGTCCTCGCCGAGCGTGGCCCCGGCGGTGCCGGGACCGACCGGCCGTTCCACGCAGATGACCCGGGTGTCGCGGAACCGGACCGCGATGCCGTGATCCTCGGCGAGGGTCGCCTCGAGCACCTCCCTCTGCACCTCGCCGTACAGGGAGATCACCAGGTCGTCGCCGTCGCGCCGCAGGTCGATGAACGGGTCCTGGGCGGCGAGCCCGCTCAGCGCCGCGTGCAAGCGTCCCCGGTCCCCGGCCGCCACGGGCTCCACGACGGTCTGGAAGGTCGGTGGGGCGAACAACGGATCCTGGTGGCCGGTGTCGCCGCCCGCGCCGAGCACGTCGCCGATCCGCGCCGAACGCAGGCCGTGCACCTTGGCGATCTCACCGGGCCCGGCGGACGCGCGGCGGTTCCCGGCGGCGTCCTCGATCGCGGTGACCACCGATCGGCCCAGACGGTCGCGCACGCTCAACCGGCCCGAGTAGACGCGGACGAACGCCGAGTCCTCGACCTTGAAGACCCGGGCGGACAGCGGCTCGCCGGGGGAGCCGGTCGCCGTCGGCAGGAACCGCACCATGCCGTCCACCAGGTCGGAGATGCCGGCCCCGGTCATCGCGGAGCCGTAGAACGCCGGGTGTGCCCGGGCCGCGCAAGTCCGGCGGGCCAGCGCCTCGATCAGGACTTGGTCGGTGAGCGCGGGCTCGTCCCGTACGTAAGCACGCATGATCCCGGGGTCGTCGACCGCGTCCACCAGCAGCGGCCTCAGGTCGGCGGACGGTGGGCGGAACACCGAGGCGGCGGCGCTGCCGGCGTCGCGGACCGCGTTCATGGCCACGATGCCGGGTGTGAGCCGGGTGGCGAGCTCGCGCAACGAGGTGCGGGCGCCGCGCCGGTCGATCTTGTTGATGAAGATCAGGGTGGGGACCCGCAGCCGCCGCAACGTGCGCATCAGGACCCGGGTCTGCGCCTGGACGCCCTCGACCGCGGAGACGACCAGGACCGCGCCGTCGAGCACGCGTAACGAGCGCTCGACCTCGGCGATGAAGTCCGGGTGTCCGGGGGTGTCGATCAGGTTGACCGTGACGTCGCCGGCCGGGAAGGACGCCACCGCCGCCCGGATGGTGATGCCGCGACGGCGCTCCAGGGCCAGCGAGTCGGTGCGGGTGTCGCCGCCGTCCACCGAGCCGAGGGTGCCGATCACCCCGGCGCGGAACAGCAGCCGTTCGCTGAGGCTGGTCTTACCGGCGTCGACGTGCGCGAGGATGCCGAGATTGAGGTAGGGCAACGAACAGATCCTTCGCGAGAGGGGTTCCGGGCAACGGGGTCGCGGAACCTGCTCGCATGACGCCTCCTACCGACGCTGAGGACCTGACGCGCCGACGTTATCGGGCGGCGCCGGGCAGCGCCTCCGATTTTTCCGGGGCGGCCGGCGCGATGTGCTGGTCCGCCGAGCGCGGGATCCACAACGCCAGGACCAGCATCAGGACGGCGATCAGCGCCAGCCCCACGAAGATCCGGTGCACCGCCTCGGTCAGCCGCAACGGATCCACCGCGCCGCGGCCGATCGTGGCGTTGGCGATCGCGCCGAACACGGCCACGCCCACCGAGCTGCCCAGCGACCGCAGGAAGATGTTGTTCGCCGTCACCACGCCGCGTTCGGTCCAGCCCACGCTCGACTGGGCCGCGATCAGCGTCGGCGACGCCGTCAGGCCCATGCCGAGGCCGATGATCAGGCAGTAGGCGCCCACCTCGTACACCGACGAGTGCTCGTCCAGGAGCAGCAGCAGCGCCGAGCCGCCCAGGATCAGCGTCGTGCCGATCAGTGCGCAGGCGCGAAAGCCCAGCCGGAGGTAGATGCGGCCGGACTGGCTGGCGGCGACCGGCCAGCCCATCAGCAGCGGCGCGAGGGTGAAGCCGGCGACCAGCGGCCCGGTGCCGAGCGCGTCCTGCACGTACGTCGGCACGTAGGAGCTCAGGCCCAGCAGGATCGCGCCGACCCCGATCGACAGCACCCCGCTGGTGACCAGCAGCCGGCGGCGGAAGACCCACAGCGGCAGGACGGGCTCGGCCGCGCCCCGCTCGACGAACGTGAACGCCACCAGGCTCGCCGCGCCGAGCGCCAGCACCGCGACGCTGATCGGCGAGTCCCAGCGCCAGGCCTGGCCGCCCTCGAGCACGCCCAGGATCAGCAGCGTGAGACCGAGGCTCAGCAGTGCCGCGCCGCGGTAGTCGATGGCGGGCCGCCCGCGGTCCACCCGCTCGTGGAAGCGCCGCAGGATCGTCGCGCCGGCGAGCAGGCACAACGGAATGTTGATCAGGAAGATCCAGCGCCACGAGACGTACTCGCTGAAGACGCCGCCCAGGGCGGGCCCGACCACCGAGGCGATGCCCCACACGCTGGCCACGTAGCCCTGCACCTTGGCGCGCTCGCGCACCGAGTAGAGGTCGCCGACGATGGTGATCGTGGTCGGCATGATCGCGCCGGCGCCGAGGCCCTGGACGACCCGGAAGATGATCAGTGGCCAGATGCTCCAGGCGATCCCGCACAGGATCGAGCCGAGCAGGAACAGCGCGATGCCCCAGGTGATGACCGGCTTGCGGCCGAACAGGTCGCTGAGCTTGCCGTAGATCGGCACGGACACGGCCTGCGCCAGCAGGTAGATCGAGAACAGCCAGGGGAATTCGGCGAACCCGCCGACGTCCTTGATGATCGAGGGGACCGCGGTCGCGATGATCGTCGAATCGATCGCGACGAGCGCGGTGGAGAGCATGACCGCGGCCAGCACGGGGCCGCGCTCGGAACGGAGGCCAACTGCGTTTCCCGACACGATGTACTCCTACCGCACCAAAGGTCAGATCAATCGGGCCGGTTTCCCAGAGAGGGGAGGGTCACGCCCGTTCACCCGTCAGTGAGGTTTCGGCGAAAGCCGAAATGCGGCCCTTTGTCCGTATCTAGGGTCGCGGTGTGGCATGCGTCGTCGTAGCGGAAGACAACATCGATCATCAGCGGGTCATCGCGGAGGTGGTACGGCGCCTGGGCCACGACGTGGTGGTCGCCTCGGACGGGCGGGCCGCGCTGGCCGCCGTCGTCGAGCACCGGCCGCGCCTGCTCGTCGCCGACGTGGACATGCCGCACCTGGACGGCTTCGCGCTGTGCCGGGCCGTGCGCGACGACCCGCGGCTGGCCGGGACCGCGGTCGTGCTGGTCACCGCGTACCTTCTCCCCGGCGATCCGCGGCTGGACGCCACCGGCGCGCGAGCCGTGATCGGCAAGCCGTTCAGCGTGCCCGAGCTGAGCGAGGCGCTGCGCGCGCAGATCGCGGCGATCGAGAGCGAGGCCGCCGGTTCCTCCGCGCCGCTGCCCGGCGGCGCCGGGTTCATCGAGGCGCTGCTCGACAGCCTCGACTCCGGGGTGGCCGCCTGCGACGGCACCGGGCGGCTGGTCGTGGTGAACCGCGCGCTGCGGGACCACGTCGCCGGCAACGCCCCGCTCGACGTGCTGGTCAAGCTGTTCGACCTGCGCCACCACGACGGCACCCCGGTCCAGCCGCACGAGCTGCCGCTGGCCCGGGCGCTGGCCGGCGAGGACGTCACCCGGGCCGAAATGCTCGCCCACGACGGCGAGGGGCGGCAACGGTGGTACGCGGCCAACGCCCGGCCGATCCGCACCCCCGGCGGCGCGATCGCCGGGGCCGTCGTCGCCTTCCACGACGTGACCGGCGAGCACCGCAACCGGCAGTACCAGGACTGCAAGGCGTCGGTGCTGCGGGTGCTCGCCGAACATCCGCACGCCGCCGACCTGGCCGACCGGATCCTGCGCTCGATCGGTGCCACCCTCGGCTGGCCGCACCTGCGGTTGTGGCTGGTCGACGAGGTCACCGACCTGCTGCGCCCGGCCGGGGTCTACATGGCCGCCCACGAACGCCCGCTGCCGATGCCGGCCGGCATGAGGCGTGGCCTGGGCCTGGCCGGGCTGTGCTGGGCGCGCGGCGAGATGATCTGGGTGCCGGACGTGCACGCGCCCGACTCACCGGTGCTGCCCAAGGTGACCGCCGACCTCGACTTCGCCGCGGCGGGTGCGGTCCCGGTGCGCAGCGGCGACCAGGTCGTCGGGGTGCTGACCTTCTTCACGTACGGCCGTCAGGAGCCCGACCCCGCACTCGGCCTGCTCCTGACCGGGATCGCCGGGCTGATCGGCGCCTTCCTGGAACACCGCCGCGCCGAGGTCCTCGCCCTGCACCTCGCGGTGGCCACGGACGAGTACATCGCCCTGGTCGGACACGAACTGCGTACGCCGTTGACGTCCATCGGCGCCTACGTGGACCTGATGGCGGAGTCGCCCGACGACACCCCGCTCGGCGAGGTGCGCGACCTGCTGGACGTGGTGCAGCGCAACAACCTGCGCCTGCGCGACCTGGTGGAACGCCTGCTGGACCTAGCCGGCCTGGAGTCCGGGCAGGCCGTCCTGGCGGTGCGGCCGGTGGACCTGTCCGCGCTGGTGGGCGAGGCGATCGAGGCCGTCGGCGCGCCCGCGCGGGAGCGCCGCATCACGGTCGAGGCCACACTGCCGCCCGGCGTGAGCGTCCCCGGCGACGCCGAGCGCCTGCGGCAGGTGGCCGACGCCCTGCTGGGCAACGCGGTGAAGTTCAGCCATCCCGACTCCACGGTCGCGGTGACCATCGCCGACGACGGTTCGGCGGCCGAGCTGACGGTCTCGGACACCGGCGTCGGCATCCCCGCGGCCGAGCAGGTGCGCCTGTTCCGCCGCCTGTACCGAGGAGGCAACGCCCGCCACACCGGCATCCCCGGCGCGGGCCTGGGCCTGGCCCTGAGCCGGGTGGTGGTGGAGCGTCACCACGGCACCATCACCCTCGCCTCCGACGAGGCGACCGGCACGACGGTGACCGTGCGCCTGCCCACGCGCTGACGCCAAGGACTGTGCGTTCACCCGTTTACGATCATCGGCGGCTCCTCTAGCGTGACGGACAACACGTCCCATCGGGGAGGCTCACGTGACGGAGCACGCCATCCGGCTGTCCGGGTTGCGCAAGGCGTTCGGCCCGGTCGAGGCCGTGGCCGGGATCGACCTGGAGATCGCGAACGGCGCGTTCTTCTCGATGCTGGGGCCGTCCGGGTCGGGCAAGACCACGGTGCTTCGCATGATCGCCGGTTTCGAGACGCCGACCGCCGGCACCGTCGAGCTCAACGGCCGCGACGTGACCGGACTGCCGCCGTACGAGCGTGACGTCAACACGGTCTTCCAGGACTACGCGCTGTTCCCGCACATGAGCGTGCGGGAGAACGTCGAGTACGGGCTGCGGGTGCGCAAGGTGCCGCGGCGCGAACGCCGGCAACGCGCCGCCGAGGCGCTGGAGGCGGTCCGGCTGGAGGGCTTCGGCACCCGCCGGCCCAGCGAGATGTCCGGCGGTCAGCGGCAACGCGTCGCGCTGGCCCGGGCGCTGGTGAACCGGCCGAAGGTGCTGCTGCTGGACGAGCCGCTCGGCGCCCTGGACCTCAAGCTGCGCGAGCAGATGCAGGTGGAGCTCAAGCAGATCCAGCGCGACGTCGGGATCACCTTCGTCTTCGTCACCCACGACCAGGACGAGGCGCTGACGATGAGCGACCGGGTCGCGGTCTTCGACCAGGGGCGGATAACCCAGGTGGGTACGCCCGAAGAAGTCTACGAACGTCCGGCGAGCACGTTCGTGGCCGGTTTCGTCGGCACCTCGAACCTCCTCAGCGGTGATGTGGCTCGGGCGCTGCTCGGGCGGGACGGGACGTTCTCCGTACGGCCGGAGAAGGTGTCGATGGGCGCCGAGGGCGCACCCGGCACGGTGGCCGAGGTGATCTACGCGGGCCCGGTCACCCGGTACGTCGTCGACCTCGACGCCGGCGCGCGGATGGTCGTGGTGGAGAACCGGCGCCGCGACCTGCGCGGCAAGCCCGTCCGGCTGAGCTGGGACGAGCAGCACGTCATCGAGATCCCTGCGATGAAGGAGAACAGTGATGCGGCATAACGCGGGTAAGGCGCTGGCGGCCGTGCTGGCCGCGGGCGCGCTGGTGCTGGCCGGCTGCGGCGCGGACGACGGTTCGGACGGCGGCGGCGCCGGGCCGGGCGGCATCAGCGTGCCCAAAGTGGACAAGCTTGCCCAGCTGGGCGCCGGCGAGGGAGCGGTCAACGTGATCGCCTGGGCCGGGTACGTGGAGGACGGCTCGACCGATCCGAAGGTCGACTGGGTGTCGGACTTCGAGAAGGAGACCGGCTGCAAGGTCAACACGAAGGTGGCCGGCACCTCCGACGAGATGGTGTCGCTGATGAAGACCGGCGAGTACGACGTGGTGTCCGCCTCCGGCGACGCGTCCCTGCGGCTGATCTACGGCGGCGACGTGGCTCCGGTCAACACCGACCTGATCACCAATTACCGGGACGTCTTCGACGGCCTCAAGAACAAGCAGTGGAACGCGGTCAACGGCCAGCCGTACGGGGTGCCGCACGGCCGCGGCGCGAACCTGCTGATGTACCGGACCGACGTCGTCAAGCCGGCGCCCACCTCGTGGAGCGCGGTGTTCGACGCGAACTCGCCGTACCGCGGCAAGATCACCGCTTACGACTCGCCGATCTACATCGCGGACGCGGCGCTCTACCTCATGAAGTCGCAGCCGGACTTGGGCATCAAGAACCCGTACGCGCTGGACGACAAGCAGTTCAAGGCGGCCACCGACCTGCTCACCGCGCAGAACAAGATGATCGGCGAATACTGGTCGGACTACACCAAGGAGGTGCAGGCGTTCAAGGCCGGCAACTCGGTGCTCGGCACCACCTGGCAGGTCATCACGAACCTGGCCCAGGCCGACAAGGCGCCGGTGCAGGCGTTCCTGCCGGACGAGGGCGCGACCGGCTGGTCCGACACCTGGATGATCTCGGCGAAGGCCAAGCACCCGAACTGCGGCTACCTCTGGATGAACCACATCATCTCGCCGAAGGCCAACGCGGCGGTCGCCGAGTGGTTCGGTGAGGCGCCGTCCAACAAGCTGGCCTGCGCGCAGACCGCCGACAAGAACCACTGCACGACCTACCACGCGGATGACGAGTCGTACTACCAGAAGGTCTGGTACTGGACCACGCCCATCGCCCGGTGCCTCGACGGCCGTACGGACGTGACCTGCAAGGACTACGCGGCCTGGACCCAGGCCTGGACGACGATCAAGGGGTAGCGTGCGCGCCTTCCTCCACCGCCATCCGGGCCTGCGCCTGGCCGGCCTGCTCTCGGCGCCGCTGCTCTGGCTCGTGGTGGCATACCTGGGCGCTCTCGCCGTGCTGCTGGTCTCCGCGTTCTGGACGGTCAACGGGTTCACCGGCCAGGTGGTCCGGCAGTTCTCGCTGCAGAACTTCCGGACCATCCTGACCGAGGAGGTCTACCGCAACGTGACCCTGCGCAGCCTGGGTGTGGCGGCCGCGGTCACGGTGATCTGCGTGGTGCTGGCGGTGCCGATGGCGGTCTACATGGCCAAGGTCGCCTCGCCGCGGACCCGGCATTGGCTGGTGATCGCGATCCTCACCCCGCTGTGGGCGTCCTATCTGGTCAAGGCGTACGCGTGGCGGGTGCTCCTGGCCAACGGCGGGCCGGTGGACTGGCTGCTGGGCGGACCCGGTCGCGGCCCGGGTTACGGCCTCGTCGCGACCATCCTGGTGCTGGCCTACCTGTGGCTGCCCTACATGATCCTGCCGATCTACGCGGGCCTGGAACGGCTGCCGGACTCGCTCCTCGACGCGTCCGCGGATCTCGGCGCCCGCACGTCCCGGACTTTTCGCTCGGTGGTGCTGCCGATCTTGATCCCGTCGGTCTTCGCCGGGTCGATCTTCACGTTCTCGTTGTCGCTCGGCGACTACATCGCGGTCCAGATCGTCGGCGGCAAGACGCAGCTACTCGGCAACCTGGTGTACGCGAACATCGGCGCGGCCAACAATCTGCCGTTCGCGGCCGCGATCGCCGTCATCCCCGTCGTCATCATGGTGATCTACCTGGTCGCGGTCCGCCGCTCCGGCGCCCTGGAGGAGTTGTGACGCTGTCCGGCTGGGCCCGCTGGGGGCTGCGCGCGTTCATGGGCGCCGGCCTGCTGTTCATCTACGTGCCGCTGCTGCTCGTCCTGGTCAACTCGATCAACGGCGACCGTACGTTCGGCTGGCCCCCGCACGACTTCACCACCCGGTGGTGGTCCGCGGCGGTGCACAACGGCGGCGCCCGGGAAGCGCTGCTGACGTCGGTGAAGGCCGGCCTCGGCGCCACCGCGATCGCCCTGGTGCTGGGCACCATGGTCGCCTTCGCCGTGCAACGGTTCGCGTTCTTCGGCCGGGACACCGTCTCGCTGCTCATCGTGCTGCCGATCGCGCTGCCCGGCATCGTCACCGGCATCGCCCTGGACAGCGCCTGGCGCTCGGTGATCGTCCCGCTCGGCCTCGGCAAGGGCCTGTTCTCGGTGATCGTCGGACACGCGACCTTCTGCGTGGTCACGGTCTACAACAACGTGCTGGCGCGCCTGCGGCGTACCGGAACCTCGCTCGAGGAGGCGTCAGCCGACCTGGGCGCCGCCCCCGGCCAGACCTTCCGCTTCGTCACCTTCCCGATGATCCGCTCGGCCCTGCTGGCCGGCGGCCTGCTCGCCTTCGCCCTGTCGTTCGACGAGATCATCGTGACGACGTTCACGGCCGGCCCCGGCATCACCACGCTGCCCATCTGGATCTTCAACAACCTGTTCCGCCCGAACCAGGCTCCCGTCGTCAACGTGGTGGCCGCCGTCCTGATCGTCCTCTCGGTGATCCCGGTCTGGCTGGCCCAGCGCCTGGCCGGCTCCGCCGCCGGCGCCAGCCGCACCTGATCACCGCCCGCCCCACCGGGGTGAGCTT
>NZ_CAKUCL010000004.1 GCF_934643405.1 uncultured Actinoplanes sp.
CTGCCCGGCCGCCCGCTGCCCGGCCGCCCGCTGCCCGGCCGCCCGCTGCCCGGCCGCTCGCTGCCTGGCCGCTCGCCGCCTTGCCGCGAACTTCCTGGCCGCTCACTGCCTGGCCACTAGCCGCCTTGCCGCTCATTGCCTGCCCGAGCATTGCCCGGCCGCTTGCCGCCCGGCCACTCGCGACCTGGCCGCCCGCTGCCCCGCTACTCGCAGCCACGCCGCCCGCTGCCCCGCCGGTTCCAGACCGGCCCGCCGTCCCGCGATCCGGCCCTTGCGGTGAGCCGGACCGGCCGCCGGAGCCGGAAGCGCCCACGGGGCGGCCCTGGTCCGGCGCGCCCGACGGACGGTCGCGTGCGGGGGCTCGCGGTGGGAGGTCGAGCACGGGTGGCGTGGTGGCCACGGTGGCGTGCGGGTCCACCGCCCACGCGCCGTGGTCGGCGTCGGGCCACGGGTCCACCGGCGGTTGCAGGCCTGTCGTGCCGGGGATGTGCCTGTCGGGGACCGTCGCCTGACCCGATGCCGGGGACGGGACGGAGGCGTGGCCGGACATCGCCGGCGGCGCTGACGCCTGGCCCGGTGTGTCGGCAGAACTCAGCCTCTGCGCGGGCACCGGGGCCGCCGGCGCACGGCCGGCCGGCGAATCGCCGGGGTGGGGTGGCGATGGCGTTTGCGGGACTGCCGCCACCCGTACGGTCGCGTTCTCGGCTCGGCCGGTGGAGATCAGGCGGAGCTCTGCGGTTGGGCCCGGGGCGGCTGGGTCCTGGGCCAGCAGCGCCGCGTCGGCCAGGATGCTGCCCTCGGCTACCACCAGCTCGGGCTGTTCGATCACCACGGGAGCCTCGTCCAGCTCCCGGTGCAGGAGCGTGGCCACCAGCGGGATGCGGCTGGCGCCGCCCACCAGGAAGACACCCGCCAGACGGCCCGGTGGCAGGTTGGCCCAGTCCAGCAGGGCCTTTGTCACGCGGACGGTCTGGTCGAGGACCGGGCGGGCCACTTGCTCCAGCTCGTCCCGGGTCAGGTGGACCTCGGTGTCCAGCAACGGCACCACGAAGTCGGCGGACTGGTTGCGGGACAGGCGTTCCTTGGCGATGCGGGCGTCGTCCCACAACTGGCGCTGCGCTCGGCGCTCCTCCAGGGTCGTCGGCTCCAGCAGGCGCTGCCACTCGTCGGTGCGCAGATGCTCGATGATCGCGGCGTCGACGTCCAGGCCGCCGATGTCGTCGCGGCCGTCGACGGCCATGACCTCGAAACCGGAGGACGTGCGCGCCACCACGCTGGCGTCGAACGTGCCGGCGCCGAAGTCGTGCACCACCACCACCGAACCGATCGGGACGTCGCGGCCCAGGACCTCGGCGAAGTACGTCGCGGCGGCCACCGGCTCGGCGACCAGGCGGACGTTCGCCAGACCGGCCCGGGCCGCCGCCTCGGCCAGCAGCGTGCGGCGGGCCGCGCCCCACGTCGCGGGGCAGGTCAGCGTCACGTCGGCCTCGACCTCGCCCACCGCGCGGCGCCACTCCTCGGCGACCCGGGCGAGCACCGCGGCGATCAGATCCTCGACCGGCAGCTCACGGTCGCCGAGCAGGACCAGGCCGTCGTCGATGCGGCGCTTCGGGTTCGGCTCGAAGCGAGCCGGGTCCAGACGGGCGCTGTGCACGGCGTCGCGGCCCACGACCAGCGTTCCGTCCGGCTGGGCGTAAACCGCGGACGGCAGCAGGGGCGAGCCGTCGACCAGCAGCGGGCGCGCGCGACCGTCCGGCCAGCGCGCCACCGCGACGGTGTTCGACGTGCCGAAGTCCACGCCCAGGGCGTGCCGCTCCGGCCCACCTCGGTCGACGGGCATGACGCAGAGTCTAGGGGGTCCGCGCCGTCAGACGATCTTCCAGCGGGGACGTTCCGGATCATCCGCCTCACAGCGGACCACAGTGCCTTGCGCAGTGCTACCGAACGCACCTTCCGGATCGCATTCCTCACCCACCGTCACGGGCGACTGCGTCGTCTGGGTGGGCGTGGCACCGCCGCGCGGCGAAACCGACGGCAACTCGGCGGGCGGCGCCGGCGGCTGTGTGACGGACGCCTTGAGCGACGGGTCCGCGGCGGAGGATGAGGGACTCGGTATTGGCATCGGCAGCGACGGCGCCGGAGCGGCGGGCGCCGGGGGATGCGACGACGACAAGCGAGGCGACGACGGGATCCGCGGCGACGACGAGCGGTGCGATGAGGACGGCACCAACGGCGGCGGGACGAACAGGCCGGGCGGCGCGGGATCGTGCCGCCCGTCGTTCGGCATCGGACGCCGCGCCGGCGCCGCCGCCATCTCGTCCACAGTCGCCGGCTTGCCGTGCGGCGCCGACGACGCGCCGAGTGTCACCCAGCCGATCAGCGCGACGAGCAACGCCTGCCCCACCAGCAGCGCCACGGCCATGCGCACGGTGCCTCGCACCGTGCGCCTGACCGGAACCGGTTCCACCCGTCGGACTTTATGGCACCCGATCGATGGAAGCGAGGTCAGCGGCCCGTAAACGTGGGTTTACGCTTCTCGATGAAGGCGGTGGTCCCCTCGACCCGATCGTCGGTGGCGAACAGCCCGGCGAACAACTGCGACTCGAGCGCCAGCCCGGAGGCGAGATCGAGGCTCAGCCCGGCGTCCACCGCCTGCTTCGCGGCCCGCAGGGCCAGGGTCGGCCCGGTCACGTACGGCTGCACCATCTGCACGGCCGTGTCATAGACCTCCGCCGCCGGGGCGACCCGGTCGGCCAGCCCGATGCGCAACGCCTCCGCGGCGTCCACCATGCGACCCGAGAAGATCAGGTCCTTGGCTCGCGCCGGGCCGATCAGCCGGGCGAGACGCTGCGTGCCGCCCGCGCCCGGGATGAGGCCCAGTTTGATCTCCGGCTGGCCGAGCTTGGCGTCCTCGGCGACGACCCGCCAGTCGCAGGCCAGCGCCAGCTCGCAGCCGCCGCCCAGCGCGTACCCGGTGATCGCGGCGACCACCGGCTTCGGGATGCGGGCCACCGAGTCGAAGGCGCTCGACAGGTTGCCGGCCCGCGCGACCATGTCCTGGTACGTCTGCTCGGTGAACTCGGAGATGTCCGCTCCCGCGGCGAAGACTTTTTCACCGCCGTACACAATGACCGCTTTGACCTCGTCGTTGCCCGCCGCGGCCTGCGCGGCCGTGCGAAGCTCTTCCTGCACCTGGGTGTTGAGTGGGTTCATCGGCGGCCGGTCCAGCCGGATCGTGCCGATGCCGCCGGTGATCTCGAGCTTCACGAACTCGCCCACGAAACACGCCTCCCTGAGTGTTGGTTCAGGTCAGCCTACGACGGGTACGGAGAGTGTGATGACCACCTACTACCGGGACGGCGACGTGCTGATCACGTCGTCCGGTGTCCGGATGAACGGCCGGGACATGCGCCTGGACGACCTGCGCCAGGTGTGGCACACGCGCGGGCGCCGGTCCTGGGGCAAGATCGCCGGCCGGGGTGTTCTCGCGCTCGCGATTCTGGTGCCGATCGTGATCGGCGCGCTGGGCATCGCCGTCGCCTTCCTGATCGACGCCTCCACCAGCACCACCGTGGCGCTGGCCGGGGGCGGCGTGCTGATCGGGCTCGCGGCCGCGCCGCTGGCCGACGTCCTGCTGGATCACGTGGACCGGTCGTACGACCGGGGCTCGCGCACCCGCGAGATCTGGGGCCGCACGCCCACCGGCGACGTGCTGTTGCTGCGCACCGCGGACGCCGCCCGTTTCGGCCGGATATATCGGGCGCTGCAGCGAGCGCTGGAGCCCGGCCCGGCCCGGAAACAGTGAAGACCGGCCCGGAAACAGTGAGGAACGGCCGGAAGCATTGAGGAACAGCCCGGAAGCAGTCAAAAACCGCCCGGAAGCAGTGAAGAACGGCTCGAAAGCAATGACCAAGGACGCCGCCGGGCTGACCGCGGTGCTGGCCGCCTCCGGCGTGCTGCACTTCCTGACCCCGGGCCCGTACGACTCCATCGTCCCGCGGGTCCTCCCCGGCAGAGCCCGCACGTGGACCCATCTGAGCGGCGCCGCCGAGCTGGCGGTGGCCGCCGCGGTCGCGATGCCTCGTACCCGGCGGGCCGGCGGCCTCGCCGCGGCGGCCCTGTTCGCGGCCGTCTTCCCCGCCAACGTGCAGATGGCCATCGACTGGCGGCACGCGTCCGCAGCCCGGCGGGCGATCGCCTACGGACGGCTGCCGCTGCAGATCCCGCTGGTGATGTGGGCGCGGCGGGTCGGGCGCTGAGACGGCGGCGCCGCGAAGCCTAGGACCGGTAGATCGCGTCGATCTCGGCGCGCGTCGGCAGTGCGTTGGAGGCGCCCATCTTCCGCGCACACGCCGCCCCGGCGGCATTCGCCCAGCGCACCGCGTCGACCAGGTCCCGGCCCTCACCCCAGGCCACGGCGAGCGCCCCGGTGAACGCGTCGCCCGCAGCCGTCGTGTCGGCCGCCTCGATCGGGAACGCCGGCACGTGCTCGTCCCGCCCGTCGCGCTCGGCATAGCGCGATCCCCGGGCACCCAGCGTGAGCACCACGCGCGGCACCAACTCCAGCAACGCCGCCGTGTCCGGCGCGGGCCGCCCGGTCACCGCCTGCGCCTCCACCTCGTTGACCACGAGCAGGTCCACGTTTTCCAGCAGCTCGGCGGGCAGTTCCCGGGCGGGCGCCGCGTTGAGGATCATCCGGGTGCCGCCGGTCCGCGCCGCCCGGGCCGCGGCCACGACCGTACTCACCGGGATCTCCTGCTGGCAGAGGAGCACGTCACCGTCCGCGATGACCCGTTCCTCCAAAGCGGTGAGATCGGTGAACGAGGCGTTCGCGCCGGGCGCGACCAGGATCGAGTTCTCCCCGCCACGGTCCACCATGATCACCGCGACGCCGGAGACGCCGTAGCTGGTGCGCAGGTGCGCGGTGTCCACCCCGGCGGCCTTGATCCGCGCGTTGAGCGTGACCCCGAACGAGTCGGAGCCGATCGCCCCGAGGAACACCGCGTGGCCGCCGGCGCGGGCGGCGGCGATCGCCTGGTTCGCGCCCTTCCCACCGGCGATCATCATGAAGTCGTCGCCGAGCACCGTCTCGCCGGGCAACGGCAACCGCGGGGCCACGCCGACCAGGTCCATGTTGGCGCTGCCCGCCACCACGATGCGCGGCGCCACGTCAGGCCGCCCGCGCCGCGTACCGGTCGCCGAATCTGTCGACGACCAGCGGCAGGCCGAAGGTCTTGGTGAGGTTGTCGGCGGTCATCACCTCGCCGAGCACGCCGGCCGCGACGATCGTGCCCTCGCGCAGCAGCATCCCGTGGGTGAACCCGGGCGGGATCTCCTCGACGTGGTGGGTGACCAGCACCATGGCCGGCGAGTCCGGATCGAGGGCCAGGGCGGTCAGCCGGGCCACGAGGTCCTCCCGGCCGCCCAGGTCGAGCCCGGCGGTCGGCTCGTCGAGGAGCATCAGCTCGGGGTCGGTCATCAGCGCGCGGGCGATCAGTGTGCGCTTGCGCTCGCCCTCGGAGAGCGTGCCGAACGACCGATCGACCAGCGCGCTCATGCCGAGCTGGGCGAGCAACTGGCGGGCGCGCGCCTCGTCCTGCGGGTCGTAGTTCTCCCGCCAGCGGCCGACCACCGACCAGGCCGCGGTGACCACGACGTCGAGCACCCGCTCGTCCGGCGGGATGCGCTCGCCGAACTGACCGGTGGACAACCCGATGCGGGTGCGGAGCTCATTGACGTCCGTACGGCCCAAGCGCTCGCCGAGCACGTACGCCGTACCGCGGGAGGGGTGCAGCCGAGCGGAGGCGAGGTTCAGCAGAGTGGTCTTGCCGGCGCCGTTCGGACCCAGGATCACCCAGCGTTCGTCCAGCTCAACCTGCCAGGACAGGCTGCGGACGAGGAAGTTTCCGCTGCGGATCACGCTGACCCGGTCGAAGGCGATCACGGTGTCGTCGTCGGGCGGGATGGTCACGGCAGGTTCCAGCACGCGTCCATCCAACCACGCATGCCACGGTCACCCTGTCGTCGACCCGAACACCTCGTCCCGTACGGCGTCCAGCGCGGTGTGCAGTGCCCCGTGCAGCACCGGTTCGGATTCCACGCCGGTGATCACCACCTTCGGAGTGACCAGCGTGATCGCGGCGACCTCGGCCTCCACCCGATCGGCCAGCGCCGGCCCGCCGGCCTGGCTCACCTCACCCGCGAGCACCACCAGCGGCGGGTCCAGCACCACACAGGTCGCCGCCACACCGAGAGCCAGCCGAGAGGCCAATTCATCCAGTACGGGCTCCCCCGCCGGACCCGCGTCGACAGCCGACCGGATCACGTCCGCCGCCTCGTTGCCGCGGAAGCCGTACCTCTTGCCGATCGCCTTGACCGCGTCCGCGCCCGCGATGCTCTGGAAGGCGCCCCGGACACCGCCCTTCGCGGCGCGCTTCGACGAATGCCGCGGCACCTCGGCGCCGGCCACCGGCATGTACCCGATCTCGCCGGCCGCGCCGGTCGCGCCCTGGTGCAGACGGCCGTCGATGACGCTGGCCAGGCCGACGCCGCGGCCGATCCAGATCAGCACGAAGTCGGTGACGCCCTTGGCCGCGCCGGTGCTCGATTCGGCGACCGCGGCCATGTTCACGTCGTTGCCGAAGACCACCGGCGTGCTCAGGTCGCGGCGCAGGTCGTCGAGCAGGCCCCGATGCCAGCGGGGGAGGTCCCAGGCGAAGGAGATCTCACCGGTCTGCGGGTCCACCAGACCGGGGGTGCCGAGCACCACACGCCGTACCGAAGACATGTCTGTCCCGGCCTCGGTCGCCGCCTGGACCACCGCGTTGTGCACCACGCCGACCGGGTCGTCGGTGTCGCGGGTGGACTGCTCGACCCGGCTGATCACCGCGCCGGTGATGTCCGCACAGCCCGCCACCACCCGCTCCGGACCGACGTCGACACCGATCACGTGCGCACTACCCGGAGTGACGGCGTAGAGCTGCGCATTCGGACCGCGACCGCCGGCCTGCTCGCCGACCCGCCGGACCAGCCCGCGCTGCTCCAGCCGCTCCACCAGCTGCGACGCGGTCACCTTGCTCAACCCGGTCATCTCGCCGAGCTGCGCCCGGGTGAGCGGACCTCGCGCGAGCAGCAGTTCCAGCGCCGCGCGATCGTTGAGAGCGCGCAGCAGCCGGGGCGTACCCGGTAGGCGGGTGGCGGCCATAACAGAGTCCCCTAGTATTTAGGATTGTTTCCTATAAGGTTAGCGAGCGCGTTTTATGTAGCCGCAGCGTAACGGTCGGCACCGTCGCCCACCGCAGCGCCGCGGATCGACTCTGGGCGATCATGGCAGCTCGCGAGCCGCCGAGACCAGAGTTGCGTCACCGGAAGGACACCATGGCGATCGACCCGGGGCTCCGCCGCCTCGCCCTAGGCACCCTGCTGGCCGCGTTCCCCGGCCGGACCGCACCCGATTGGGCGGTGCGCCTGCTCGACGAAGGCCTCGCCGGGCACACCCTCTTCGGCCAGAACATCGGCGCCGCGCCGCAGGTCGCCGAGCTGACCGCGTCGCTGCGGACCGGCCGCCCCGACGCGCTCATCGCGATCGACGAGGAGGGCGGCGACGTCACCCGTCTCGCCCACCGGACCGGCAGTCCATACCCCGGGAACGCCGCCCTGGGTGCGGTCGACGACCCGGATCTCACCCGGTCGGTCTACGCGGCGATCGGCGCGGACCTGGCCGGCGCCGGCGTGAACCTCGACCTGGCGCCCACGGTCGACGTCAACACGGCCGACGACAACCCGGTCATCGGCACCCGCTCGTTCGGCGCGACGCCGTCGCTGGTCGCCCGGCATGCGGGTGCGGCGATCACCGGCCTCCAGTCGACCGGCGTCGCCGCGTGCGCGAAGCACTTCCCCGGTCACGGCGCCACGGTCACCGATTCGCACCTCGCGTTGCCGATCGTGGACGTGCCGCTGGACCTGCTGCGTTCCCGGGACCTGCCGCCCTTCGCCGCCGCGATCGCCGCCGGCACGCAGGCCATCATGACGGCCCACATCCGGGTGCCCGCGCTGACCGGCGACGATCCGGCGACCTTCAGCCCCCGTGCGCTGATCTCGCTGCTGCGCGCCGAATACTCCTTCGACGGCGTGATCATCACGGACGCTCTGGAGATGAAGGGCGCGGCCGCGGCGGCGGGCGGAATTCCCGAGGCTTCCGTACGGGCGATGGCCGCGGGCGCCGACCTGCTGTGCATCGGCGCGGACGTCGACGAGGAGCTGACCCTCGCGGTGGCGTCCGCCCTGGTGGGTGCCGTCGAGGACGGGCGGTTGCCGCTGTCCCGCCTGGAGGACGCAGCCCGGCGTACGGCGTCGATGGCCGCGTGGGCGGCAACCCCTCGCGGCGTGGCCTCCCGCGACGCCGACCTGGGTTTCGCCGCCGCCCGCCGCGCGGTGCGGGTCGAGGGCTCACTGGCGGATCTGGCGTCGCCGCTGGTGGTGCAGCTGGTGTCGGGCTTCTCCATCGCCGAGGGGCGGGTGCCGTGGGGCTTGGCCCCGCACGTGAACGGCACCGAGCAGATCGAGGTGGTGGCCGCCGAGGCGTCGCCCGACGAGCTGAGGTCCCGGGCCGGCGCACGCCCGATCGTCGTGGTCGGCAGGCACACCCACCGCTCCCCGGCCGGCCGTGCCTTGATCGAGTCCTTGGCCGAGACCCACCCTCTGGCAGTGGTCGAGATGGGCTGGCCGTCATCGTGGCGCCCGGCACACGCGCGGGCCTTCGTGACCACGCACGGCTCCAGCTTCGCGAACGGCCGGGCCGCGGCCGAGGCCTTGGGCATCGCAGCCCGACTCTGACGGCTCCTCAACCCGGCGGCCCGCCGGACCGGCGCCAATCCCCACACCCGCACCGCCACCGCCGCGCGTGGGGACCACGGCCCTTTAGGAGGGCGCCAATCCCCACACCCGCGCCGGCGCCGCCACGTGTGGGGACCACGGCCCTCCAGGACGGCGCCACTCCCCACACCAACGCCGCCACCGCCACGCGTGGGGACCACGACCCTCCAGGAGGGCGCCACTCCCCACACCGCACCGCCACCGCCACGCGTGGGGACCACGGCCCTCCAGGACGGCGCTACTCCCCACACGCGCGCCGCCAACCGTCAGGCGGGAGGCTCCGGGCCGCCAATCCCCCGCCGTTGGATCATCGCAGTCGGCCGAGGGATCACCGGCCCGTCGCCCCCCATGCCGCACCCGGCCGGAGAATCACCGAGCCGCCTCCGATCGCGCCGCTTTCCACACCGACCCGCTCTTGAACGCGTTCAACAAACCCTCTATGGTCATTCCGACGGAAGTTGAACGCGTTCAAAAGGGGGAGCGGTGGACCCGAAGGTTTGGATGTACCTGGTCTATCTCACGATCAGCGTGGGGCTCACGATCTGGGTGGCCACCACCCTGTCCCGGAACGGGCTCGTGTTCCTGGTGGACGTCTTCGCGGACGAGAAGCTTGCGCGGGCCGTCAACCAGCTGCTCGTGATGGGGTTCTACCTGCTGAACCTCGGCTACGTGACGGTGACCATGCGGGCGGCGCAGATGATCTCGGACACGAGCAGGGCGCTGGAGACGCTGTCGCTGAAGGTCGGGCTTGTGCTGCTGGTGCTCGGGGTTCTGCACTTCTGCAACGTGTTCTTCCTGGGGCGCTACCGCCGTAGCCGTATGCGGCAGCAGTTTGCGGCCTCCATGCCGCCGATGCCGCCGGCCGGCCGGCTGCCGGGGCAGCCGCAGATGCCGCCACCGGCGCAGGCATGACCGACGGGGGTGAACGTCCCGGCCAAGTCGGGACGTTCACGGTTCTTTACGACGCGGGGTGCCCGATCTGCCGGGCCGCACGACGGTGGCTGGCGAGCCGGCCCCAGATCGTGCCGCTGTCGTTCGTGGCGGCCGGGTCGGCGGAGGCCCGGGAGCGGTTCCCTGCACTCGATCACGCGGCGACGTTGCGGGATCTCACGGTGATCGCCGACGACGGCTCGTACTACGTGGGCGACGCCGCCTGGGTCGCCTGCCTGTGGGCGTCGGTGGATTACCGGCGTACGGCGGAGATGATCTCCTCGCCGAAGCTG
Organism: uncultured Actinoplanes sp.; assembly: GCF_934643405.1. Taxonomy (GTDB): domain Bacteria; phylum Actinomycetota; class Actinomycetes; order Mycobacteriales; family Micromonosporaceae; genus Actinoplanes. Next base: position 10,098 of record NZ_CAKUCL010000004.1, read on the forward strand.
CTACCCACCGCCCGGCGGATCATCGCGGCCGCGTCGAGGGTCCGGGAGATGACGCGCTCGCCGGGGCCGGACGCGGCCTGGGCGGCGGACTACGGTGGCGCATGTGACGACCGCTGCCACTGACCCCGCCGAGCCGACACCCGGCACCCACCCCGGGACCGCGAGCGAGGCGGAGGGCGGCGCCGCGACCGAGGCGGAGGGCGGCGCCGCGAGCGAGGCGGAGGGCGGCGCCGCGACCGAGGCGGAGGGCGGCGCCGCGACCGAGGCGGAGGGAGGCGCCGCGACCGAGACCGTGCCGCAGGAGGACAGCGGCGCCGCGAACGAGGCAGGAAACGGCGCCGGGAACGAAGCCACGCGCGGCACCGCGAGGGAGGCCACGAGCGACGCCGCGAACGTAGCCGCAAGCGGCGCTGGGAGTGAGGGCGGCGGGGACGACAAACGCCGGCGCGCCCGCGGGGAGCAGACGCGGCAACTGATTCTTGAGACGGCACTGCGGCTGTTCCGGGAGCGCGGATACGCCGAGACCACCATGCGGGGCATCGCCAAGGAGGCGGGCGTCGCGGTCGGCAACGCGTACTACTACTTCGACTCCAAGGAACACCTGATCCAAGGGTTCTATGACCAGAACCAGATGGCGCATCGGGTCGCTGCCGACGGCGTACTCAATCGGGAGAAGGACTTCGCGGGGCGGCTACGGGGTGTGTTGCATGCCGGGATCGACGTCAACGCTCCGTACCACTCGTTCGCCGCGACGTTCTTCAAGAGCGCGGCCGAGCCGTCGTCGCCGTTGAGCCCGTTCTCGCGTGAGTCGTCGCCGGCCCGGGAGGCGGCGATCGGGATCTTCCGGGACGTCGTCGAGGGTTCAACCGCCAAGCTCGACCCGGAACTGCGCCGTGAGCTGCCGGAACTTCTCTGGCTCGGCTGGATGGGCGTGGTCCTCTTCTGGGTCCACGACAAGTCGCCCGACCAGCGCCGCACCCGCCGGCTGATCGACGGCGTCGTGCCGCTCATCGACCGCCTGGTCAGTTTGTCCAGATTACGGGTTTTGCGCCCGGCGCTCCGCCAGGTCCTGGCCTTGATCGACACGGTACGCCACGACGACTGATCACGATGAGTGCCCGACAGTAAAATTACGGTGCGTGAGATATCGGGCTGCAATCCCCCATGAACGGGTCAAAACCAGCTGTCCGAACGGCCAATTCGGCCACCCAGCGCTTCCACCTCCACCAAGCCAGCACGTAGCGTGACAACAGCAGGTGGATCTGGGGACGGTGGGCCGGGACGCGGCATACGGATTTCGGGAGCAATCCGCCGCGGCCCGGCCCACGCTGCGCTCACGTGATGCGATCAGACCGCCGCCGACGTCTTGACCAGCGTCCGGATCTGACGCAGCAGCACCGACAACGCCGCCAGCTCGGCCGGTGTCTCGGACACGTCGCCCATCGCGTTCGAGGCCCGCGCGATCGACGCCGCGTTCAACCGCTCCCACTCCGACACCCGGTCGTCGGCCTCGGCGGACTGCGGGGTCGAGTTGAGAACTTCCGCGGTCAGCGCCGCTAGCGCCGCGTACAGGTCGTACCGCAACGCCATCCGCGCCAGCGTCTGCCACCGGTCGTCCCGCGGCAGGCGCGAGATCAGCGACAGTAGCTGGTCGATCTGGAAGCGCTCGGACAGGACGAAGTAGACCTGCGCCACCTCCATGATCGGCCGGTCCACCGACGCGCCGACCTCCAGCACGTCGAGCAGGCCGAAGCCGTAGTTCACCCAGGTCACCCGCTCGGCCACGGCCATCGGCACGCCCTTGTCGACGAGCGTGGCGATGTGCTCGTCCATCGACCGGCGCTCGATGCCGACCAGCACCGACGGCAACTGCGGCAACAGCTCCTGCACGCCGGGGCGCAGCTTGACGATCTCCCCGGCCACATCGATCGGGGACCGCCGGGTACTCGCCAGCCAGCGGACCGCCCGGTCGAGCAGCCTCCGCGACTCCAGGAACACCAGCGTCTGCGCCGCCGTCGGAACCTGGTTGTCCAGCTCCTCGGCGGCCCGCCAGATCTCCTCGAGCCCGAACACCTCGCGGACCACCACGAACGCCCGGATCACGTCGGCCGCGGACGCCCCGCTCTCCTCCATGGCGCGGTACACGAACGACGTACCGCCGCGGTTGACCACCTCGTTGACCAAGACCGTACTGATGATCTCCCGCCGCAGGCGGTGGCCGGCCATCCGGGTGCCGCAGCGGTCGCGCAGCGGCGTCGGGAAGTACTTGGCCAGCACGTCGTTGGTCCAGGGCTCGTCGACCAATTCGTCGGCGAGGACGGCACGCTCCAGACTGATCTTCACGTACGCCAGCAGGACCGCGAACTCCGGAGCGGTGAGCCCCTCGCCCGCCTCGCCGCGCGCCTTCAGCTCCGCGTCCGTCGGCAAGGCCTCCAGCTCGCGGTTGAGCTGGCCGCTCTTCTCCAGGTCGTTGAGCATCCGGCGGTGGACCGGCAGCAGCGAGTGCGCCTGCGCCCGCGCGTTGCCCAGCGCGAACGCCTGCTCGTAGTTGTCCCGCAGCACCAGCGCCGCGACCTCGTCGGTCATCGCGGCCAGCAGCTCGTCGCGTTCCGGCAGGGTCATCTCGCCGTCGGTGACCGCCCCGCCCAGCAGGATCTTGATGTTGACCTCGTGGTCCGAGCAGTCCACCCCGGCGGTGTTGTCGATGAAGTCGGTGTAGATCCGGCCGCCGGTGCGGGCGAACTCGATCCGCCCGCGCTGGGTGAGACCCAGGTTGCCGCCCTCGCCGACCACCTTCACCCGCAGCTGCGCCCCGTTGATCCGGATCGCGTCGTTGGCCTTGTCGCCGACGTCCGCGTGGGACTCCGACGACGCCTTGACGTACGTGCCGATGCCGCCGTTGAACAGCAGGTCGACCGGGGCGCGCAGGATCGACCGCATCAGCTCGACGGGGCTGATCGTCGTCGCGTCGCCGAGGTCGAGAGCCGCTCGCACCTCCGGCGAGACCGGAATCGACTTGGCGGTACGGGGATACACCCCACCGCCGGGCGACAGAAGCGACTTGTCGTAGTCGTCCCACGACGATCGCGGGAGATCGAACAGCCGGCGCCTCTCCTGGAACGACACGGCCGGGTCCGGCGAGGGGTCGAGGAAGATGTGCCGGTGGTCGAAGGCGGCCACCAGCCGGATGTGCGGCGAGAGCAGCATGCCGTTGCCGAAGACGTCGCCGGACATGTCGCCGACGCCCACCACGGTGAAGTCCTGCGTCTGGGTGTCCACGCCGAGGTCGCGGAAGTGCTTCTTGACCGACTCCCACGCGCCGCGGGCGGTGATGCCCATCTTCTTGTGGTCGTAACCGGCCGAGCCGCCGCTGGCGAACGCGTCGCCCAGCCAGAAGTCCTTCTTGACCGAGATCTCGTTCGCGATGTCACTGAACGTGGCGGTGCCCTTGTCGGCCGCGACCACCAGGTACGGGTCGTCGCCGTCGTGCCGGACCACGTCCACCGGCGGCACGATCTTGCCACTGTGGATGTTGTCGGTGACGTCCAGCAGCGCGGTGATGAAGCGCTTGTAGCACTCCACCGCCTCGTCCCGGTCCCCCGGCTTCTGCTTGAGCACGAAGCCGCCCTTCGCGCCCACCGGCACGATCACCGCGTTCTTGACCATCTGCGCCTTGACCAGGCCGAGGACCTCGGTCCGGAAGTCCTCCCGGCGGTCGGACCAGCGCAGACCGCCGCGGGCTACGGCGCCGAAGCGCAGGTGCACGCCCTCGAACCGCGGCGAGTACACGAAGATCTCGTACTTGGGCCGGGGTTGCGGCAGGTCGGGGATGGACTGCGGGTCGAGCTTGAAGGCCACGTACGACTTCGGCCGCCCGTCCGGGCCGCGCTGGAAGAAGCTGGTCCGCAGCGTCGCCTGGATCAGCGTCAGGTACGAGCGCAGGATCCGGTCCTGGTCGAGGCTCTCCACCTCGTCCAGCAGCTCGGTGATCCGTTCGCCGAGCTCGGCGGCCAGCTTGGTGCGCTCCTGCTCGCCGGCCTCCAGCCGGGGCGAGAACCGCGTCTCGAAGAGCCGCACCAGCAGGCGGGCGATCTCCGGGTAGGCGATGAAGGTCGATTCCATGTAACGCTGGGTGAAGACGGTGCCGGCCTGCCGCTGATATTTCGCGTACGCCCGGAGCACCACCACCTGCCGCCAGGTGAGCCCGGCCCGCAGCACCAGCTCGTTGAAGCCGTCCACCTCGGCCTCGCCCCGCCAGGCGGCCGCGAACGCGTTCTCCACCTGGGGTCGCACCTCGGCCAGCTCGCGGTGCGCCGCCGGCGGCCGCAGACCGAAGTCGTACAGGTAGACCGTGCCGTCGCTGCGGCGGATCTCATACGGCCGCTCGTCCACCACCTGCACGCCCAGCGAGTGCAGCACGGGAAGCACCGCGGACAGGAGCATCGGCTCGCCGTACCGGTAGACCTTGAACCGCACGTCGTGCTCGTCCGGCTCGGGCGCGCCGTCGACCCCCGGCCGCCGCTTGCGGTAGAGGTGCATCTCCAGCTGGCCGGGCTCCTCGAGCAGCTCCAGCTTGGCGAGATCCTGCATTCCCTCGTACGGCGTATGACCGTCCTTGTAGCTGTCCGGGTAGGCCGTGGCATACCTCGCGAACAGGTCGCGCGCCGGCTCCTCGCCGAGTTTCCGCTCGAGGACCAGGGAGAAGTCGTCGTCCCACATGCGGGTCGCGTCGGCCAGCATCTCGGCCAGCCGGTTCGGGTCGACCGGGCCGGGCGGGTCGGCCGGGTCGGTGCGCACGATGAAGTGGATCCGGGCCAGCATCCGCTCGGTGACCCGGGTGGTGTAGTCGACGCCGACGCCGTTCAGCTCGCGCAGCAGGATCTCCTGCATGCGCAGCCGGTTGCCGGTGGTGAACCGGTCGCGCGGCATGTAGATCAGGCAGGAGATGAACCGCCCGTAGCCGTCGCGGCGCAGGAACAACCGCAGCTGGCGGCGCCCGGCCATCCGCAGGACGCCGATCACCGCCTCGTACAGGTCGTCGGTCTTGATCTGGAAGAGCTCGTCGCGGGGGTACGTCTCGAGGATCTGCAGCAGGTCCTTGCCCGAGTGCCCGCGCGGGGACAACCCCGAGCGATCCAGCACCTCGGTCACCTTGCGCTTGACGACCGGCAGTTCCCGTACCGACGTGCGGTACGCCGAACTGGAGAACAGACCCAGGAAGCGGCGCTCCCCGACCACCTCGCCGTGGTCGTCGAAGACCTTCACGCCGATGTAGTCCAGGTATGCCGAGCGGTGTACCGTCGCCCGTGAGTTGGCCTTGGTGATCACCAGCAGCCGCTTCTCCAGCGCCCGCTGGTACGCCTCGGGGCTCATCGAGGACAGCTGGCGCGGGGTCGACTCGCCGCGCAGGATGCCCAGGCCGGTGCCCGGCACCGCGCTCAGCACGTCGCCGTTCAGGCGGTACTCGCGGTACCCCAGGAAGGTGAAGTGGTCGTGCGCGAGCCACTTGAGCAGCTCGATCGAGTCGGTGACGTCCTTGTCCGGCACCGGCAGCCTCGCGTCCGAGCCGCGCGCGGTGGCCAGCTCGTCGGCGATCACCACGGCCCGCTGACGCATCCGCGGCCAGTCCTCGACCGCGTCCCGCACGTCGGTCAGCACGCGCCGCACCTCGTTGTGCAACTGCTCGCGGGCCTCGGGCTTGCGGACCGGGTCGATCTCGATCCGGATCCAGCTCTCCACGGTGTCGCCGTCGATCGCGTCGTCCGGCTCCACGTCGGCGCACAGCTCGGCCAGTGCCCCCAACGGCTCGCGACGCAGCACGATCAGCGGGTGCACCAGCAGGTGCACCTGGAGCTGATGGGCGGTGAGCAGGGCGATCACCGAGTCGACCAGGAAGGGCATGTCGTCGGTGACGATCTGGACGACGGTGTGCCCCTGCGAGCCGGTCGGCTCGGTGATGGCCAGCTTCAGCTCGCCGGGCAACCGGGTGGCGGCGAGCTCACGATGAGCGATCGCCGCGTCGTACATCTCCTGCGCGGTGAAACCCACCAGTTCCTCGTCCGGCGCGAACCGCCAGAAGCGCCCCACCAGGGACGCGGTCTGATGGTCGGCCCCCGCCACCTCGACGGCCTGGGCGATCAGCCGCTCGCCGTTGGGCAGCGGCTCGTCCAGTTCGCCGTCGTCGGCGGAGGCGCCGAGCCGGCCCGTGAGGGCCAGGCCGGGACCTTGCGCGAGGTCGATTTCTGCATCGGATTCGGTCGCTGCCTCATCGGCGACAGCCATGGCCTGGCGCTCCCCTCACCCACGACACTGTGGGTCGAACCTGTCCCGCACAGCCTAAAACCCCGCGGACAGGCCGGTTCACACGCGTCGGGGATCGCTCCCCACGGCTGCGACTTTGACACAACTCACCCGCAGCGGGTCCACGGGACGGGTGTGCGTTTATTACCGTCACGTAGGTTCCAGTGGCGGTACCCAGAAAGGGGAGTCCCATGCACCTCGCACGGCAGCACCGCATCCGACACCGCGCAACGGCGCTCGTGGCCGTTCTGGCGATGGCCGGCGGCGGCTTAGCCGGGTGCTCGAAGGACACTCCGGACGACACGCTCAAGGCCTTCCTGGCGGGCTGGCGTGCCGGGGACCTGAGCAAGGTCGGCTTCGTGGGCGCGGACGGCGGCAAGGTCGCCGCCGCCGACGTGGTCACCCAGCTGCACGACCTCTCGGGCGACCTGGCCAAGCAGTCGCTCGTGCTCACCGCGGTGGGCGACGCGAAAGTCACCGGCGACATCGCCTCCAGCCCGATCAAGCTGGACTGGACGCTGCCCGGCGGCGTGCCCTGGTCCTACCAGAGCACCGTGCGCATGACCAAGCAGAACACCGACGGCTGGCGGGTGGTCTGGGAGCCGGCCATCGTGCAGAGCGAGCTGACCGCCGGTGACAAGCTGCGCATCCGCCGGGTGTCGTCGAACCGGGCGAGCATTTTGGACGCGACCGGCAAGCCGCTGGTCACCAAGCGCCCGGTGGTCACCATCGGGGTGACGCCGCAGGGGATCCAGGACCTGCCGAAACTGGAGAAGGACCTGGCGACGGCGTTCAAGAAGGTCGATGTCACGCTCGACATGTCGAAGCTGAAGGACCGGATCGACGAGGCCGACCCGGGCGCCTTCCTCGACCTGGTCACGCTGCGCCGGCCCGACTACAACAAGATCCGCAACGAGGTGCGCGCGCTGGACGGCACGGTGTTCCGGGACGAGGAACGCAATCTGGCGCCGTCCCGCGTCTTCGCCCGGGCCCTGCTCGGCACCGCCGACGAGGCGACCCGCGACGACATCGACAACAACCCGCAGACCGTCGCCCGCGGCGACGTGGTGGGCCACGGCGGGCTCCAGCAGCGGTACGACACCGTACTGCGCGGTACCGCCGGGATCTCCGTGGTGATCGCCCGCGCCACCCCGGACGAGTCGGGCACCGCGGACGAGGCGCAGGTGTTCAGCACCAAGCCGGTCGACGGCAAGCCGATCAAGACCTCGCTGGACGTCCGGACCCAGAACGCGGCGGACCTGGCGCTGGCCCCGGTGAAGCAGGACAGTTCCCTGGTGGCGATCCGGGTCAGCGACGGTACGGTGCTGGCCGTGGCCAACGGCCCGGACGGCGGGACGGTCGACACCGCGCTCACCGGCCAGGTTCCGCCGGGCTCCACGTTCAAGACCGTCTCGGCGTACGGACTGCTCCGGAAGAAGGCGGTCACGCCGGACACGGCCGTGCCGTGCCCGAAGACGGCCAACGCCGGCGGCCGCGCCTTCCGCAACTCCGACGGCGAGGTGCTGGGCCGCGTCGAGTTCCACACCGACTTCGCGAAGTCCTGCAACACCGCCTTCGTCGGTCTGGCCCCGAAGCTGGGCGCCGACGGCCTGCACCAGGCGTCCACCGAACTGGGCCTGGGCACCGCGTGGGATCTGGGTGTCGAGTCCTTCAGCGGCAAGGTGTCCCCGGCCGACAGCCCGACCGAGCTGGCCGCGGCCGCGTTCGGTCAGGGCCGCACCGTGGTCAGCCCGATCGCCATGGCCAGTGTCGCCGCGGCGGTGGCGCGCGGGCAGTTCCGCCAGCCCCGGCTCATGCTCGACCCGGCCCCGGCCAAGCCCGCCGCGGACGGGGCGAAGCTGGACGACGCGGCGCTGACATCGCTGCGCTCGATGATGCGCGAGGTCGTCACCTCCGGGACGGGCACCGGCCTGCGCAACGTGCCGGGCGGACCGGTCTACGGCAAGACGGGCACCGCGGAGTTCGCCGACGGATCGACGGAAACCCACTCCTGGTTCATCGGCTACCAGGGCGACGTGGCGTTCGCCGCGATGATCCAGAAGGGCGGCCTCGGCGCGGAGGCGGCGGTCCCGGCGATCAACCGGTTCCTGACCGCGCTGCACAAGTAGGTCAGGCGATGTCGGCCGGCTCGCCCGACCCGAGGTCGAACGCCGGGCGCTGCGCGGGCAGGGAGAAGCCGGACGGGCGCGGTTCCTCGGTGGTGCGCGGGCGGAGCATGCCCGGGCGGGTGGCCGGCAGCGGCTCGGAGTCCAGCAGCGGCGCCGAGCCGAGGGGGCGGCGGCCCAGCTGCGGGGCCTCCTCCTGGGGGGAGCCGGTCTCGTCGGTCTCCGGCTGCTCGTCGGGGACCGGCTCCTCCCAGACGTCGGTCGGCTCCGGCCCGGGCTCGGCGACCGGCTCGTCCTCGGCCGGAGCTTCCTCCCATTCGCCGTATTCGTCCTCGTCGACGTCGTCGTCGCGCGGGCCCGCCGGGACCTCCGGGCTCTCCTGCACGCCGAGGATCGTGGTGGCGGGCACCGCGGACTCCTCCGGCGCCGTCTCCGGCCCCGCGGACGCCCCGGCCGCGGCCAGCGGCACGCTCGCGGCGGCCGCGGCGGCCCGGCGCCCCTGGCGGGCCCGTTCGTCGTCCCCCGGGGCGTTCAGGTCGGCCCGCGCGGCGATCAGATCGGGTCGCGGCGTCACCGTGTGCGCGTTCGCCAGCCCGGCCACCACCGTCGAGGTGATCTCGGCGGCGTAGGAGCCGTCCGGGTCGTAGTCCGGGTCGAAGACGGTCAGCTCGACGCCCAGGCAGTGCGGCGACTCGACCAGCCCGGCCAGCAGCAGTTCCAGCTCGGGGAACGCGATGCCGCCCTGGGACGGCGCGTCCACGGCCGGCATCACCGCCGGGTCGAGCACGTCCACGTCCACGTGCACCCAGTACCCGGCGCAGTCGACCAGCTGGTCGCGGGCCCACTGGGCGCTGCGCGCGGCGCCCTCGGCCCGCAACGCCGGCACCGGGCGGGTCACGATACCGGCCGCCTGCAGGTCCAGGCGGTACTCGTCCTGGGCGCGGATGCCCATCACGACCACGTCGATGTCCCGGAAGTACGGCCGGCGGCTCTCGATCGACGCCAGGTCGGCCTGGCCGCGGCCGGTGACCAGGGCCAGGTCCTCGCCGGCCGCCGCGCCCACATAGGACGCGTTGCCGGGGTGCCGGAAGTCGGAGTGCCCGTCCACGAAGACCAGCCCGATCCGGCCGCCGACCGCCTCGCCCAGCCGGTGCATGGCCAGCCCGGACCCGAGCAGGATCGAGCAGTCCCCGCCGAGGATCACCGGGAACTCGCCCTCGTCCAGGATCGCCCCGATCCGGTCGGCCAGCCGCCGTGAGTAGGCCGCGATCTGACTCGCGTGCGCCACCCCGTCGCCCGGCCGCCAGTCGCCGGGGTCGTAGCGCGGCGGCGTCAGGCAGCCGGCGTCGCGGGCGTTCAGCCGGGTGATCAGGCCCTGGTCGCGGAGTGCTCCGGGCGCCTTGGCGCAGCCCGGCACCGAGGTCGCGGTCGGCGGTCGCAGACCGAGATTGGACGGTGCGTCGAGGACGGCGATGCGGCGCACGGAGCTCTCCCTCGCTAGAAGAGGGCGCTGGCCAGCGCGCGACGCGCGCCGGCCACCGCGGGATCGTCCGGACCGGCCACGCTGAACAGCGACAGCAGGTGCTTGCGGACGGCATCACGCTCGTCGCCGGAGGTGCGCTTGACGAGAGCGATCAATCGGTCGTACGCCTCGGCGGCCTGCCCGCTGAGCACCTCGATGTCGGCGGCCAGGCTCTGCGCCTCGAGGTCGTCGGGGTTGGCCGCGGCCTTGGCCAGCGCGCCGACCGGGTCGACGCCGGACACCCGGCGGTAGAGGGCCACCTGCGCCAGGCCGGACTCGGCCGCGGCGTCGGCCGGGGACTCGGCCAGGATCTTCTTGTACGCCGCCTCGGCCTCGTCCAGATCGCCGGTCATGAGGGCGTCGTCGGCCGCGTCGAGCCGGGGGTCCTCGGCCGGGGCCACGGACACGCCACCGGCCTTGAGGACCGCGTCCACATACTGCTTGACCTGGGACTCGGGCAGCACCCCGGTGAAGCCCTCGACCAGCTGACCGCCGACCACCGCGACCACCATCGGGATGCCCTGCACGCGCAGCGCCTGGGCGAGCCGCGGATTGGCGTCCACATCGACCTTGCCCAGGACCCACGTGCCTCCGCCGGCCTGGGCGAGCTTCTCGAGCACCGGCGAGAGCTGCTTGCACGGCTCGCACCAGTCGGCCCAGAAGTCGAGGATGACCGGGGTGGACAGGGAACGCTCGAGAACCGCCGACTGGAAGTTGGTCTCGGTGACTTCGATGATCGTCTCGGTCCCGCCGCCGGGGACGCCGCCCGGGGCAGCGGCGGCCGGCGCCGCGCCACTCGGGCCGCCCGGCGCGCCGGTGGGGCCACCGCTGGTGGCCGGTCGGCTGGACGCCGGGGACGCGGCGGGGGTGCGCAGCGCGCTGAGATCGACCGCGCCGCGGGTGAAGATCGACGGGGTGGTCCGTGGGTCGCTCATGGTTACCTAGTCTCGCACGCTGGCAAGGAGGTTCGCCGCGCCGCGGCGCAGCTGATATCGGACGTCACAACCGCAGTTCAACCCCGATACTCGACCTCGCTGTGCGGACATGCAAGATCCGGCAACCGGCCGGCCGGAAGCGGGCCGGCGCCGGATCTCCCCGGCGCACCGAAGTGCGGGCAATTGCCCGGTTTCTAGAAGCGCGCCGGCTCCCGGTAGATGCCCCACTCGGCCTTGAGCGCCCCGCAGATCTCGCCCAGCGTCGCCTCGGCGCGCGCGGCCTCCAGCATCGCCGGGATCATGTTCTCCTCCGTCCGGGCGACGGCCACCAGGTTGTCGAGCGCGGCCTTCACCCGTACGGAATCCCGGGCGGCCCGCCGCGCGCCCAGCTCACGCTTCTGCACCACCTCGACCTCGTGGGAGACCCGGAGGATCTCCAGCTCTTTCGCGACCGTGCCGGTGTGCGCGTTGACGCCGACGATGCGCTTCTCGTTCTTCTCCAGCGCCTGCTGGTAGACGAACGCGGCCTCGGCGATGTTGGCGGTGAACCAGCCGTCCTCGATGCCGCGCAGGATGCCGGACGTGACGCTGCCGTCGTGGCCCAGCTCGCGGATGCGGCTGAAGATCTCCTCCGCCTCGGCCTCGATCCGGTCGGTCAGCGCCTCCAGGTACCACGAGCCGCCGAGCGGGTCGGCCACGTTCACCACGCCGGTCTCCTCCATCAGCACCTGCTGCGTGCGCAGGGCGATCTCGGCGGACTCGTCGGTGGGCAGCGCCAGAGTCTCGTCGAGGGCGTTGGTGTGCAGCGAATTCGTGCCGCCGAGCACCGCCGCGAGCGCCTCCACCGCGGTGCGCACGACGTTGTTGACCGGCTGCTGCGCGGTCAGCGAGACGCCCGCGGTCTGCGTGTGGAACTTGAGCCACAGCGCCTTCTCGCTGGTGGCGCCGTAGTCGTCGCGCAGGTGACGGGCCCAGATGCGGCGGGCCGCGCGGAACTTGGCGATCTCCTCGAAGAAGTCGATGTGCGCGTCGAAGAAGAAGCTCAGGCCGGGCGCGAACTGGTTGACGTCGAGCCCGCGGGACAGGCCCAGCTCCACGTAGCCGAACCCATCGGCCAATGTGTACGCCAGCTCCTGCGCGGCGGTCGAACCGGCCTCGCGGATGTGGTAGCCGCTGACCGACAGCGGCTTGTACTTGGGGATCTCCCGCGCGCAGTACTCCATCAGGTCGCCGATCAGGCGCAGGTGTGGCTCGGGCGCGAAGAGCCACTCCTTCTGCGCGATGTACTCCTTGAAGATGTCGGTCTGCAGCGTGCCGTCGAGCTTGCCGAGGTCGGCGCCCTGACGCTCGGCGGCCACCAGGTACATCACGAAGATCGGCACGGCCGGGCCGGAGATCGTCATGCTGGTGGTGACGTCCTGCAGGTTGATCCCGTCGAAGAGCACGTCCATGTCGGCGGCCGAGTCGATGGCGACACCGCAGTGCCCCACCTCACCGAGCGACTGCGGGTCGTCGGAGTCGCGGCCCATCAGCGTGGGCATGTCGAACGCGACACTGAGCCCGCCACCGCCGGCGGCCAGGATCATCTTGTAGCGCTCGTTGGTCTGCTGAGCGTTGCCGAAGCCCGCGAACTGGCGGATGGTCCAGGTGCGTCCGCGGTATCCGGTCGGGTAGAGGCCTCGCGTGTACGGGAACTCGCCGGGCCAGCCGATCCGCTCGAAACCCGGATAGCTCTCCCCCGGCCCGGGCCCGTAGACCGGGTCGACCGGCACGCCCGAGAGCGTGGTGAAGTCGGCGTCCCGCTTGCGTGCGGCGTCGTAGCGCCGTTGCCAGCGCTCCCGGCCGGCGGCGATGTCGGCTGCGTCCATGGCCACATCCTAGAGCCAAGTCCTGAACGATCGCTAAGGCGAGTCGGTCCGGATCCGCGCGTGCAGGTGCATGTCGTGCCAGCCGTCCGCGTGCCGCGCCTCGCTGCGCTTGGTGCCCTCGGCCAGGAAGCCGCCCCGCTCGGCCACCCGGCACGACGCGGGGTTGGCGGTGGAGTGACTGACCTCGATCCGGTGCAGTCCCAGCCGATCGAAGGACCACCCGGTCAGCGCGACCAGGGCGCGGGAGGCGACCCGCTCGCCGCGCGCGGCCGGCAGCACCCAGTAGGAGACCGCGGCCAGACCCTCGACCAGGTCGATCCGCCGCAGCCCGATCTGCCCGGCGACCTCGCCGTCGCGGGTGATCGCCCAGTTCGCCGCGGACTCGGCGCGCCAGCGGGCGGCCCAGCTCGTGATCCAGCCGTCCACCTCGTCGTCGTCCATCGACCGGACATGCCAGCGCTGGATGTCCGGGTCGGCGAACCCGGCGAGGACCGGCCGGCGGTCGGACAGCCGCCACGGACGCAGCAGAAGCCCCTCGGCGGCGATGTCGGGTTGTGCGAGCGCGGCCATCGAGCCGGGCGGAAGGGCGGGATCGGTCAGGATCGGCACCCGGCCACCCTAGGGTCAACGCGCGGTGGCGCGGGAGGCGTTCTTCGCCGCGTACATCGCCATGTCGGCCTCGTGCAGCAGCGAGTCCGGGTCGGACCGGCCGGTCGCCATGCCGACGCTGGCCCGCAACGGCACCTCCACCCCGCCCAGCGTCACCCGGCCGCTCAGCTCGGCGTTCAGCGCGGCCTCCACCTCGGCCCGGCGGGCCGGGTCCAGGTCGGCCATCAGCACCGCGAACTCGTCGCCGCCCAGGCGGGCCACCGTGTCTCCGGCCCGGACGCAGCGACGCAGCCGGCTGCCCACCTCGATCAGCAGGCGGTCGCCGGTGGCGTGCCCGAATCGGTCGTTGACCGGCTTGAAGTCGTCCAGGTCGATCAGGAAGACGGTTACCGGCGTCCGGGACTGGAGGTCCGCGAGGCTCCGCATGAACAGAGCCCGGTTGGCCAGCCCGGTCAGCGCGTCGTGGAAGGCCTGCTCGGTGAGCCGGGCGGCGAGCGCGTCCCGCTCGGCCAGCAGCACGGCGATGTGCCGGAACGAGGCCGCCTGCCGGGCCACGACCAGTCCCGTGGTCACCATCGCGCCCGCGATGACCAGCCAGGACCGCCAGGTCAGCCCCTCGACCACCAGCACGCCCACGCCGGCCGCCCAGGTCACGGCCATCGCCCCGTACGGAAGCAGGCTGTAGGGCCGGACCGGCCGCTCGCCGCCGGCGGCACCCGCCCGGGTGATCCGGGCGACCGTGAAGACCGCCAGCAGGAAGACGCCCGGCTGGCAGAGCAGCCTGACGACCAGGTCGATCACCCAGTGGGTGTCGTGCGCGCCGGACGGGAGACGGATCAGCAGGATGCCCGTCGTGATCGCGCCGGCCATCACGGTGGCCACGTCCATCCGCAGGCCGGAACGCTGCCCGCAGGGATGGCTGAGCAGGCCGCCGAGCGCCAGGATCATGCCGGCGAGCAGGCAGATGGACTGGAAGGTGCTGCCCCGGGCGTCGTCCGGGCCCGCCGTGCGGCCGAGCCCGGACGCGAGCTGGTAGGCGTCGCCCACGGTCCAGACCACGGCGGCCGCGCAGACCAGTCCCCACAGCCGGCGTCCGTCCCCGCTCTGCCGCACGGCGATCTGCCGGGTCAGCACCGCGCACCCGCCGTGGACCACGGTCATCGCGATCCAGAACGCGGTCTGCGCCGGTCGCCGGTCCTGGCCGCCGCCGAACAGCGCGGACAACGGCGGTGCGACGACGGCGACCAGGACGAGCAGTGTCAGCAACGGGTCCGCGCGGCCTGGGCCGGGTCGCACCGTTCCGGGCGAAATCATGGCCACCCCGATCCCCTCGTCCTCCGCGACCGGCCGGCCGGGAGGCTGCCCGGGTAGATCGGCGCAACAGGAAGGAACCTGAGCAGTCCGTCAGACCTGGTGGTCCAGGATCCACGCGGCCGGATCGCCCTTGCGGTGTACCAGCTTCATGATCAGCGGCAGCATGGCGTCCCGCAGCGCCGCGCCGATCGGCCCGGCGGTCTTGCCGCTGTTGCCGCGCCGGCCGAACGCCACCACCTTCTCCACCCGGCGGCGTCGCCGCTGCTCGTAGCCGGCCAGCGCACCGGGCAGCTCGCCGGTGGCGACGCAGCGGCCGAGTGTCACCGCGTCCTCGATGGCCATCGACGCCCCCTGCCCCGACGAGGGGGACACGGCGTGCGCCGCGTCGCCCAGCAGCACCACCCGATCGCTGTGCCAGACCGGCACCCGCGGCATGTCGTCGGTGTTCCAGGGGCCGAGCGCCTCCGGCGTGGCCCGGATGATCGCCGCGGCCGGTGCCGCGTCACCGGCGAAGAGCTCCAGCAGGTACGCGCGCCAGGACGCCGGGGTGTACTCCCCGCCGGTGAGCGGCTCGCGGCGCGGCGGATTCGCGAACCACCAGACCGAGCCGTCCGGGGCCACGCTCCAGCCGAAGAAGGCGCGCCTGCCGAACGTCATGTGCACCAGTCCGGGCGTGCGGTCCAGGTCGGCGTCGACGGGCCCCTCGGTGAAACCCCCGGCGTTGAGCAGGCCGAGATAGGCGGGCGCCGGGCCGCCCGGGTTCAGGATCTCCCGGGTACGGGACCGGATCCCGTCCGCCCCGGCCAGGAGCCCGCCGCGGGCCGTCGAGCCGTCCCGGAAGGTGACGGTCACCCCGTCCGGCTCCTCCCGGAAGCTTTCGAGCCGCTTGCCGTACTCGATCGGGATCCCCCGCTCGGTCGCCGCCGCCCGCAAGGCCGCGTACAGATCCAGCCGCTTGATGGTCGTGGTGACCGTGCCGTCCGCGGTGGGACCGCCGAGCGGCAGCAGGGCCAGCCGCCGCCCCGCGCCGTTGGCGAGCGTGAGGGTGGGGGTCGGATACCCGGCGGCGAGCAGCTTCCCCGGGTCCAGGTCGAGTGCCCGCAGGGCGGTGAGCCCGTTGACCGCGACGGTGAGGAACGCGCCGCGCTCATCGGCATCGGCCGCGCGGCCCTCGTAGATGCGCGGCGACCATCCGGCCCGGTGCAGGGCGATGGCCGCGACGGTGCCGGCGATGCCCCCGCCGGCCATCAACGCTTTTTTAGTCATATACTGACTATGCATACCATGACTAAGAATCGTCAACCCACTAAGCTGACGGCGTGGTCACCGCCTCCGAACCGCGCCGATCGACGCTGGGACTGGTCCTGCTGGCGTTGCTGATGGAGGCGCCGATGCACCCCTACCGGATGCAGCAGGTGATCAAGGAGCGCGGGCAGGACCAGCTCGTCAACGTGGCCCAGCGCAACAGCGTCTACCAGGCGCTCGAGCGCCTGGTGCGGGACGGCCTGGCGCGTCCGGCGGGCACCACGCGGGAGGCGGGCCGGCCGGAGCGGACCGTCTACGAGATCACCGAATCCGGCGCCGTGACGATGCGCCGCTGGCTGACCGGCATGCTGCCGGCGCCGGCCCGCGAGTTCCCCGAGTTTCCGGCGGCGCTGGCGTTCATCGCCGTGCTGGCCCCCGATCAGGTTCGCGACCTGCTGGCCGAACGCCTGACGGAGCAGACCCGGCGGCTGGCGGCGTTGCGCGCGCAGGCGCCGCCCGGCCTGCCCCGGCTGTTCCTGATCGAGGACGAGTACCGCGCGGCGATGCTGACCGCCGAGATCGCGTGGCTCGAGGGCGTCGTGGCCGACCTCGCCGACGGCCGGCTGACCTGGGATCTCCGGCTGATCCGAGAGACCCTCGAGGAGTTCGCTACAGGCCCTTGACCAGCTCTTCGGCGGCCGCGTACGGGTCCAGGTCGCCGGCCGCGACGGCGGCGGCGAGCGTGGTCAGGGCGCTGCCCTCGCGCAGGTTGCCGATCCGGGCCCGCAGCGTGCCGAGCGCGATCGCCTCGACCTCGACCGCGGCCCGGCGCTCGCGGCGCTTCTGCAGATTGCCGGTCGCGTCGAGCCAGGCGCGGTGCTTGCCGATGGCCGCGACCACGTCCGCGACGCCCTCCCCCTTGACCGCCGTGGCGCGCACGACCTGCGGCCGCCAGTCGCCGGCCGCGCGCTCGCCGAGGCCGAGCATGCCCTGGATGTCGCGGTAGGTGGCGTCCGCGCCGGGGCGGTCCGCCTTGTTGATCACGAAGACGTCGGCGATCTCCAGGACGCCCGCCTTGACGGCCTGGATCGCGTCGCCCATCCCGGGGGCCAGCAGCACCAGCGTGGTGTCGGCGAGGGAGGCGATCTCGACCTCGGCCTGACCCACGCCGACGGTCTCGACCAGGATCACGTCGCAGCCGGCGCCTTCCAGAACCCGTACGGCCTGGGGTGTGGCCGCCGCCAGACCGCCCAGCTGGCCCCGGCTCGACATGGAGCGGATGTAGACGCCGCGGTCGGTGGTGTGCTCCTGCATGCGGACCCGGTCACCGAGGATGGCCCCGCCGGTGAACGGGCTGGACGGGTCGACCGCCAGCACGCCGACCCGGCGCCCCTCGCCCCGCAGCTGCTTGACCAGCTCGTTGGTGGTGGTCGACTTGCCCACGCCGGGCGAACCGGTCAGCCCGACCACCTGGGCACCACCGGCGTAGGGCGCGAGGGCGGCGGCGACCTCGGGCAGTGCCGGGTCGCCGTTCTCCACCAGGCTGATCAGCCGGGCGACCGACCGCGCGTCGCCCTCCCGCGCCTTGCCGACCAGGACCGGGATGTCGTACCGGCGGCTCACGAGGCGGCGGGCACCTTGATGATCAGGGCGTCGCCCTGGCCGCCACCGCCGCACAGACCGGCCGCACCCAGCCCGCCGCCGCGGCGGCGCAGCTCGAGGGCGAGGGTCAGCACGATGCGCGCGCCGGACATGCCGATCGGGTGACCCAGCGCGATGGCGCCGCCGTTGACGTTCACCATCTCCTCGTCGACCTTGAGCTCGCGCATGGACTGGATGACCACCTGCGCGAACGCCTCGTTGATCTCGATCAGGTCGAGGTCGTCGACGCTCTGGCCGGCCTTCTGCAGCGCGTGCTTGATCGCGTTCGCCGGCTGCGACTGCAGCGACGAGTCGGGGCCGGCGACGTTGCCGTGCGAGGTGATCTCGGCGAGCCAGGTGAGTCCGAGCTCCTCGGCCTTGGCCTTGCTCATCACCACGACCGCGGCGGCGCCGTCGGAGATCGGGGACGCGCTGCCCGCGGTGATCGTGCCGCCCTCGACGAAGGCCGGGCGCAACCGGGCCAGCGTCTCGGCCGTGGTGTCCGGCCGGACGCCCTCGTCGGTGTCCACCACCGGGTCCTTCTCGCGCTGGCCGGCCTTGACCGCGACGATCTCCTCGGCGAAGCGGCCCTCGCGCTGGGCCGCGGCGGCCCGCTGGTGGCTCAGCGCGGCGAAGGCGTCCTGCTCGGCGCGGGTGATGCCGAAGCGGACACCGCTGCGCTCGGTCGACTCGCCCATGGAGATGCCCTCCCACGGGTCGACCAGGCCGTCGAACGCCATGTGGTCGCGGACCAGCACGTCGCCGAACTTGGTGCCACGCCGCTGGTTCATCAGCAGGTGCGGTGCGTTGGTCATCGACTCCATGCCGCCGGCCACCACGATGTCGAACTCGCCGGCCCGGATCAGCTGGTCGGCCAGGGCGATCGCGTCCAGCCCGGACAGGCACACCTTGTTGACCGTGACGGCCGGGGTGGTCATCGGGATGCCGGCCGCGACCGCGGCCTGCCGGGCGGTGATCTGGCCGGTCCCGGCCTGGAGCACCTGACCCATGATCACGTACTGCACCTGGTCGGGCCGGACGCCGCCGCGCTCGAGAGCGGCTTCGATCGCGTAGCCGCCGAGCGTCGTGGCCGGCACGTCCTTGAGGTTGCCGAGCAGGCGGCCCATCGGGGTGCGGGCGCCGCTCACGATCACCGAGCTGGTCACGGGTGTTCCGTTCTGGTCGAAGGTCTCATCGAGGGCCTGGCCGGAGGGAGGCCCTGCTGGCCTTAACGGCCGTTTAGGCAAGACTAGTGTGATGAACGGGATGACTCCTAACGCCCCCGGCCCCGAGAATGTCACATTCGCCGATGTCGGACTGCTCCGCGTCGATCACGTCGGGATCGCGGTGCCGGACCTGGACACGGCGCTCCGCTTCTACGCCGAGACGTTCGGTATGCATGCGGTGCACGAAGAGACCAACGAGGACCAAGGCGTACGCGAGGCGATGCTCGCCGTCGGCGACGGCGACGGGCCGCGGATCCAGTTGCTGGCCCCGGCCCGGCCCGACTCGGCGATCGCGAAGTTCCTCGACCGCGCCGGTCCCGGGCTGCAACAACTCGCCTACACGGTGTCCGATGTCGAGGCCACCTCGGCGGCGTTGCGGGCCCGTGGCCTGCGGCTGCTCTACGACACACCACGGCGCGGGACGGCCGGTTCCCGGATCAACTTCGTCCACCCCAAGGACGCCGGCGGAGTTTTGGTGGAATTGGTGGAGCCTGCCGGATCTGTACGCCCGACGGGTGAATCATCCTGACGTGCCGGACACCGGCTGGCAGGATCGGGGGTATCGGCGCCCCGGCCTGGGACGATGATCACCCCCACCACGGATACAGCAGGTGACGGCCCGGCGGGCGATGCCTGCCGGGCCGCCGCTGGCAGCGGGCCGGGCGGGACTCCCGGCCAGCTCAAAGCTGATCTACGTGTCCGTTCTGATGCCCGTTCGGTCTTGCGTGGCCGAAGTGTCTTCGCCAGGATGGCCCAATGCCCCAGCAGCAGGATCCCAATCTGGCATTTTTCGACACCGCGAATTCGCAGACCGACTTCACTGTGGTGCTTCGCGGTTACGACCGTCACCAGGTCGATTCGCACCTGGGCCGGCTGATCGCCGCGCTCAATCAGTCCGAGCAGGCTCGTGGTGAGGCCGAGCAGCGGATGAACGACGCGCAGCGCCGGCTGCGCCAGGCCGAGCAGCGGCTCGCCGCGCTCGAGCAGAAGCTTGCCGACAGCAACAAGCTGCTGGAGGAGAACAACCGGCCGACGCTCTCCGGGCTGGGCACCCGGGTCGAGCAGATCCTGCGGCTGGCCGAGGAACAGGCGAACGACCACCGCAGCGAGGCCAAGCGAGAGTCCGAGGGCATCCTCTCCGCGGCGCGCCTCGAGGCCCGGGAGATCACCGACAAGGCTCGGGCCGAGGCCGCCGCCATGAAGGCGACCGCCGAGCGCGAGGCCGGCCAGGTGCGCACGCACGCCGAGCGCGAGGCGGCCGAGGCCCGGGTGCAGGCCCGCCGTGAGGCGGACACGCTGCGCTCGGACGCCGACCGCGAGACCAAGCAGCTGCGCACGGTCACCGCGCACGAGGTCGCCGAGCTGAAGTCGACGGTGGAGCGCGAGGTGGCGTCGCTGCGCGCCACCGCTGAGCGGGAGATCACACAGCTGCGCGCCAAGGCCTCCCGCGAGGCCGAGGAGAAGCGCGCCGAGGCGACCAAGCTGCTCACCGACGCGCGTGACAAGCGTGACAAGGACCTCCAGTCGCTCGCGCTGGAGATCGCCGAGCGCCGGGAGAAGGCGGAGAGCGAGGAGGCCGCCCGGCACGCCGCCCAGGTCAACGCCACGCAGAAGATGGTGGCCGAGGCCGAGGAGCGCGCCCGCGCCGCGGAGGACCGCTCCAAGGAGATCGAGCAGCGCGCCGAGCAGCGCCGGGTCGAGTCGGAGCGCAATGCCGCCGAGACGACCGAGAAGGCCCGCGCTCTCGCGGAGAAGACGGTGACCGAGGCCCGGGCCGAGGCGCAGCGCCTGCTCAGCGAGGCCCGCACCGAGGCCGAGCTGACCACCCAGGCGGCCAAGCGCGAGGTCGAGGACCTGACCCGCCAGAAGGACGCGGTCACCAACCAGCTCGGTCAGATGCTGTCCGGCCTGTCCGGGCTGGTGCCCGGCGTCGCCCCGGCCAAGCCGGAGGCGGCCGCCGCCGCGGCCGCGGCTCAGGGCGCGGCCAAGTCGGAGGCGCCGGCCCAGCGGGCGGCCGAGCAGCCGAAGGCCGACCAGGACAAAACGGTCACTGCCAAGACCAACTCCTGAGTAATTCGCCACTGACCGCTCCGGTTGCGAGGACCCGTCGGGTACGCAACGGTTGAACGGAGCGGCGGTCTTACCGACGAAGCGGGCCGTGCCGGAGTTGCTCCGGTACGGCCTGACTCGTTCTCGCCGCGTAGCCTTAAGCTTCTGCAGGCCGGCTCAGACAAATCACAACTAGACGCATCCTCGGTCGGACGGTGTGTACCGGTTCTTTCCGAGATGGTGCGTATGTGAGGATGGACAGCATGTCGCACGGCGGTGAAATCTTCGGTCTCGGCGGAGACGCGGCTACCGAACCCAGCTTCGAGACGGCTCTGCGGGGCTACGAGAAGAAGCAGGTCGAGCGGTATGTCGCCCGTGCGGAGAACGAGATCGCCGCCCTTGCCTCGGAACGGGAACAGGCGTACTCGCAGCTTCAGGCGATGGGCGCGCAGATCGAACGGCTCCAGCAGGAGCTCACCCAGGTCCGCCGGCAGAACGGCATCGGCGCCGAGGTCTCGTTCCGGCACCTCGGCCCGCGGGTCGAGCAGATCCTCGCGCTCGCCGAGGAGCAGGCCGAGGCGATCAAGGCGTCCGCCACCGACGACATCGCCGCCCGCCTCGCCGAGGCCGAGCGGATCCGGGCCGAGGCCGAGGCACACGCCCACGACGGCATCCGCGACTTCGAGATCGCGCTGGCCGCCCGCCGTGCCGAGGAGGAACGGGCCGACGCCGCCAAGCGCGCCGCCGCGGAGAAGGCGCTGATCGCCAGCCGCCAGGCCGCCGAGCAGATCCGGGCCGAGGCCGAGGCGATCCGCACCCGGGCTCGCGCCGAGGCACAGCAGCTCACCGAGCGCACCGCCCAGGAGACGCACCGCATCCGGGTGGAGGCCGACGGGTACGCGAAGTCCACCCGGGTCCAGGCCGACCAGGAGATCAAGGCCCAGCGCGAGAAGGTGCAGCAGGAGATCGCCGCCCAGCGCGCCGCGGCCGAGCGGGAGCACGCCGAGCGCAGGGCCGCCACCGAGCAGGAGCTGGCCCAGAAGCGCCAGGCCGTGGCGCAGGAGCTGGCCCAGATGCGCAGCGGTGTCGAGAAGCAGTGCGCCGACCTGCGCAGCGAGGCCGACAAGTACGCCGAGGAGGTCCTGCGCCGCTCGGACGACCAGGCCACCGCGGTTCGCAAGGAGATCGCCGCCCAGCAGGAGAAGATCACTCAGGCCGGCCGCGAGCTGGAGGCCGCCCAGGCCAAGGTCGCCGAGGCGGAGGCCCGGCTGGCCACCGCCCAGGACCGCGCCCGTACGGGCGAGGAGGAGGCCGAGCGCGTCGCTCAGCGCCTCGCCGAGGCCAAGAAGGAGCTGGAGGCCGAGCTCAAGCGGGTGGCCGAGGCGAAGCGCTCGGGCGAGGCCGCCGAGCGGCACGCCGCCGACGTCCGCCGGCAGGTGCAGAAGGAGGCGAAGCGGGTGGCCGAGCTGGCCGCCGCCGCGGTCCTCGCGGCCGCCGCGTCGCCGGACGACCAGGACGAGCCGGCCGAGGAGAAGTCCGTGGCCGGCGGCCCGGTCGGTGCGCACGCCGCCGAGAAGGCCGGTGGACCGGTCGGCGCGCACGCGGCCGAGAAGTCGGGCGGACCGGTCGGCGCGCACGCCGCCGAGAAGGCCGGAGCCGGCAAGGTCACCGCCTCGGCGAAGGTCACTGTGCCGCCCGCCACGCGGGTCGGGGCCGACGCGGAGTAGGAACGGGTAGCGGGCACAACCCTGGCGGCGATAACGTCCCCGCCGAGAAGATCGGTGTGGGAAAGGGCCAGCTGGTGACCGCAGACGACTCCGCGGACGTCGCGGAGCAACCGAAGGACGCGGCCGAGGAGGCCGAGCAGGAGGGCCGGTTCGGCACGCCCGGGCCGCCGCTCGACCGCAAGCATCCGTTCATGATCGGCCTGCTCGGCGGGTTCGGCGTCATCCTGGCGTACGCGGTCTTCCTGGGCGTGCGGAACGCCGCGTCGATCCTGGTCCTCATCTTCATCGCGCTGTTCCTGGCCATCGGGCTCCACCCGGCGGTCGTCCGGCTGCGCAAGTGGGGCCTGCCCCGCGGCGCGGCGGTGGCGATCGTCGCGCTGATCGTGGTCGGCCTGCTCGCCGGCGGCCTGATCGCGCTGATCCCGCCGCTGGTGTCGCAGACCAACCAGTTGATCCAGAACGTGCCGGACTACATAACCCGGCTGCAACGCAGTGAGACGATCAACGAGCTGGTCCAGCGCTACGACATCCTGAACAAGGTCACCAGCGCGGTGAACGCGGGCACGGTGGGCAACGCGGTCGGCGGCGTGGTGGGCGGGGCGAAGCTCCTGTTCGGAACGATCTTCAACGTCCTGACCGTGCTGGTGCTGACCATCTACTTCCTGGCCGCCTTCGACAAGATCCGCGAGCTGGGGTACTCGCTGGTGCCGTCCTCGCGGCGCACCCGTGTGCGCCTGCTCACCGACGAGATCCTCGCGAAGGTCGGCGCGTACATGGTGGGCGCCCTGGCGATCGCCGTGGTGGCCGGCGCGAGCAGCTTCGTGGTCGCGATGGTTCTCAGCCTGGCCTACCCGTTCGCCCTCGCCGTCGCGGTCGCCGTCTGTGACCTCATCCCGCAGATCGGCGCCACGCTCGGCGCGGTCATCGTGAGCCTGGTCGGCTTCGCGTCGTCGGTGACCGCCGGCATCGTCTGCGTGGTGTTCTTCATCGTCTACCAGCAGGTCGAGAACTATCTGATCTACCCGAACGTGATGCGCCGCTCGGTGAAGGTCAGCGACGTGGCCGCCGTGGTGGCCGCCCTGCTCGGGGTGGCGCTGTTCGGCGTGGTCGGCGCGCTGGTGGCGATCCCGATGGTGGCCGGCATCCAGCTGATCATCCGTGAGGTGGTCCAGCCCAGCCAGCAGAACCGCTAGCGGCCGGCGCCTCGGTCCGCCAGCCTCGACCTGCCACGCGATCCTGCGTCGCGCCGGCGTCGCCCGCCCGACGCACCCGAACCGTGCGACCGCCGAGCCGATCCGCGGCTACGACACGCCGCGCCCGGCGACCTGATCCACGTCGACGTCAAGAAGCTCGGCAGCGTACCCACGACCAGCAGAACACCTAGGGCCGGCGCTTCGTGAGCGCTGCCACGGTGCGGTCGGCGTAGGCGTTCATGTCGCCGGTCTCCATCGGCCCGTCCCAGAAGCGCGCCAGCGGCACCTCGACCTCCGGCGCCACCCGGCGGACGATCTCGTCGAGGACCAGCTCGGCGTCGCCGACCCAGAGGTGCTTCGCGCCGTCGACCGGCACCACCTCGGCGTGCGGGACGGCCGCGAACCGCTCGATCGCCGCGGCCGGGCGCAGGTAGTCGTCGAACTCGGGGATCAGGGCGGTCAGCGGCTTGCCCTGCTCCGCCCAGGCCGCCAGGTGCGCGGGCGTGGAGTACCGCAGCGGCGGGGACAGCAGGATCGCGCCGGCCACCGCCGGGTCGAGCCCGTGCATGAGCGTCAGGTCGGTGCCGAACGACCAGCCGACGAGCCAGATGTTCGGCAGGTCGGCGAACTCCGCGTACTCGATCGCGGCGGCCACGTCGTACTTCTCGTCGACGCCGCCGGCGAAGACGCCCTCGCTGGTGCCCCGGACGCTGCTCGTGCCGCGGGTGTTGAACCGCAGCACCGCGATGCCGGCCAGCGCGGGCAGCCGCCACGCCGCCTTGCGGAAGACGTGGCTGTCCATCATGCCGCCGTGGGTGGGCAGCGGGTGCAGGCAGACCAGCGTGGCGACCGGGTCACGGTCGAGCGGGCGGGCCAGCTCGCCGACGAGGGTCAGGCCGTCGGCGGTCTCCAGCTCGATGTCCTGGCGGTGTGCGGGGAGGACGGAGTTGGCGCGGATCG
Source organism: uncultured Actinoplanes sp. (assembly GCF_934643405.1). Lineage (GTDB taxonomy): Bacteria > Actinomycetota > Actinomycetes > Mycobacteriales > Micromonosporaceae > Actinoplanes. The sequence continues at coordinate 34,813 of NZ_CAKUCL010000004.1, forward strand.
GGTTACTCATGAGGGGGAGGCCTTCGGTCGATTTCTTGGGCGGTGGGCGGGGCGGTGCGAGGGTCATCCATAGCGCGGCGCGCTGCGCGACCGCTCCACCGCCGGGCCGCGGCGGTCACGCGCCTTCCAGCATCCCGTGTGCCAGTGGCGGCGGTCGCTCTCGTCGCCGCGACCGTCGATCGGCCACGCCACCACGTGTGCCACGCCCGGCCTGATCTCCTGCACGCAGCCGGGGCACCGGTACGTCTTGACGGCCGCCCCGCCGAAGATCGACCGCACCATCCACTCGCCGTCCTGCCATTGCTGGACGCCGGTGATCCCCTTGCGGACGCGCTCGTCGGTCAGCTCCGGCGGCGTGGCGCCGGAGTCGCGGCGGCGGGGATGGTTACGGCGGGGGCTCACGGGAACCAAGAGTAGTGACTCTTCAGTAACCGGCGAATTAGACTCCCGCTCATGACCGCTACCCGCGTGCCCGGTGTGCCGGTGATCGAAGACGGCGTGCTCATCTCCACCCATCCGGCAACGGGCGAGGAGGCGGGTCGCGTCCCGGTCTCCGACGAGGCCGCGGTCCGCGCGGCGGTCGCCCGGGCGAAGGAGGCCGCCGTCTGGTGGCAGTCGCTGGGGTTCGCCGGCCGCCGCGACCGGCTGCTGCGCTGGCGGTCCCTGATCGTGCAGCGGGTCATCGAGCTGGCGCAGGTCACCAGGCTGGAGACGGGCAAGCCGGAGGGCGACGCGATCGTCGAGGCCACGGCCGCGATCGAGCATCTGGACTGGTCGGCCAAGAACGCCAAGCGAGTCCTCGGGCCACGGCGCACCCGCACCCGGGTGCTGCTCGCCGAGCACTCCGGCCACCTGGAATATCTGCCGTACGGCGTGGTCGGCGTGATCGGCCCGTGGAACTACCCGATCGTCACCCCGGTCGGCCCGATCAGCGGCGCGCTCGCGGCCGGCAACGCGGTCGTCTTCAAGCCCAGCGAGTACACGCCCATCGTCGGTCAGTGGCTGGCCGACACGTTCGCCGAGGTGGTGCCGGAGCATCCGGTGCTCCAGGCGGTGCACGGCATGGGCGACACCGGGGGCGCGCTGTGCCGGTCCGGGGTGGGCAAGGTCTCGTTCACCGGGTCCACGGCCACCGCGAAGAAGGTGATGGCCGCGTGTGCCGAAAATCTCGTGCCGGTGGTGATCGAGGCGGGCGGCAAGGACGCGCTCATCGTCGACGCGGACGCCGACGTCGCGGCCGCCGCCGACGCCGCGGTGTGGGGCGCGATGACCAACGCCGGTCAGACGTGCATCGGCATCGAGCGGGCGTACGCGGTGGCCCCGGTCTACGACGCCTTCGTCGAGGCGGTGGTGGAGAAGGCGGCGAAGCTGCGCACCGGCGAGGAGATCGGCCCGATCACCATGCCGAAGCAGATCGACATCATCCGGGAACACATCGACGACGCGCTGGCGAAGGGCGGACGGGCGGTTGTCGGCGGCGCGCAGGCGGTCCAGCCGCCGTACGTGGCGCCGACCGTGCTGGTGGACGTGCCGGACGACTCCTCGGAGATCCGCGACGAGACCTTCGGGCCCACGCTGACGATCACCAAGGTGGCGGATGCGGACGAGGCCGTACGGCGGGCGAATGACACGGCGTACGGGCTCGGCGGCTCGGTTTTCGGCAAGAAGAACGCGGTGCGCATCGCGCGGCGCCTGCGCTCCGGCATGGTGGCGATCAACTCGACGCTGACCTTCGTCGGCATGGGGAACCTGCCGTTCGGTGGCGTGGGCGATTCCGGGTTCGGCCGGATCCACGGCGAGGACGGGTTGCGCGAGTTCGCCCGGGCCAAGGCCATCACCGTACGGCGTGGTCCGTCCCTGCTGCCGGCCATGACCTTCGAGCGCACGCCCGCTCAGGTGGGCGTCATCGTGAAGACCCTGAAACTCCTGTACGGACGGCGGTCCTAAGCTGAGCAGGTGGTAGATCATCCCGCGGTCGAGGTCGAGGACCTGCACGTCGGGTACGGCTCGACGCCCGTGCTCGTCGGCGTCTCGCTGACCGTCCCGGCCGGCACCGCCCTCTGTGTCACCGGCGAGAACGGCATCGGCAAGTCCACTCTGCTGCGCTGCGTGAGCAGCCTCCAGCAGCCGGACCAGGGCCGGATTCGGGTGTTCGGCGGCGACCCCGGCGCGACCCCGGAGTTCTGGCGGGCCGTGGTCACCACGGTGGAGCCGCCCACCTGGTATCCCGGGCTGACCGCTCGCGAGCACGCCGAGCTGGTCTGCCGCGCGAACGGACTGGACCCGGAGGAGACCGGCGTCGACGAGGCGCTGGACCGGTTCGGGCTGGCCGGGCACGCCGACGCCATCCCGCCGTCGCTCTCCTCCGGCCAGAAGCAGCGGCTCACCCTGGCGATCGCCCTGCTGCGACCCAGCTCCCTGCTGATCCTCGACGAGCCGGAGGCCCGCCTCGACCCGGAGGGCCGGGAGTCGGTCGCGGCCCTGCTCACCGAGTACGTCGCCGGTGGCGGCTCGGTGCTGATGGCCAGCCACGACGAGGTCTTCGCGGCCAAGTCGGGCGCCGCGATCACCACGATGGAGTCGTTGAGCGCGGCATGACCACCACCGTCCCGCTCGCCCCGGTCCGCCGCTGGATCGGCCGCACCCAGTCGTCGCATCGCGAGCGCGGCGCGACGGCCGGCAACATCTACTTCGCCGTGCTGTTCATCGCGGTGGTCGGCGGCATCCTGCACAAGCAGGTCGCCGCCGTGTTCTGGCCGACCGCGCCGAACGCCTCCGCGCTGACCGGCGGCTCGCTGATCCTCGTCCTCTTCGGCCTGCTCTACCTGGCACTGCGCCGGTTCGGGCCGCTCGCGCTGAGCCGCCCGGCCGCGTCCTGGCTGCTCACCGCCCCGGTGAGCCGTCGCCGCCTGCTGCTGCCGTCGCTGCGGCTCACCGCGATCGTCGCGGCCGTCGCCGGCGCGCTCAGCGGTATCGCGATCGTCGGGCACGCCGCGCCGCGCACGCTGACCGGCGAGGTCATCACCATCCTGGGCACCTCGGCCGGCCTGCTCGGCGTCGGGCTGATGCTGGTGGCGCTGGCCGCGCAGGCGGGCGGCCGGTGGGGCGACGCGGTGGACACGGTGGTGTCCCTGCTGATGGCGGCGGGTCTGGCCGGGCTGGTTGTCGCCGCCACCCGGGACGAGCCCCTCGCCACGACCGGATGGCCGGCGGCCTCGGCGCTGCTTCCGGCGGCCGGGGCCCTCGCGCTGGTCGTCGCGGTGTTCTTCGCGCTTGCCGTACGGGGTCTGGCGCGCACGCCGAACGAACGGATCCTGGAGGCGGCGAAAACCGCGGGCACCCTGTTCGACACGGCGTTCGGCATGGAGCCGTCGTTCCTCGCCGACATGATCGAACGTCGCTACTGGGCGCGCCGCCGGATGCGCTCGGTCCGGTTCACCGGCAAGCTTCCGCCGCTGGTCGCGCAGGACCTCATCCTCGCGATGCGCCGCCGCGGACGGCTGCTGTGGCTGCTGCTCGCGACCGCGCTGCCGGTGCTGCTCGGGCACGCCCCGGCCTGGCTGATCGGCGTGGCGGTGCTGCTCGGCCTGCTGGTGGCCGGGTCCACCTCGACCGGCAACGTGAAGACCGACGCCGGCAACCCGGTGCTGCTGCGCCTGCTCGGGATCAGTTCCCGGCAGGCGGTCCTCCAGCGGATGGTCGTGCCGGGCGTCGCCGCGGGTGTCTGGGCCGCGATCGCGTTGAGCGTGCTGCGAGCCGTCGGCGAGCTGCCGCCCGGCCCGTGGTGGGCGCTGGGCCTGGTGCTCGGCCCGGTCGGCGCGGCGGCCGCGGTGCACCGGGCCCGGGTCGGCTTCGTCCGCAACGAGCTGTTGCCGCTGGACACGCCGATGGGCACGCTGTCGCCCGGCCCGCTGATCAATCTGGCAATGGGCCCGGACTTCCTGCTGCTCGGGCTCCCCGCGCTGATCGAGATCGCTCAGGGTCACCGGCTGTCCTGGCTGACCGTGCTGGTGCAGGCCGTGGTGGGCATGATCGGCGCCCGCGCGTACCTGTCCGGCACCACCGACCCTCAGCGGGTCGAGCTCTCGCACTGAGCGGGGTAGGCCGGGAACGCCTCGTGCAGCCGGCGGGCGATGCCGTCGGTGACCGCCGCGCGGTGCGGCAGGTCGCGGCGGTCGGCCATCACGTAGGTGGCGCGCAGCACGGCGAGCGTGTTCGCCACCGGCACCGGCAGCGGGCCCGGGCCGCCGGTGGCGAAGAGGTCGTCCACCACGCTCAGCCAGCCGGTCGGGTCGACGTCGGGGCGGGTCAGGATGCGAACCACCGCCCGCGCGACGCGGTCCTCCTCCATCTGCGCGAAGTGATAGCCGGTCGGCGCGGTGACCCGGCGGGCGACCAGGTCGAGGGCGTCCGGCGAGCCGAAGGCCCCGGCCAGGTCGGCACCGTGCGCGATCGCGTGCAGCCAGCCGAGCCGGTCGTCCCACCCGCGCAGGTCGGTCTCGGCGAGCCACCAGGCGGCGAAGGCCTCGTACCAGCCCGGTCCGGTGATCCCGCGGTCGACGATGGCGGCCAGGATCAGCGGCGCGAACGTCCGCGCCTGGATCTCCGGATGTCCGAGCCGTCCTACCATGGCGTCGCCGAGCGGGACCAGCCGATCGTCCAGCTCCCCGCTTCTGATCAACGAGACCAGCTCGGGGTACGCCTTCTCGTCGCGCACCGCCGGATCGGCCGCGGCGAGATCGGTGACCAGCCTGTCGAGGCCGACGCCCATCAGAAGAGGGTGAGCTCGTCGCGCTCCATGCCGCGCAGCTTGTCGTAGTCGACCACGACGCAGCGGATGCCCCGGTCGGTGGCGAGCACCCGGGCCTGCGGCTTGATCTCCTGCGCGGCGAAGACACCCTGCACCGGCGTGAGCAGCGGGTCGCGGTTCATCAATTCGAGGTACCGGGTGAGCTGCTCCACACCGTCGATCTCGCCGCGGCGCTTGACCTCGATCGCCACCGCGCCGCCGTTCGCGTCGCGACAGAGCAGGTCGACCGGCCCGATCGCGGTCATGAACTCGCGCCGGACCAGGGTGAAGCCTTCGCCGAGCGTCTCCGGGTGCTCGGCGAGCAGCTCCTGGAGGTGGGCCTCGACGCCGTCCTTGACCAGGCCCGGGTCGACCCCCAGGTCGTACGAGTAGTCCTGGAAGATCTCCTCGAGGGTGATCCGCAGTTCCTCGCCGGCCTTGTTCACCACCTTCCAGACGCCCGGCGCCTCCTGGAGCTTGCACGGCGGGCTCATCCAGTTCAGCGGCTTGTAGGCACGGTCGTCGGCGTGGATGGACACCGAGCCGTCGGCCTTCACCATCAGCAGCCGCACCGCGGGCGGCAGGTGGGCGGACAACCGGCCGACGTAGTCGACGGAGCACTTCGCGATGACCAGACGCACCGCACGACAGTAGCGGACCGCACCGGGCTCGCGTGCCGGTGCCATCCTGTAGACGTGCTCGAAGCCCTCACCGGCACCGGCCTTGCCGCATCGGCCGGCCTGAATGCCTACATCCCCCTGGTCACGATGGGCCTGCTGGCCCGGTACACCGACACGATCGATCTGCCGACCGGCTGGAGCTGGCTCGCCAACGGCTGGACCCTGCTGATCCTGGCCGTGCTGCTGGCGATCGAGGTGGTCGCCGACAAGGTTCCGGTGGTCGATCACGTCAACGACGTGGTGCAGACCGTCGTGCGGCCCACCGCGGGCGGCCTGGCGTTCGGCGCCGGCTCGTCCTCGCAGACCGTGACGGTCAGCGATCCGGGAACGTTCTTCGGTTCCCACCAATGGGTACCGATCGTGGCGGGTGTGCTGATCGCGCTGTCGGTGCACGGCGTGAAGGCCGCGTCCCGGGGCGTGGTGAACGCGACCACGGCCGGGTTCGGGGCGCCGGTGGCGAGCACCGCGGAGGACATCAGCAGCGTCGTGATGTCGGTGCTGGCCATCCTGCTGCCGATATTGGTGCTGGTCGGGCTCGCGCTGATGGTCTGGGCGGCGGTCTGGGTGGTGCGCCGCCGGCGCCGGCGGCGGGCATTGTCGGCTTCCGGGACCACCCGATCGTTTGGTTGACTGCTCCGGTGCCCGCCATCGCCGTACCGGCCTTCGCCCTCGCCTGGTGGGCCGCCTGCTACCTGATCGGCCGGGATCCCGGCCGGCGAGCGCCGTCGCGGGCGGCGGCGGCCCTCGTCGCGTACGCCGTCGCCTGTGTGGTTTGGACGGTGGCGCCCGGCTCGGCGGCGGCCCAGATCCTGATCTGCGTGCCGGCGTTGTGCTGGGCGGGCGCGGCGATCGGGCTGCTGCCGGACACGCTGCCCGAGCGGCGCCACCTCGACCTGGGATGGCTGGCCGGCTCGGTGATCTTCCTGGCCATGGTGATCGCCCTGCCGGAGGCCGGCCGTCTGGTCGCCCTGGCGCCGCTGGCCGGCGCGCTGGTGCTGCTCTGGCGCTCCCGGGACGAGGTGCGGCCGCCGATGCTGCCCGCCGCGCTGTCGGTCGTCGCTTTCCTGTACGCCGTGGCCCTGGCCGTGCTGCTGGGTCTTCACGTCGGCGTCGCCGGGCTGGTGCTCGCCGCGATCGGCCTGGACCTGCTGATGCTCGGCTTCCTGGTGGCCGTGGCGGAGGCGCTGGATCTGGGTGAGCGCCTGCGCCCCGACCTGGTCCGGGCGGTGACCGGCGGTCTGGCCGGCGCGGTGCTCGCCGGGGGCCTGGCCGCGTTGACGGTGATCGCCGCCGGCGGCGACACGTGGGTGACCGTCCTGCAGTTCGTCCTGGTGGCGCTGGTGATGAGCCTGATCGGACTGAACGGTGCGGTGACGCGCGAGCTGGACACGGTGGCGTTCTTCCACGACCACCGCCTGCGGACGACCCGGAACGGCCTGCTGCTGCTGGCGGCCGCGCTGCCGAGGCGACGTCTCCCGCATCGCCTGCCGGTCACCGCGGAGGAGGACTTCCTGCGCTTCACCCGGTACGCGCTCGACAACTATCAGGACGCGGGCCGCCTGCTGCGCAGCCCGCTGATCGACCTGCCCATGGTGGAGCGTCGCCTGCCCGGCCGGGCGGTGGAGGATCCGCTGGCCCGGGTGATCGCGCTGCGGGCGATCCTGCGCGAGAGCGTCGACCGCCTGCGCCCGTCCGGGCAGTTCGCCACGAGCGACGACTGGCGGTACTACAACGCCCTGCACTTCTGCAGCGTCCTGGGCATGGATCCGCACCGCCGCCGGCTGCGGACGGAGGGCCTGGACCGGGAGGCGCGGCACGCGCTGGACTGGATGCGCCGTTACGTGCCGCGCCGGGTCCTGAAGCGCTGGCAGACCGAGGGCGCCACGCTGGTGGCGTCCCGCCTGTGGGACGACTTCGTGGCAACGGACCCGCGCCGCCGGGCTCGCGCCGTGGCCGAGCGCCGCTGAGGTCCGGCCACGACACGCAGCACACTTTCGCCCGATATGCGGAGTTATCGGTAAAATCCCCCTTCGTGAATTTTGGGAGGGTGGGTGCGTAGCTACCGCAACGCGGTGGTCGCCGCGGTGCGGCAGGAGCTTGCCGAGGCCCGCGGCGCCGCCCGCGCGGTCCTGGCCGCCGCCGAGACGGCGCGCGGCGAGGCTCAGCAACGCCGCCAGCTCGTCCGCGACGCGTACGCCACCTGCCTGAGCCAGCTCGCCGAGGCCCGCGACACCGCCCGGCAGAGCATCGAGCGCCGCTTCGAGTACGAGTCCGCGAAGCTGGCCGGCAACGTGCGCCGCCTGGCCGCCCTCAGCGCCACCGGAGCGGCCGGCACTCCCTGGCGCATGTGGACACCCACCGAGCCGGAACCCGGCGCCCGCCCCGGGCTGCTCCGGATCGGCACGGTCACCCTCGACGACACGGCCATGCTCCCGGCCCTGATCCCCCTTCTCGACGCGGCCCACCTGAACCTCAGCGGCGACCAGCACATCGCCGACGGCGTGATCACCGGCCTGCTGCTGCGCGCGCTGGGCAGCACCAGACCGGGCGACGTCCAGCTCACCGTCTACGACCCCGAGCACCTGGGCGGCACCCTCGCGCCGTTCGCCCCGCTCGGCATCGAGAACATCGGCCCGGGCCGGCTCAGCGAGGTGCTGGACGAGCTGGTCGAGCACATCTGCCGGGTCAACGAGACGGTGCTGGCCGGCGAGTACGGGAGTCTGGCCGACCTGACCGCCGCGACCAACGGGCCGCGGGTGGAACCGTGGCGGGTGATCGTGCTGCTGGCCGACGCTGCCACCGCCGCCGAGCTGACCAACGCCCAGCGCGCCCAGCTCGACCGCATCTGCCGGACCGGGGTGTCGTGCGGGGTGCATCTGATCGTCCGCGGGCTGGAGCTCAACGATCATCCGACCGTGCGCCGGCTCGCCGTACGGGACCTGACCGCCTGGTGCGACGCCACCGGTGACCTGGAGATCCGCCTCGACGCGCCACCACCGCCGGAGCGGGTTTCGGCGTTCTGCCGGGCCACCGCGGAGCGCCTGCGCGCCGGTCCCCCGCCGGCGCGTCTGGCCGATCTGGAGCCCGCCGAGTATTGGGCCGAGTCGTCCGCACACGGCCTGTCCGCGCCGATCGGGGACAGCACCGACGGCACGTTGATCGAGGTGCCGCTCGGCGACGACCCGCCGCACGCGCTGATCGGCGGACCGTCGGGTTCCGGCAAGACCAACCTCCTGTACGCCTGGCTGGCCGCGCTGTCCACCCGGTACGGACCCGAGGAGCTGGCGCTCTACCTGCTCGACTTCAAGGAGGGCGTGTCCTTCGCCCGGTTCGTCCCCGGACCGCGCGACCCCGCCTGGCTGCCCCAGGTGCGGCTGGCCGGCATCAACGTCAACGGCGACCGCGAGTTCGGCCTGGCCATGCTGCGACATCTGAGCGAGGAACTGCGGACGCGAGCGCAGGCGGCCAAGCGGTGCGACGCCTCCAAGTTGTCCGAGCTGCGGGCCGAGGACCCGGACGGGCACTGGCCCCGCATCGTCGCCGTCATCGACGAGTTCCAGGTGCTGCTGGCCGGCCGGGACGCGGTCGCCGACGAGGCCGTCACACTGCTGGAAGACCTCGCCCGCCGGGGCCGCTCGCAGGGCATCCACCTGGTGCTGGCCAGTCAAGACGTCTCCGGCATCGAGGCGCTGTGGGGCCGTTCCGGCCTGGTCGGACAGTTCACCCTGCGGATCGCCCTGCCCAAGGCCCGTCGCATCCTCGCCGACGACAACCTGGCCGCGGCCGTCATCCCGCGCTTCCACGCGGTCGTCAACACCGAGTCCGGGGCGTCCGGGGCCAATGTGGTGGTTCGCCTGCCGGACGCCGGTGACCGCCTCGTCTGGCGGACCCTGCAACGACGCCTGTGGCGGTCCCGCCCGGCCGGCTGCGAGCAGCCGCGGCTGTTCGACGGCGACGCGGTGCCCCGGCTGCCGTCGACGTGCCGCCCGGCCGGCCTGGTCCCGTCCGGGGACGCGCCGGTGGGCAGCTCACCCGGCGCGGTGCTGGGCGAACGCATCGACGTGGCCGCCCGGCCGGCCCGGCTGCGACTGGGCCGGATGCCGGGCCGCAATCTCGCCGTCCTGGGCACCCGCACCGACGAGGCCTGCGACGTCCTCGCCTCGGCCGCGTTGTCGCTGGCCGCCCAGGGCCCGGCGCACTTCAGCATCCTGTGCCTGGACCCGGACGCGGCCCGCCCGGCCGCGCGCCTGATCGCCGAGCTGCCCAGCGCGGACTGGCGCGACGACCTGCCCGAAGCCGTCGACGAGGACATTCCGCACTACGTCATCGGCTACGCGCTGGACGCCGGCACCGATCATGCGGCGCTGCGGCGGCTGCTCGCCGACGGTCCGGAGCGGCGCACCCACGTCCTGGGCTGGTGGCGATCGGTGGCCCGGCTGCGGGACAGCCTGGGCGGCCCCGGGGCACGGCTCGACCCGATCGGCGCGTGGGTGGCTCTCGACGTGCACGGCGCCGATCTGGCCCCGCTGCATCCTCACCCCGGCGGGCCGGCCTGGTATCCGCGCGTCCGGCGGGCACTGTTCTTCGACCGTTCCGTGCATCGCACCCCGGAAGTGATCATCCCGTACGAGGTGAACAGTGACCACACGTGACCGTCAGCCCATCGGCCGCGATTACCAGCTGATGCTCAACGCGCTGGCCGAGGCGTCCCGGCGGCGCGAGGCCGAGCTGCGCACCGCGGAACAGGCCTATCAGGACAGCGCCGCCCAGGCGGCCGGCGAGCTGGCCCGGGCGGAGGGCGACGCGCTGTCCGCGGACCGCTGGGCGGGCGCGGCGGCCGCTCAGGTGCTCGACGTGGACCGGGAGGCGGCGCGGCTGTGGGACCAGCTGCGCCGGGCGCGCGGCATCCGGATGCGGGCGCTGGGCGAGATGCCCGAGCCGGCGCCGGTGGAGGCGCTGCCCCGGGTGGCGTTGCCCCGCAATCCCGCGGACGACCAGGTGCCGGGCGGTCCGGAGTCGCCGCGGTTGCTGCTGGCCCGGGCCGCCGAGCGGATCGACGTGACCATCCGGCCGGCCGCGCACCGGTCGCTGCCGCGCTGGGCGCTGCCGCTGCTGCCGTTCGTGGGTGCGCTGATCGCCGCGGTGGCGGGCCTGGTCGCCTCGGGCCTGGTGACGTTCGGCAGCACCGGCGTCTACGGCGGCTCGGTCTTCCGGGGCCTGGGCTGGCTCGCTTTCCTGGCCGCCCCCTCGGCGGGCGTGCCGGTGGCCGCGCTGATCTCCCACCGCCGCCTGCAGGCGCGGCTCGACATCGGCGGCGTGGGCCTGACGCTGCTGGGCGGCATGATCGCCGCCACGTTGATGTCCCTGGCGTTCGCCGCGAACCGCTGAGATCGCCGCCGCGCTCCCCCGCCGCCCCGCCCGCACCTGATTCAGCCGGATTTTTCGGCGTAAGCCACCGAGAGCACGGCATGCGCCACGAGCATCGCCTGGGACTTCGTGTCGTACGGCCCGACGCGCAGCTCCACCGCGTGCCCCCCGAACAGGGCCCGCACCGTCCAGCTGTTCGGATGCCGGTCGTCCTCGCGGCTGTGGTTGACGATCAGCTGGGTCGCCGACCGGATGTTGACCACCGACCACTTCTCGTCGGCGGTCGGCCAGGCCCGGAACCAGCCCGGCGCGACCCCGACGGTCTCCTTGCTCGCCTCGTCGAACGCCCATTGCATCTCGGCCGGCGAGGGCGCCACCCGCGTCATGACCATGACCCCCGATTTGCCCGTATCGTCCCAGGGTCATGGTAGGGGCTCTCAGTACGTGTAGAAGCCCTTCCCGGTCTTCCGGCCCAGGTCGCCCGCGGTCACCATGCGCTGCAGCAGCTCCGGCGGGAAGAACTTCTCGTCCGCGGTGTCCCGGTAGATGTTGCTGGCCGCGTTCAGCATCACGTCCAGGCCGGTCAGGTCGACCGTGGCGAGCGGGCCCATGGTGTGCCCGAAGCCGAGCTTCATCACCGTGTCCAGGTCGGCCGCGCTGACCACACCGCTCTCCACCAGCTTGATCGCCTCGACCAGGATCGCCGAGAACAGCCGGTTGGAGACGAAGCCGGCCACGTCCCGCTTGACCTCGACGCAGGTTTTGCCCACGCCCTCGGCGAAGTCCCGCGCGGCGGCCAGCGTCTCGTCCGACGTCTGATATCCGCGGACCAGCTCGACCAGCTTCATCATCGGCACCGGCGAGAAGAAGTGGATGCCGACCACCGATTCGGGCCGCTCGGTGACCGCGGCGATCTGGGTGATCGGGATGGCCGACGTGTTCGTGCCGAGCACCGCGCCGGACTTGCAGATCTTGTCGAGCGTCCGGAAGACCTCATGCTTGGCCTCGACCTTCTCGTAGATGGCCTCGACCACGACGTCGGCGTCGGCGGCCGCGTCCAGGTCGGTGGTGGGGGTGATCCGGCCCAGGGTCGCCTCGGCGTCCTCCTGGCTGATCTTGCCCTTGCTCGCGAACTTGTCCAGCGAGCCCCGGATCGCCGTCATGCCCCGCTCCAGCGAGGCGTCGTCCACGTCCCGCATGGTGACGTGCCAGCCGGCCTGCGCCGACACCTGCGCGATGCCGGAACCCATCAGGCCCGAACCGATGACCGCCAGTCGACCCGCCATGTGCTCCTCCTCATGAAGCTCTCTGCCCCACACCCTAACGTTGGTTAAAACCGGTCAGTCGAGCACATCAGGGCCGGCACGATCGGGGCAAATCCGGGGAAATGCCCGCGCAACGGTGCCAGACTGTGCCCATGGCCACAGGCAACGGCTGGTACCTCCTCGGGCCGCTGATCGCCGTGGGCCTGGTCGGCCTCCTGGGCGTCGTTTTCTGGCGCATGGGGCTTCAATGGACTTTTGGCCGGGAGGACCCTCCGTACGGGCTCGCCATCTTCGACGACTACGGCCTGCTGTTCCCCGCGGCCGTCGCGGAGGACGCCGAGGTGGCGGCCGAGATCCGGCGGCTGCTCGCCGACGCCGGCATCCGCGCCACCCAGGCCGTGGAACCGGACGGGCGTACCGCGGTCCTGGTCTTCGCCGAGGAGCTCGAGGTGGCCCGCCGCCTGGTGGGCGGCTCGCCGGCCGTCTGAGACCTCAGAAGTCGAACGTCGGCTCGGGCACGTCGGCCCGCTCCACCTCGACGCCCAGCTTCGCCAGGTCGGCCACGAAGTCCGGATAGCCGCGGTCGACGTGGTGCACCTCGCCGACCTCGGTGACGCCGTCGGCGCACAGCCCGGCGATGACCAGTCCGGCGCCCGCACGGATGTCGGTCGCCCGCACCGGCGCGCCGGAGAGCCGCGGCCGCCCGTTCACCACGGCGTGATGCCCGTCGGTGCGGATGTCCGCGCCCAGACGCACCATCTCGTTCACGAACATGAACCGGCCGTCGAAGATGTTCTCGGTGATCAGCGAGGGCCCCTCGGCCACCGCGGCCAGGCCCAGCGCCATCGGCAGCAGGTCGGTGGCGAACCCCGGGTACGGCAGGGTGACGATGTCGACTGCTTTGGGGCGGTCGTCCATCCGTACGCGGAAGAGATTGTCGCCCGGGGTGACCTCGGCGCCCGCCGTGACCAGCTTGTCCAGCGCGATGTCCAGGAACTCGGGCCGTACGCCGTGGACCGTCACGTCCCCGCGGGTCATCACCGCGCCGAACGCCCAGGTGCCGCCGACGATGCGGTCGCCCACCGTCCGGTGCCGCACCGGCCGCAGCTCCTCGACGCCCTCGATGGTCAGCGTCGACGTCCCGGCCCCGTCGATCCGCGCGCCCATCTCGGTGAGCATCTGGCAGATGTCGACGATCTCCGGCTCGCGCGCCGCGTTGTCGATCTCGGTGACGCCCTTGGCCAGCACCGCGGCCATCAGCAGGTTCTCGGTGGCGCCCACGCTCGGGAAGTCCAGCCAGATCTTGCTGCCGCGCAACCCGTGCGGCGCGCTCGCGATCACGAAGCCGTGCTCGCCGGAGATGTCGGCGCCCATCCGGGCGAGTCCGGAGACGTGCATGTCGAGACCCCGCGACCCGATCATGTCGCCGCCCGGCAGCGCCACCCGCACGTATCCCCGGCGGGCCAGCAGCGGCCCGAGCACGCAGATCGACGCCCGCAGCCGCCGGACCAGGTCGTAGTCCGCCTCGCTGCCCGGCTCGGCCGGAACGTCGATGGTGGCGTGGCCGCCCTCCAGCGTGACGTGACACCCCAGCCGGCGCAGCACCTCGGCCATGATCGCGATGTCGGTGATGCGCGGAACGTTCTCCACCACACTGCGGCCCTCGGCCAGCAGCGCGACCGCCATCAGCTTGAGAGCCGAGTTCTTCGCACCACCGACCTCGACGTCCCCGGTCAGCGGCGTGCCGCCCTTCACCCTGATCACATCCACGCGGGCCATGGTATGGGCCGTCGCGCAGCGCCGCCTCCGTAGGGTAGGCGCATGGCCGTTCACCTCACCCGCATCTACACCCGCACCGGCGACGCCGGCCAGACCCGTCTGGGCAACAACGAGGTCGCCGCGAAGACCGATCCGCGCATCGCCGCCTACGCCGACGCCGACGAGTGCAACGCCGCCCTGGGCGTGGCGCTGGCCCTGGGCGATCTGCCCGACGACATCCGCGCGGTGCTGACCGTCATCCAGAACGATCTGTTCGACGTGGGCGCCGACCTGTGCAACCCGATCGACGACGACCCGCCGTACCCGCCGCTGCGCATCACCGAGGAGTACGTGACCCGACTGGAGGGCTGGTGCGACGACTTCAACGAGCGCCTGCCCAAGCTGGACAGCTTCGTCCTGCCCGGCGGCACCCCGGGGGCGGCTCTGCTGCACGTGGCCCGCACGGTGGCCCGGCGGGCCGAACGCTCGGCGTGGGCGCTGATCGAGGCCGACCCCGACCGTACGGGCACCAACCCGGCCAAGTACCTGAACCGCCTCTCCGACCTGCTGTTCATCCTCTCCCGCACGGCCAACCCGTCGGGCGACGTGAAGTGGGTCCCCGGCGGCGGCGCATGACCTTCCACCACGTGGAGCTCTGGGTCCCCGACCTGCCCGCAGCCCTGCCGGCCTGGGACTGGCTGATGACGTCGCTGGGCTGGAGCCGCTTCCAGGAGTGGCCGGCGGGCCGTTCCTGGCGCGACGGCGGCGCCTACCTGGTCCTGGAGCAGTCCCCATCGCTGAACGGCACCGAACACGACCGCACCGCTCCGGGCCTGAACCACCTGGCCTTCACCGTGGCCGGCCGCGAGGAGGTGGACCGCCTGGCGCACGAGGCCCCGTCCCACGGCTGGTCCCTGCTCTTCCCCGACCGCCACCCGCACGCGGGCGGGCCCGGCTCCTACGCCGCCTACCTGGAGGACAACTGGGGCTACGAGGTGGAGTTGCAGCCCCCGCTCCCACCGCGGAAGGAGATGTCGTAGCGGGGTGGGTGGTACGGACCGTCGCTCACGCCGAGGGCCGGGGCGCGGCGAGCAGGGCGCCGGGGCGCCCAGAACGCTCACCGCACCCCGGCGACCTGCGTAAGTGGTGACGCCCAAACCCCCGGTCAGGGCAGGAGTTCGCCGCGCATGACGGTGACCGCCTCGCCGGTCAGCAGGGTGCGGTCGCCCTTCAGCTCCACCCGCACGTAACCGCCCCTCGCCGACGCCTGGTAGCCGGTCATGACCGTGCGGCCGCCCAGGCGCGCCGACCAGAACGGGGTCAGGGCCGTGTGGGCGCTGCCGGTCACCGGGTCCTCGGCCACGCCCGCCGCGGCGCCGAAGAAGCGGGACACGAAGTCGTACGAGGCGTCGGGGGTCTGCGCGGCGGCGGTCACCACCACACCCCGGTGGGTGAACCGAGCCAGCGCGGACAGGTCCGGGGCCAGGTCCCGTACGGACTGCTCGGAAGGCAGTTCCACCAGCAGGTCGTCGGTGCTGGGGCCGGTGTGGTGCATCGAGACGATGTCGGCGCCCAGCACCGATGCGAGCCGCGGGTCGGCCTCGACCGGTGTCAGGGGCGCGGTGGGGAAGTCCAGCGTGTACGCGCCGGCCTCGCCCGCCGTCGCGGTCAGGACGCCGCTCTGGGTCGCGAAACGGACGGTCCCGGGCCGGGACAGCACGTGCGCCGTCGCGAGGGTCGCGTGGCCGCACAGGGCCACCTCCACGGCCGGCGTGAACCAGCGCAGGGCGAAGTCGGCCGGGCCGGACGGGTCGAGCGGGTGGGCGAACGCCGTCTCGGACAGGTTGACCTCGGCGGCCACCTGTTGCATCCAGGAGGCGGCCGGGAAGCGGTCGAGAATGACCACGCCGGCGGGATTGCCCGCGAACGGCCGATCGGTGAAGGCGTCGACGATCTGAATACGCATGGGCAGAGATTAGAGAGCGGGCGTGCTACTGCTCGATGGTGCGGGGGCGGATCACCGGGCGTGGTGTCAGGCCGGCCTGGCCGGGTGGTGCCGCCTCGAGCCAGGACAGGAAGCCGGTCACGGTCGACTCGGCCATGGCGATCTCCACCTCGGCCTCGCCGCTCAGACATCGCAGGACGATCCAGTGGCCGGGCATGCTCAGACGCTCCGGGCCTTCGGGTTTTCGGCGCTGCTCGACCACCAGGGAATCCCGGTCGAGGACGCGCTTGGGCCGGATCGCGAAGCTGAACATGCGGTAGAAGCGCAACTCGTCGCCCGCGAACTGGCCGATGCCGTGCGACCAGCCGCGACCCGGATAGAGCGTGGTGGTGCGCACCGACAGACGAATGGTTCCGCCGCCGGCCATCAGGAGCCGGCGGCGGATGAAGATCGCGGAGATGATCGCGAGCAGCGCGACGAGGCAGATTCCGACGATTTCCAGAATCCGCATCGCCGGCGTCAGTGAGTCTCGGGCTGGGCGGGAGTGGCGCTCTCGGCGAGAACGGTCACGCCGTCCGTGTCGATCGAGAGGAATCCGCCGGTCACGTCGTAGGTCAGCTGCTCGCCACCGGCGAGCTTGACCCGCACCTGGGACGGCTCCTTGAGCAGGCCGAGAAGGGGCGCGTGACCCGGCAGCACACCGATCTCACCCTCGGTGGTGCGCGCGACGAGCATCTCGGCCTCGCCGGACCATACGCTTTCCTCGACGGCGACGACCTTGACGGGCAGCTGGTTGGCCACGCTGTCTCCCTGTTGAGCCTCGGTACCGATGGGGTGAAGTCTAAACGGCGGGACCACCCGCCGTGGTGGCGGGTGGCCACCGACACAAGGTCGGCACAACGCGATTGCGGACGACTACACGTTGTTGTTGATGTACTCGGGATTGTTCAGCAGGAACGCGGGCAACTTGTCCTGCTTGAGGGCGGTGAAGAACTCGTCCGCGTTCGGCGCGAGCTGCTCGCCCTGGTACTTCCCGTTCTCGAACAGCCCCCCGCCGGGCAGCTTGATCAGCGTCATGTTGTCCGACCGGATGTTCTTCAGGGCGAGGGCCCAGTCGATCACGCTGTGCCCGTTGCCGTCGAAGATGAGGGCCTTGCCGGCCGCCTTGAGCACCTTGTCGAGCTTGCCGGGGTTGGTGACGACGTCCTTGCTGAGCGCCTGCTTCGCCATCGCCTTGATGAACTGCTGCTGGTGACGCTGCCGGTCGTAGTCGCTGTTCGGCAGGCCGTAGCGCTGGCGCACGTAGTCCAGCGCCTGCCAGCCCTGGAGATGGTAGGTGCCCTTCTTGTACGTCGCCTGCGGCCCGTAGTACGGGTGGTCGCAGTTGTTGTTCGCGCAGCGGGCCAGGCGGGGGCGGGGTTTGCCGTTGGGCTGCAGGTGTTCCGACTTCACGTTCTGGTCGATCTTCATGGTGACGCCGCCCATCGCGTCGACGATCGCCTTGAAGCCGTTGAAGTTGATGATCGCGCCGGCGTCGAACTTCTTGATGCCGGTCAGCTGCTGGACCGTACGGGCGAGAAGGTCGAAGCCCTGGACCACGTCATGCTTGCCGTTGCCGACCGCGCTGCCGAAGCCCATCGCCGCGTTGATCTTCGCGCGGCCGCCCCGGAAGCCGGTCTTCTCGAACGCGGGGATGTCCACCACGAGGTCGCGGGGGATGGAGAACAGGTACGCCTGGTCCATGCCCGCCGGGATGTGCGCCACGATGATCGAGTCGGAGAGCGGCGTCTGCTCGTCGGTGCGCGGGTCGATGCCGACCAGCAGGATGTTTTGGTCGCCCTTGATGTCGGAGACCTTCTGCTCGCCGCCGGCCGCCGCCGCGTTGCCGAACAGATCCTTCTGGTCCACGGCGCCGGCGTACCGCGCGACCAGCACCTGCGTGCTGACCAGGGCGGCGCCGCTGATCACCATGATCACGCACCCGAAGATCGCACAGAGCCGCGCCCAGAGCGGTGCCCGGCGTTTCGACTTCGCCACCTGATCTCCCAACGTTTTCCGGCTACCGAGAAGCACGGACCAAACTGCGCCGTCGTTCAACGGATGACCAGGGTACCGAAGTCAGATATGCGCGCAAATCGGACTTAACCACCGGTACGTGTTCAGGTTGAGCGACCACCCGCCGCGGCCTGAGCAGAAAATGGGCGAGGGCCCTGGTTCGCGCCTACGCGAACACAGGGCCCCCGCCCGTCACTGCTCAGCCCTTCATGAGCTCGTGCGCGTTGCGCTCGAGGTCCTCGAGGCCACCGCACATGAAGAAGGCCTGCTCGGGGTAGTTGTCGAACTCGCCCTCGCTGATCTTCTTGAACGCCTCGATGGTCTCCTTCAGCGGAACCGTCGAGCCGGGTACGCCGGTGAACTGCTCCGCGGCGTAGGTGTTCTGCGAGAGGAAGCGCTCGATGCGGCGAGCCCGCTGCACCGTCACCTTGTCCTCTTCGGAGAGCTCGTCCATACCGAGGATGGCGATGATGTCCTGCAGGTCCTTGTACTTCTGCAGGATTCGCTGCACCTCGCGGGCGACCGTGTAGTGCTCGGCGCCGACGAACTCCGGCGCCAGGATCCGCGAGCTGGAGGCCAGCGGGTCCACGGCCGGGTAGATGCCCTTGTCCGAGATCGACCGCTCCAGGTTGGTGGTCGCGTCCAGGTGGGCGAACGTGGTGGCCGGCGCCGGGTCGGTGTAGTCGTCGGCGGGCACGTAGATCGCCTGCAGCGAGGTGATCGCCTTGCCCCGGACCGACGTGATCCGCTCCTGCAGCTCGCCCATCTCGTCGGCCAGCGTGGGCTGGTAACCCACGGCGGACGGCATGCGGCCGAGCAGAGTGGACACCTCGGAACCGGCCTGGGTGAACCGGAAGATGTTGTCGATGAAGAGCAGCACCTCCTGGTTCTGGACGTCCCGGAAGTACTCCGCCATGGTCAGCGCGGTCAGGGCGACCCGCAGACGCGTGCCCGGCGGCTCGTCCATCTGGCCGAAGACGAGGGCGGTCTTGTCGAGAACGCCGCCCTCCTCCATCTCCAGGATGAGGTCGTTGCCCTCGCGGGTGCGCTCACCCACGCCGGCGAACACCGAGGTACCACCGAAGTTGCGGGCAACCCGGATGATCATCTCCTGGATGAGCACCGTCTTGCCCACGCCCGCGCCGCCGAACAGGCCGATCTTCCCACCACGCACGTACGGCGCGAGCAGGTCGAGCACCTTGATGCCGGTCTCCAGCATCTCGGTCTTCGGCTCGAGGTCGGCGAAGGCCGGGGGCTTGCGGTGGATGCCCCAGCGCTCCTGAATGTCCAGCGACGCGGGGTCGGCGTTCAGGACGTCGCCGAGGGCGTTGAACACGTGGCCCTTGGTCACGTCACCGACGGGCACCGAGATCGGCGCGCCGGTGTCGACGACCTCGGCACCGCGGATCATGCCGTCGGTCGGCTGCATCGAGATGGCGCGGACGAGGTTGTCACCCAGGTGCTGGGCGACCTCCAGCGTCAGCGTCTTGGTGCCCTCGGAGAGGGTCACCTCGACGTGCAGGGCGTTGTAGATGTCGGGCATGGCGTCACGGGGGAACTCGGCGTCGACGACCGGGCCGATGACCCGGACGACGCGGCCGACGCCGGTCTCCGCCTTGGTGGGCTCAGCAACAGCAGTCATCACACTTCACTTCCCGCCGCGGCCAGCGCGTTGGCGCCGCCGACGATCTCACTGATTTCCTGGGTGATCGCAGCCTGCCGCGCGGAGTTCATCTCGCGCGTGTACCGCTTGAGCAGGTCGTCCGCGTTGTCCGACGCGCTCTTCATCGCCCGCCGCCGGGATGCCGACTCGCTCGCCGCCGACTCCAGCAACGCCGCGTAGATCCGCGTGTTGAGGTACTTCGGCAGCAGCGCGTTCAGCAGCTCGTCGGCGTCCGGCTCGAACTCGTAGGCCGGGCGCAGCCCGGACTCGACCTCGCGCTCCTCGACCTGCATCGGGGCCAGGAAGTGCGCCTCGGCGCTCTGGGTCATGAGCGACTTGAACTGGGTGCTGACGATGTGCAGCTCGTCGACGCCGAGGATGCCGTCCGGACCGTAGTGCGCGTCCGTGTCGTCCGCGCCGGCGATGAAGGCCTCCAGCAGGGCGTCACCGATCTGCTTGGCGTCGGAGAACGACGGCCGCTCGGAGAAACCCGTCCAGCTGGCCTCGATCGGCCGGTTCCGGAACCGGTAGTAGCCGACACCCTTGCGACCGACCACATAGAGCAGCGGATCCTTGCCGTCCCCGCGCAGGCGGGAGATCAGCTGCTCGGCGGTGCGGATGGCGTTGGCGTTGTAGGCGCCGGCCAGGCCGCGGTCGCTGGTGATCAGCAGGACGCCCGCGCGCCGGACCCGCTCACGCGGGACCAGCAGCGGGTTGTCGATCGACGCGTTCGACGCCAGAGCGGTCAGGACCTGGGTGATCGCCTCCGCGTACGGCTTGGAGGCGGCGACCCGCTCCTGGGCCTTGGCGATGCGGCTGGTGGCGACCAGCTCCTGCGCCTTGGCGATCTTCTTGGTCGACCGGACGGTGCGGATGCGCCGCCGGAGAGCCTGTACCTGACCGGCCATGACTACTGCTCGTTCTGCGCCGGACGGGGAACCTCGCGGGTCACCGTCTCGCGGGTCTCACGGCCCTCTTCCAGCGCCTCGGCCGGGTTCTCGTTCACCCGCACGCCGGTCTCGCCGCGCTTGAAGAGCTCCTTGAACTCGTTCACGCCGGACTGCAGGGCCTCGACGTTGTCGTCGCTCAGCAGACCGCTCGACTCGATCGCCGTGTAGGTGTCGCTGCGGTGCCGCTTGATCCACTGCAGGAAGTCCTGCTCGAACCGGCGCACATCGCCGACCGGGATGTCGTCGAGCTGGCCGGTGGTGCCGGCCCAGATCACGACCACCTCGTCGACCACCGAGTACGGCGAGTACTGCGGCTGCTTGAGCAGCTCGACCAGGCGGACGCCCTTCTCCAGCTGTGCCCGCGACGCACGGTCCAGATCGGAGGCGAAGGCCGAGAAGGCCTCCAGCTCACGGAACTGGGCGAGGTCGAGGCGAAGACGGCCGGACACCGAGCGCATGGCCTTGACCTGCGCCGAACCGCCCACTCGCGACACCGAGGTGCCGACGTTGATCGCCGGGCGGACACCCGAGGCGAACAGGTCGGACTCCAGGAAGATCTGGCCGTCGGTGATCGAGATGACGTTGGTCGGGATGTACGCCGAGATGTCGTTGGCCTTGGTCTCGATGATCGGCAGACCGGTCATCGAGCCGCCGCCCAGCTCGTCGGACAGCTTCGCGCAGCGCTCCAGCAGCCGGGAGTGCAGGTAGAAGACGTCGCCCGGGTACGCCTCGCGGCCCGGCGGGCGGCGCAGCAGCAGCGACACGGCGCGGTACGCCTCGGCCTGCTTGGTCAGGTCGTCGAAGACGATCAGGACGTGCTTGCCGTTGTACATCCAGTGCTGTCCGATGGACGAGCCGGTGTACGGGGCGATGTACTTGAAGCCCGCCGGGTCGGACGCGGGCGCCGCCACGATCGTCGTGTACTCCAGCGCGCCCTGCTCTTCCAGGGTGCTGCGGATGCTGGCGATGGTGGTGGCCTTCTGGCCGATCGCCACGTAGATGCAGCGGACCTGCTTCTCCGGGTCGCCGGACTCCCAGTTGGCGCGCTGGTTGATGATCGTGTCGATGGCGACCGTGGTCTTGCCGGTCTTGCGGTCGCCGATGATCAGCTGGCGCTGGCCGCGGCCGATCGGCGTCATGGCGTCGATCGCCTTGATGCCGGTCTGCAGCGGCTGCTTCACCGGCTGGCGGTTCATCACGTTCGGGGCCTGGAGCTCGAGCTCGCGGAAGCCCTCGCTGGGGATCTCGCCGCGGTCGTCGATGGGCCGGCCCAGCGGGTCGACCACGCGACCCAGGAAGGCGTCACCGACCGGCACGGAGAGGACTCGGCCGGTCCGCTTGACCTGCTGACCCTCCTCGATGCCGGCGAACTCGCCCAGGACCACGACGCCGATCTCGCGGACGTCGAGGTTCAGGGCGACACCCAGCGTGCCGTCCTCGAACTCGAGCAGTTCGTTCGCCATCGTCGAGGGCAGGCCCTCGACGTGTGCGATGCCGTCGCCCGCATCGGAGACGATGCCGACCTCCTCGCGGGAGACCTCGGGCGTGTAGGACGAGACGTAGCGCTCTAGCGCCCCCCGGATCTCGTCCGAGGAGATGGTCAGCTCGGCCATCCTCTGCCTTCTCTGTCTAGCTCGGGACGTCGCCGCCACCGAGGGGCCTGCTCGTTCGGCGTCGCCGCCGATCGAGGTGTCAAAACTATTTGGCGAACGCCTGCTTGGCCTGGTTGAGCCGGCGCAGGATGGTGCCGTCGTAGAGGTCGGAACCGATCTTGACGCTGACGCCGCCGATGATCGAAGGATCGACGTCGATCTTCAGCGACACTTCCCGGCCGTAGATGTCGGACAACTTGGCAGCCAGCGCCTGCTCGTCCGCCTCGGTGAGCGGCTTCGCCACCGTCACGTACGCGACCTCGCGGTCACGCTTCGCGGCGGTGAGCTCGACCAGGCGGGTCAACGAGGACTCGAAACTGCGGCCCCCGAAACCCTCGAGCGCCACCTCGGCGAGCCGGAGCGTGGCCGGCTGGGCCTTGCCCTTCAGCAAGTCCTCCACCAGCTTAACCCGACGCGAAGTCGGTGCACCGGGGTCACTGAGAGTGACCGCCAGTTCGGCGCTGCCCGAGACGATCTGCCCGAAGCGGAACAGCTCGTCCTCGACGTCGGCGAGGTTTCCGCCCTTCTGCGCCGAGGACAACAACGCCTCGGCACCGAGACGCTCGGTGACGTCGAGCAGCTCGCTCGGCTGCGAGAACCGACCGGTCACCAGGGTCGCCAGCGTGTCCACCGTGACCTCGGAGAGCTTGCCGGACAGCAGCGAGCGGAGCAGCTCCGCCCGCTGCGCGCCGGCCCGCGACGGGTCGGTCAGCGCCCGGCGCAGCCTCGGCTGCGCACGCAGCAGGGCCGCCACCGAGAGGATCTCGTCGGCGATCGTGGCCAGCTGAGCGGCCGAGGCCGAGCTGGTGTCCACGCCGAACTTGTCCACCGCCTTGGCGTACGCCTGCTGGCTGACGCTCGACGCCATCAGCGCCGCCCGCCCGCCGAGCCGGCCGCGCCGAGCTCATCGATGAACCGCTCCACCGTGCCGCGGCTGCGCGCCTCGTCGGCGAGCGCCTCACCCACGATGCGCCCGGCCAGGTCGACGGCCAGCGATCCCACTTCGGACCGCAGGTCCCGCACGATGCTCTCCCGCTGGGCCGCGAGCTGCTCGCGACCGGCCGCGATGATCCGGTCGGACTCCTCGCGGGCCTTGGCCAGCACGTCCTGACGAATGCCCTCGGCGTCGGCCCGGGCCTCGTCGCGGATGCGCGCGGCCTCGGTGCGAGCCTCGGCCAGCTGCGCGCGGTACTGCTCGAGCAACTGGTTGGCCTCGGCCTGAGCGGCCTCGGCACGCTTGATGCCGCCCTCGATCGCGTCCACCCGGGCCGCGAACGTCTTCTCCATCATCGGGAAGACGAACTTCATCAGCACCCAGCACAGGATCCCGAAGGCGATGGTGCCGAGCAGGATCTCCTGCCAGATCGGGATGACCGGGTTGTGTTCGGCCTCTTCGGCAGCAGCGAAAATGAATTGGTTGAGCACTACTTACCTCCTTTGAGGCGGAGGGCGATTTAGACGTTGCCCGCCCAGATGAAGCCGAAGGCGATGCCGAGCAGCGCGAGCGCCTCGATGACGGCGAAGCCGATCCAGACGTAGGGCAGCGTCAGACGCGACGACTCCGGCTGGCGGGCCGTCGACTGAATGTAGGCCGAAAAGACCAGGCCGACACCGATGCCGGGGCCGATGGCCGCGAGACCGTAGCCGATGGCGGCGGTGCTGCCCTCAACGGCGGCAATAACGTCAACCATTACGAAATCCTCCTGGTATCTCGCGTGACTGTCACGCGGGACGACAACGGGGTGTTACAGCGGTGCGAGGTCGTGCTCAGTGCTCGTCGGCGAGCGCGCCCTGGACGTAGCTCGCGGTCAGCACCGTGAAGACGTAGGCCTGGAGGGCGACGACCAGGAACTCCAGGAACGTGAGCGCGATCGTCATGGCCCACGAGGCGATCGAGAACGGGATGAACCAGAGGTTGGCGTTCAGCATCGCGAAACCGCCCAGCGTGAACACCAGCAGCAGCATGTGGCCGGCGAACATGTTGGCGAAGAGTCGGACGGCGAGCGAGAACGGCCGCACCAGGAAGTTGGAGAAGAACTCGATCGGAATCAGCAGCGGCAGAATGAACCACGGCGCCGGCGGAATGAGCGCGGTCTTGAAGTACTTCACGAAGCCGTGGTGCCGGATGCCGACCGCGATGAACAGCACGTAGCTGATGAGCGCGAGAATGGCCGGGAAGGCGATGTGCGAGTTCGGCGAGATCTGCGCGACCGGGACGATGCTCCACAGGTTCATCAGGAAGATGAAGCAGAACAGCGTCGTCAGATAGGGCGCGAAATTGACGCCGCGGGGACCGATCATCTCGACCGCGACATTGTTCCGCACGAAGCCGTAGATGCTTTCCGCGATCCACTGCTTCTTGGTCGGGACCAGCTTGGGCTTCCGATAGGTCACCAGGAAGAAGATGATGATCAATGCGACCGACAGCCACATCAGGGCCGTGATCTTGGTAAACCAGAAGCTGTTCTGCTCGTTCCACGGCAGGATGCTGGGCGGGTAGAAGTCCTCGACACTCGGCGGGAACGGAACGTCCGCTGCGAGGACGATCGACTGACCGATCACCGTAGCCCTTTCCTGTCAGGCGCCGAGACGGCGCACGATGAGGTAGACACCGCCGCCGATCCCCACGACCGCACCGATACCGGCGAAGATGCCCCTGGTTCCGACCCAGTGGTCGACCAGCAAACCGATCCCGCCCCACACCAACATCCCCGTGATGAGGTACGCGACCGCCGTCATGCCCATGCCCGTGTCGGGCGGGGGTGGACCGTCGTCACCGCGGGGATTCTGGGGAGGTTCTTGACCGGTCATGACGGCCCGAACGATATCAGCAGGGAAGACAGGGTTAAGCGCGGCCCCCCGCACAACCGCAGTTGTCCAGGCGTCAGGGGTCGCGCAACTGGATGGACACGGTACTCCCCCTTTGCCATAACCCTGCAAGCCACGACCGTTCACATCACCGGTTCGTGGTCAACAAACCACGAAAAGAGCGCTGACGAGCCAAAACGCGGCTCAGAAGATCACTTCGGGCGACTCAGCCGGGTAAACCACCAGGCCTGCACGGCGGTCCACACGACGACCCCGGCGACGATGCCCCAGCCGAGCGCGGACTTGCCGGCCCAGTCGCTGGAGACCCCGAAAGCGAGGGCAAGTCCCAGGATTGTGTACTTCAGCACGTAAGTGATCAGAGCGAGCGGCATCAATAGAGCGGGCCGCACGGTGTCCGCCCAGGCGATCACCAATGTCGACATGGTGAAGCTGAGCGTCACGATCAACACGCCGGCCGCGGCGCCGAGCGCGGCCGCCGGGGAGCCGGCGACGAAACCGACCGACGCGGCGCACAACATCAGGGCCACCGCGACCGAGCTCAGGAACGGCAGGTGCGCCACCCGCCAGCGCGGGTCCGCGGGCAGCGGCGGGAGAACCGGCAGCGGTTGGTCGGCTTCCTCATCAAAAGCGGTGTCTGTCACGTCATCACCTCCGCACGACCGTACGCGGGGAACCGGCGCACCAGTTCGGCGGCCTCCTCGGCGACCTCGGCCAGGCGGCGTTCCCCCGCCGCCAGCGCCGGGTCGCAGCGCACCGCGGCGCCGATCAGCCCGGCGATCTGCCGCATCTCGCCCTCCCGCATGCCCTGGGTGGTCACGCTGGGCGTGCCCACCCGGATGCCGGAGGCGACCGCGGGCGGTCGCGGGTCGAACGGGATCGCGTTCTTGTTGAGCGTGATCCGGGCCTGGTCGCAGCGCTGCTCGGCCTGCTGCCCGGTCACCTCCAGGCCGCGCACGTCGGCCAGCACCAGGTGGGTGTCGGTGCCGCCGGACACCGGGCGCATCCCCTCGACGGCCAGGCCGGAGGCGAGCGCCTGCGCGTTCTTCACGACCTGACGCGCGTAGGCCCGGAATTCCGGCAGCGACGCCTCCCGCAGGGCGACCGCCTTCGCCGCGATGACGTGCATCATCGGGCCGCCCTGGCTGAACGGGAAGACCGCCTTGTCGACGCGCTGAGCGAGTTCCTCACGACAGAGAATCATGCCGCCTCGCGGGCCCCGGAGCACCTTGTGTGTGGTGCAGGTGACCACGTCGGCGTGCGGCACCGGGGACGGTACCGCCCGTCCGGCCACCAACCCGATGAAGTGCGCGGCGTCGACCATCAGGTACGCGCCCACCTCGTCGGCGATCTCCCGGAACCGACCGAAGTCAATGATTCTCGGATACGCCGTGGCCCCGCACACGATGACCTTGGGCTGATGGGCGAGCGCCAGGTCCCGTACCTCGTCGTAGTCGATCTCCTCGGTGTTCTCGGTGACCCGGTATCCGATCGGGTGGAACCACTTCCCGGAGAAGTTGACCCGGCTGCCGTGGGTGAGGTGCCCGCCGTGGGACAGCTCCATGGCCAGCACGGTGTCGCCCGGCTCGGCCAGCGCGGCGTACGCGGCGAGGTTCGCAGACGCCCCGGAGTGCGGCTGGACGTTGGCGTGCTGCGCGCCGAACAGGTCCTCGGCGCGCTCGACGGCGAGCTGCTCGGCCCGGTCCACCTCGGCGCAGCCGCCGTAGTACCGCCGTCCCGGATAGCCCTCGGCGTACTTGTTGGTCAGGGTCGATCCGAGCGCGGCCAGCACCGCCGGCGAGGTGAAGTTCTCGCTGGCGATCAGCTGGAGCCCAGCGCGCTGCCGGTCCAGCTCGGCGAGGAGCACATCGGCGATCTCCGGATCGGCGCTCTCGAGCGAGGCGAAGTCCGGCCCCCAGAAGGTGTCCACGTGCCCTCCCCCAGTAGGCAACGCTGCGGATTCGAGCATATGGGTTACGCAGCTCGCACCGAGGGCACACTCTGCAGTTATGCGCTGCTTGGTGACCGGTGCCACTGGATATATCGGTGGCCGCCTCGCCCCCCGGCTGCTGGAGGCCGGGCAGCAGGTCCGCTGCCTGACCCGCAGCACCGGGCGGATGCGCGACGTGCCGTGGGTGACCCGCGCCGAGGTGGTCGAGGGCGATCTGACCGACCGGGAGTCGCTGCGTGCCGCCTTCGACGGGGTGGATGTCGCCTACTTCCTGGTGCATTCGCTGGGCCGGCGTGACTTCGAGGAGCTGGACCGGCGCGCGGCGCACAACTTCGCCGAGGCGGCCCGCGAGGCCGGGGTGAGCCGCATCGTCTACCTGGGCGGCCCGGAACCGGAGGCGGACCAGCGGCCGTCGGCCCATCTGCGCTCCCGGGCCGAGGTGGCCCGCATCCTCCTGGACGGCGCGGTGCCCACGGCGGTGCTGCGCGCGCCGGTGATCATCGGCTCCGGTTCGGCCTCGTTCGAGATGCTGCGCTATCTCACCGAGCGGCTCCCGGTCATGGTCACGCCGCGCTGGGTGCGCAACCGCATTCAACCGATTGCCGTACGGGACGTTCTCCGTTACCTCATCGCGGCGGCGACCCTGCCGGACGACGTTCACCGGGCCTTCGACATCGGCGGACCGGACGTCCTGACGTACGAGCAGATGATGCGCCGCTACGCGAAGGTGGCCGGGCTGCGCCGCCGGGTCATCGTCCCGTTGCGGCCGCTCAGTCCCTGGCTGTCCGCGCACTGGGTGGGCCTGGTCACGCCGGTGCCGAACGCGATCGCCCGCCCGCTGGTGGCCAGCCTGGTGCACGAGGCGGTGGCCCACGAGCACGACATCGCCAAGTACGTCCCGGGCGACGACCCGATCGGCTTCGACGCCGCGGTCCGCCTGGCGCTGAGCAAGATCCGCGACGCGAACGTGGAGACCCGCTGGTCCACCGCGTCCGGGCTGGACGCCGCCGCCGACTCGCTGCCCTCCGACCCGGACTGGGCCGGCGGCAGCGTCTACGTCGACGAGCGGAGCCGCGAGGTGGCCGCCCCGGTCGAGTCGCTGTGGCGGGTGATCGAGGGGGTCGGCGGCGACAACGGCTGGTACTCGTTCCCGCTGGCCTGGTCGATACGCGGCTGGCTGGACCGGCTGGTCGGCGGGGTGGGCCTGCGCCGCGGCCGGCGCGACCGGCACCACCTGCGGGTCGGCGAGGCGCTGGACTGGTGGCGGGTCGAGGAGATCGTGCCCGGTTCGCTGCTGCGGCTGCGCGCCGAGATGCGGGTGCCGGGCCGGGCCTGGCTGGAGATGTGCGCGATCCCGGACGGCGAGGGGCGCAGCATCTACCGGCAGCGGGCGGTGTTCCTGCCGCGCGGGCTGGCCGGGCACGCGTACTGGGCGTCGGTGCTGCCCTTCCACGGCCTGGTCTTCAACGGCATGGCCCGCAACATCGCGCGCGGCGCGGAGAGTTAGGCGGCGGCGCGGCTCAGGCGGTCCCGGACGGCCAGCCACTCCTCGGTGGCCGGCGGCTCCCGCACCAGGATGGTGGCCACCCCCGCGTCGTCCAGCCGGTGCAGCGCGGCGTACAGGTCGGCGGCGTACTCGGCCGGGTCGCCGGAGAGCACCTCGGCGCCCGCCACCGCGGCCGGCTCATAGGTGAGCACCCCCACCGACTCGGAGACGTCCGCCTCCCGCACCTCGCCGACCAGCACCACCTTGGCCCGTGGCGCGTAGTGGCGCTTGCTCATCCCGGGAGAGTTCCGGGCGGTTCCCGCGTGCGGCAGCGCGATGGTCCCGAGAACCTCGCGCAGCTCCCGCAACGGCAGTGCGCCCGGCCGCAGCAGGGTCGGCACCGGCGTGGTCAGGTCGAGCACGGTCGACTCGATACCGCGCGCGGCCGGGCCGCCGTCGAGCACCAGCGGCACGTCGGGCAGGCTGCGCAGCACGTGCTCCGCGGTGGTCGGCGAGATGGCCTCGGACCGGTTGGCGCTCGGCGCGGCCAGCGGCAGCCCGGTGATCTCGAGCAGGCTGAGCGCCACCTCGTGCGCCGGGATCCGGATCGCGATGGTGTCACCCGCCGTGCCCGCCTCGGGCAGCCGCGGGTCGCGCGGCACGACCAGGGTCAGCGGGCCGGGCCAGAACCTCGCGGCCAGTTCGTCCGCGGCTGCCGGCCACTCCCGGGCCAGCGAACGGGCCGCCTCGACGCTCGGCACGTGCACGATCAACGGGTTCCAGGACGGCCGGTTCTTCAGCCGGTAGACCTCGCCGATCGCCCTGGCGGACAGCGCGTTGGCGCCCAGCCCGTAGACGGTCTCGGTCGGGAAGGCCACCACCGACTCGGCCTTGAGCAGTTCGGCGGCGCGGCGCAACCCCTCGGCGTCCGGCCGGACGATCCGGCCGGTCACGGCAGGAGCAGTGTGGCGAACGGGACCACGGTGTCCTCGATCTCGTCGCCGATTCGCTGGAACGTCTGGTCACCGCGGCCCCACGGGTCGTCCAGGTCGTCGCCGGGCAGCGGGGACTCGCCCTGCCGCAGCCGGTGGACGGCGGCCACGATGGCGACGCCGCGGTCGTGCACGGCGTCCGCTTCGGCGTCGGCGGTGGGCAGCGCGGCCGCGTCCACCGCGCTCAGCAGCCGGCCGAACTCGCCCATCACGAACGTGCGGTCGGCGGCGTCCGGGCGCAGCGCGACCACGTAGTCGTACTGGTCGGCGGTGGCCGTGAAGATCAGATCGGCCTCGTCGATGAAGTCCCCGCGCAGCTTGCGGGCTTCGAAGCCCTCGGCCGAGCCGCCCCGGGCCTGGACCTGGCGGGCCGCCGGCGGGTTCATCTCCTCGCCCTCGTGCCAGCCGCCGGTGCCGGCGCTGACGCTGCGGACCAGTTGCTCGGCCGGGGCGCCGGCCCGGTCCCGTACCGCCCGGGCGAGGAGCCGCTCGGCCATCGGCGACCGGCAGATGTTGCCCATGCAGACGTGCAGGACGGTGAACGGCGCCGCCACCTCACGCCTCCGGAGCGAGCAGGTCGGGCACCACGTCGCGCAGCTTCTCCAGCGGGATGGCGCCGGCTCGCAGCACCCGCGGGACGTCGCCGGTCACGTCGACGATCGTGCTGGGCGCCGGGTCGGCCGCCGGACCGGCCTCCAGGTAGACGCGGACCGCGTACTCCAGCTGCTCGCGGGCCTCCTCGGCGGTGGTCGGCGCGGGCCGGCCGATCTTGTTGGCCGTGGTGACCGCCATCGGGCCGACCTCGCGCAGCACCTCGAGCGCCACCGGGTGCAGCGGCATCCGGATCGCAACCTGCCCGCCGGTGTTCCCCAGGTCCCACTGCAGGCTGGGCGAATGCTCGACGTAGAGGGTCAGCGCGCCGGGCCAGAACGCGTCGGCCAGCTCGCGCGCCGCCTTGGGCAGCGAGTAGACCAGGCCGTCCAGCGTGTGGCGGGAGCCGACCAGCACCGGCGGCGGGACGTGTTCGGCCGAGCTGCGGGCATAGTGCAGCGCGGTGATCGCGTGCGGGGTGAAGGCGTCCGCGCCGACGCCGTACACCGTGTCGGTGGGCATCACGACGAGTTCGCCGCTCTTCGCCGCCTCGACGGCGGCGGCGACGCCGCGATCACGATCCGCGGTCGAGCGGCAGTCGTAGAGCATCACACCGTGCAGTCTGCCATGTGGCGCCCGGCACCCATCACCTGCGGCGGGCCGTCGCGAACCGGGGCCGGCCGGTCAGGTCCCGGTGCGCGGTCACGCCGGTGAACCCGCCGTGCTCGGTCAGCAGCCCCGGCACCGCGTCGCCGTGCACGTCATCGTGCTCGATGCCGACCTGTCCGCCGGGCCGCAGCAGGGCCGCGGCCAGGGCGATCACCGGCCGGATCACGCTCAGGCCGTCCGCGCCGCCGAACACCGCCTCGGCCGGGTCGTGGTCGGCCACCTCGGGCGGGACCGGGGTGCCGTCCGGCACGTACGGCGGGTTGCAGAGCAGCACGTCCACCCCGCCATGCAGGCCGGACAGCAGCTCCGGGTCGGTCACGTCGCCCTCGACCACCTCGACCCGCGGGTAGCCGGCCGCGTTGCGCCGCAGGAACGACAGCGCCACCGGCGAGCGTTCCACCGCGATCACCCGGCCCGGATCGGCCTCGTGGGCCACCGAGAGCGCGATCGCCCCGGTACCGCTGCACAGATCCACCACCGTGCCGCCGCTCGGCACCACCTCGATGCCCCAGCCGGCCAGCAACTCGGTCTCCGGGCGCGGCACGAACACCCCGTCACCTACCGAGAGCTCCAGATGGCGGAAGGCCGCGGTGCCGAGCAGGTGCTGCAACGGGATCCGGCGGGCCCGCTCGGCGACCAGCGCGGTGTACCGCCGGCGCTCGTCGCCGCGCATCCGGCCGACCAGAAAGAGCCTGCTCCGCGGTATCTCGAGGACATGCGCGGCGAGCAGCTCAGCGTCCACTCGCGGCGACTCGACGCCGGCCGCGGCCAGTTGCGCGGTCGCCGCCGCGAGAGCCCGGCTCCAGGGGTGTTCGTCGTCCGCGTCCACGGCATAATCATCAAACGTCACGTGCGACGCCGTCCGGCCGGGTCGGCGCACGGACGCACGTCACGCGGCAGGAGGCGCCTGGTGAGTTGGTTGGACCAGCTCGCAGAAAATGTCGAGGAATTGCGCCGCGCCGGAAAGCTCCAGCAGGACGGCCGGTCCGCCCAGGCGCTGCCGATCCTCGACCAGGTCCTCGCCGTGTCCACCGACCCCACCACCCGGGCGTACGCGTTGGTGCAGCGCTTCGGCGCACTGATCAACCTGGGCCGGGTCGCCGAGCTCACCGCCGCGATGACGGCCGCGGACAACGCCGTACGGGAGATTCCCGATCCTTATCTCCGGGGCCAGATGCACGCCTTCGCCGCCCTGGGCGACTACCTGCAGCGCAAGCTGGAGCGGGGCGTGACCCACCTGGTGCAGGCGTCCCGCTCGCTGGCCGCGGTGCCGGAGAGCGACAAGGAGACCGCCTGGGGCTGGCACGACCTCGCGATGGCGTATTCCTACCTCGGCTTCCACGGGCAGGCGCTGACCGCGATCGAGCAGGCCCGGCAGGTCGGCGCCGAGGCGGGTCTGGCCCCGGAGATCTTCGCGGCGCCCGGCATCCGGCTGCGCAACGCGGTGTCGCTGGATCATCAGGGCGACACCGACGGCTGCCTGCGGGTGCTGCGCGACATCGACGCCGAGCTGACCCGGTACGTGGCGATCGGCGCCGACCAGATGCGCCCGGGCAGCCGCGCGGCGTACGGGTATGCCCTGGCCCGCCGTGCCGCGCTGGGCGAGGAGACCGAGGCGAACGCCGCCGAGTGGCTGACCGGCGGCGGCGACAGCGTGCGCACCCGTGACCTGCACCATCTCGGCAACGTCTGCCTGCTGATCGCGGCCGGCAAGCCGGAGCAGGCGCTGTCCATGCTGGACGCCGTGCCGGTGTCGCCGGAGATCCTGGGCGCGGCCGAACCGGCCCGGCTGCGCAGCATCTGCCACGCCAGCGCCGGTGACCACGCCGCCGCGCACGCCGCCGACCGTTACGCGTTCCGGCTGGCTGCCCAGCGCATCGACCGGCTCCGCGACGGCTTCCTGGACGGCGTCGCCGCCCGTCTCGACGCCCAGGAGACCCAGCGCGACCCCGGCCGGTACGGCGACGAGTCGCTCACCGATCCGCTGACCGGCCTGCCCAACCGCCGTCAGCTGGAGCGTTACGTGACGGCCATGCTGGCCCGCGGGGAACGTGCCGCGGTCGGCGTCTGCGACCTGATCGGCTTCACCGAGGTCAACACCCGGCACGGCCGGCACTGCGGCGACCTGGTGCTGCAACGCGTCGCCGGCGTGCTGAACCGGGTGATGCGGCGCGGCGACTTCGTGGCCCGCTTCGCCGGCGACGAGTTCGTGCTGGTGCTGCCCGGCGCCGGCGCGGCGCAGGCCGCCGAGGTCTCGCGCCGGATCACCGCCGCGACCGAGGCGGAGAATTGGAACGTGCTCGTGCCCGGGACACCGATCGGCCTGGCGTCGGGATGGTCGGAGGTGGGCGCCAACGGCCGCACCCTCAGCGCCGCCCTCGCCGCCGCGGCCGCGAGCCGCGCGCCGACCCGATGACCCTCATCGAGCTCGGCGAGGCCACCTGGCCCGAGGAGGAGCATCTTCAGCGTCCGCGACCGCCGATCGGCCGGCGGCAGATCCGCAAGGTCGCCGTGGCCGTGGTGGCGGGGCTGTGCCTGGCCGGCCTGACCGCGTCCCAACGGCCGGCCCCGCCGCGCGTGCAAACACTCTGGAGCGCACCCAGCTGGCCCGAGTTCGGCATGGTGGTCGCCGCCGGCACCGCGTTCACCCAGCAGACCGACCCCGGCGGCATCCGGATCACCGCGTTCGCCCTGGACAGCGGGGAACAGCGGTGGAGCCGGGTGGTCGGCGACGCGGCCGGCTTCCTCCAGGCGGCCGAGCCGGCCGGGCTGCTGCTGGCGTCGGCCGACCGGCAGGTCGCGGCCCTGGTGCCGGGCGCCGCCGAGCCGCTCGCGCCGGAGTTCTCCCGGCAGACCATCGCGCTGGACATGCGCACCGGCGAGGAACGCTGGCGGGCCCCCGGCGAGGTGCAGGCCATCGAGGCGCGAACCGCGACGATGACCGAGTACCGCGACGATGGCACGCCGCGGCGGCTCCGGGTGATCCGGCTGGCCGACGACCACGTCATGTGGTCGATCGACGCGACCGATATCGACGCCCACACCGTGGCCCACACCGGCGACCAGCCGACCGCGTTCATCACGGTGAAGACCGACGGCACCGCGACGGTCCACCGGTACGCCGACGGCACCCGCCTGGTCACCGGGCACATCCCGTGGACCCGGCCGAAGCGCGAGGGCGGCTACTTCAACGACCTGTTCGCCATCGGCGGCCGCCTGATCGCCTACGCCCACCAGCCCGACAGGTCCATCACCGAGGCGTACGACCTGGCGACGTTGCGGATGGTCTGGGGCCTGGAGGCCGCCGACGGCTATGTGACGCCGTGCGGCACCGGGGTCTGCTTTCAGGGGGGCGCCACCGTGATGGCGCACGACGCGGCCACCGGCAAGCCGCTGTGGACGCTTCCGGTCACCGCCAACGTCTGGCCGATCTCGGACGACCGGATCGTGCTCTACGAGGGCGACTCCGACACCGACCACCTGTCCGTGATCGACGCGCGCACCGGAGCGACGCTCGGCGAGCGGCCGACGGGCAGCATGGTGTGGACCGACCGGCCCGGCACCGCGATGCTGCTGACCAGGGCGGTCGGCTCGCCGCCGGACCGCACCGTGCTCACCCGATGGGACACACGCACCGGGCGTCAGGACGTGCTCGGCCTGATCGACCACCTCACCGGCTCCGGCTGCCAATCCGCCCCGGGATACGTGATCTGCCAGATCGGCACCAAGATCGAGGTCACGGTGGTGCGCTGAGATGGCCACCATCGACCTGGGCGAAGTCACCACCACCGAGCCGCAGCTCCCGCCCGTGCCGCTGAACCACCGGCGCATCGCGAGGACCCTGCTGGCCGCGCTGGCCGTCCTCGGCCTGCTCGTCGCCGGCGGCTCCGCCCGGCCGGCCGCGCCGTTCCTGCACACCGCGTGGAGCACCGAGATGCTGGAGAGCGACCACGCCGGCTTCACCGACACGACGGCCTTCGTCAGCCGCGGCAACGACGGCCGCACCGAGATCACCGCGTATCGGCTGACCGACGGCCGCAAGCTCTGGTCCACGCTGATCGACGAGATCGGTCCGCTGGCGCCCGAACCCATCCCCGGCGGCGTGGTGCTGCTGCGCACCGACCCCGTCACGGTCGAGCGCCAGAAGCCGGACACCACCCGGCTCGCGCTGTTCTTCTACCGCAGCACGATCGCCCTGGACGCCACCACCGGCGCCCAGCTGTGGCGGGCGCCCGGCGAACAGGGCGCGCTCGGCGACGGCCGGGTGCTGCTCGGCGAGCACGACGAGCGCGGTGACCTGTTCCGCCTCACCATGATCGGCCTTCGCGACGGCCGCCGCGTGTGGAGCCGCCCGGTGCCGGGCGCCGAGTCCTGGACGATCCTGCGACCGGGCGACCGGCCGGCCGAGGTGGTCACGGTCGACGCGGACAACCGGGTGACCTTCCTGCGGTACGACGACGGATCGGTGATCCGGTCGGCGAAGCTGCCGGGGCGGGTCAGCACGGTCAGCTTCCTCGAGGGGTACCTGCTCGCGACCGACGCGCGCATCGAGTCCACGTCCTATCAGGAAGACACCACGGTCTACCGCTGGGACGACCTGTCCCCGCAGTGGACGGTCGAGACCACCGACGGCGGGCTCATCGAATGCGCCCCCCTGCTCTGCACGGCCGACCAGACCGGCGTGATCGCCCACGACCCGGCAACCGGCCGTGAGCTGTGGCGCATGCCCGGCGTACGGACAGCCCGGCCGGCCGGCGACAACCGGCTGCTGCTCTACGACTTCCAGGACGAGGGCAACACGACGCTGGTGGATGCGATGAGCGGCCGGCCGATCGGCGGCACGACGCCCGGCCAGATCCCGTGGGCGAGCGCCCGGCACGGCTCGGTGCTGGTGCTGCACCACACCCGGCGGCCCATCGGCCTGGTCTCGGTCACCCGGCTCGACCTGGCCACCGGGACGACCACGCTGCTCGGCGCGATCGACTCGGTTCAAGAGATCACCTGCTGGGACCTCGAGCACTACCTCGCCTGCCCGCAACGGGGCCGGCTGGTCGTCACGGACGTCGGCTGATCTCGGTCTCGCCGGCCAGCCGCGCCTGCCGGTCCGCCTCGGCCAGCGCGTCCAGCACCCCGTCCAGCTCCCCGCCGAGGACCAGGTCCAGGTTGTACGCCGTGTAGCCGATCCGGTGGTCGGTGATGCGGTTCTGCGGGAAGTTGTACGTCCGGATGCGCTCCGAGCGGTCGACCGTACGCACCTGGGCCTTGCGCGAGTCGGCGGCCGCCGCGTCCGCCTCCTCCTGCGCCATCGCCAGCAGGCGCGACCGCAGGATGCGCAGGGCCGATTCCTTGTTCTGCAGCTGGCTCTTCTCGTTCTGGCAGCTCACCACGGTGCCGGTGGGGATGTGCGTGATGCGCACGGC